>JBEKQG010000112.1:0-11430 GCA_049519955.1 Terriglobales bacterium
TCCGGAGACGTCTATTTCCCGCTCATCGACTATGTTCACATCGCCGGCCTAACCACCGATGAAGCGCAGGCGTTGATCCAAAAGCGGCTCGAGGACGGAGGCTTTGTTCGCAATCCGCACGTTTCCATTTTTGTGGACGAGTCCGCATCGCAAGCCATCACGATGGCAGGCGAAGTCAATCACCCCGGCCCCTACCCCGCCATCGGCGAGCGCCGGCTTTTCGACTTGATCTCGGCGGCGGGAGGATTGTCGGACAAGGCGGGCCGCAACGTCACCATCGAACGCCGCGCAAATCCCGGTCAGCCGCTCGAACTTCAGCTCTCGTCGAACCTGGCGGAAGATACCAGAAACAATGTGGATGTTTTTCCAGGGGACACAATCATTGTCTCCCGCGCCGGAGTCGTGTTTGTGGTGGGCGATGTGAACCATCCGAGCGGGTTTCTGATTGTAGACAACGCGCTCAGTGTTCTCAAAGCACTGGCGCTGGCCGGCGGCAGCACGCGCACCTCCGCGTTGAGCAAAACCAAGATCCTGCGGCAGACGCCGAACGGGATTGAGGAAATCCCCGTCAACCTCAAGAAGGTCCTTTATGCCAAGGCTCCCGATGTCGCTCTGGTCAAAGGCGACGTTCTATTCGTGCCCGGAAGCGGGCCCAAGGCCGCGGCATATCGCACGGTGGATGCAGCCATGTCGGTGACCACCGCTTTGGCAGTGGTTGCGGCCCATCCGTAGCATCCTCGCTAGCGACCGAGAGATTGCAGCACCGCGATGTAATCCCGCGCCGTCCTTTCGCGGGAAAACTGGTTGACGATGTATTGCCGCCCGCTCGCTCCCATTTGCCGCCTGCGCTCGGGAGCAAGGGCCAGATCGAGAATCGCTTTCACCAGCGCTTTACTATTCTCGGGTTCCACAAAAACGCCGCCGCCGGCTTCTTCGGCAATCTGCCGAGCCTGCCCGTCGACGGCAACAACAACCGGACGCTCACACGCCATGTATTCGAGCAATTTGGTGGGAATCACGGTCTTGAACAGCTCCGTCTTCTTGAGCATGACGAGACAGAGATCGGACGCCGAAACATAGGCGGGAATCCGCTGGCGTGGCTGCTGATCGAGAAACCGAACGTTCGTCAACCGGCGCGCGGCGGCGAGTTCCACGAGCCGTTCCTTTTCCGCGCCCTCGCCAATCAGCAAGAACATCGCCTTCGGCAGCGCCGTCTGTAGTTCTTCGGCGGCGGCCAGCAACGTCTCCAATCCATGCGCATTGCCCATCGTGCCGATGTAGCAAATCACAAAGCGATCTTCGGTCCGCAGTTGCTTTCGCACGTCCAGTGCAGCCGAATCGGGCCGGAAAAGGTCCGTCTCCACTCCATTCTCGACCACGGAGATCTTTTCCGCGGGAACGTTCCAGTGCCGCATCAGGTGACGCTTGAACGCGGGAGCGACAACCACGATGTGATCGGCGCGGCGATAAAGAAATCCGGCGATTGCGCCCAGCGCACGATGGAGCAACGATCCTTCACTGCCCACGCCAACGGCCACGAGCGATTCCGGCCACAAATCGCGCACTTCGAAGACGAAAGGAACGCGCTGCCAAAACGCCAGCCACCATCCAGCAAGCGCGCAGAGCAATTGCGGAGACGTGGCGATGACCACGTCTGGCTTCGGCAGAGTGAGTCCGGTGACCGCGGCCGAGACGCAGAACGACGCGTAATTGCGGATTCTCTCGTGCGCCTTCCGGTTCGGCAACGGCCACAGCCATGTGCGCACGACGCGCACTCCATCGACGGTTTCCCTGTAGAGGAGTTGCTGCAAGCGCGAGCGCCACTCCTCGGGCATGACGCCGGTCGGATGATTGGGAAATCCGGTGAGGACGGTTGCATCGTGCCCCATGCGGGCCCAATGCCCGGACAACTCGGCCACGCGGGCCGCCGGCGCTCCCATTTCAGGCGGAAAGTATTGCGAAACGTAGAGGATTTTCACGGCCGGTAATAGCACGATCAGTATTCAAGCTCACGATGCCGCAGTTTCCGGGTTGGGCTGTTCGATCAAATTATGCCGCCGAACCACACGGCGGCGGTGGGATTGCTCGAGCGGCGCGGCGGCGGCAATCGCGCACAGAACGTAAAACAGCGCGGCGTTCGCCGGAATCTGCAGATTGAAATCGAGAAAGCTGTGCACCAAAATTCCCACACAGCCGAGCAGCGCGGCGGCGGTCAGCGCGCCGCTGGCGGTTTCGGTCCAATCCTCAAGCTTGCCTGCGGCTTTGCGGAACACCAGCACCAGAAACCAGACGGCGATGGAGAATCCGGCGAGTCCGGTCTCGACCAGCAATTGCAGATAATCGTTATGCGCCTGGTTCACGAACAACGTCGTATAGAAGCTGCGAAATTCCGGATAGACGACCGGAAAGGCGCCCAGTCCCCAGCCGAACACTGGCCGCTGGGCCAACATGCGCAGACAGTCGCGATCGATGGTAAGGCGAACGCCGCCGGCGATCTCTTCGCGCGCTTCGGAGTGAATGCTGATCAGGCGCTGCGTCAGTGCGTTGCCGCCGATCCAGACGAGCAACACAATCACCGCGGCCAGGAACGCTCCCAGCATGATGGGCTGCTTCCAATCCCGCTTGCGCTTGCGGAGCAGCAGAGCGGCCAGTACCACCATCTCCGCGGCGAACGCCATCATGCCTCCGCGCGAGCCGGAAAGAAAAATGCTTCCCGCCATCAGCGCAGCGATGCCCGCCACCGCCATCTTGCGGCCCCCGTCCGTGAAGCGGGTTGCGGCCAGCACCAGCGGGAATGGCATGAGCATCTCCATCAGCCCGGCGTAATGACTGCGATTGACGTAGGGCCCGTAAATCGAGCCACCCTGTTCCAGGCCCCAGATCCAGTACAGTTTTCCATTCGGCGCCAGACCCTGCAACACCGCAAACGCGGCCACCACCGCGCCATAACCGGTGAATGACTTGGCCAGCATCTCGAACTGGGAGGACCGATGGAGCGACTGGGTCACTACAAACGCCAACATCCCGTAAGCGGCGTAGAGCAGTAGATGAGAATAAGTCGCGTGACGATAAGCTGTCGTCCCGGTCAGCCACTGCACGACCACCAGCGCAAAAAAAGCCGCCATCGGCCGGTAGAGCGCGTTGCCGGAAACGTGGACTTCGCGGTGGTTCCACTGCCGGTACGCCCAAGCCGCGAGCAGCAGCACGGCGCAGGCTTCGAGAGCGAAAATGGACCAGGGTTCGACGGCCCCAAAGGCCAGCGGCCCCAACAAGAGCACGCCGCAAGCGCCGGCCAGCAACACGTTGTTGGTGGGCCTCGGGCGCGGAACTTTCGCGTTCTCGACGGGCGCGGGTTCGGGCTGCGTGGCCAGGGCGGAACTCACAGGTTGTCCTTGGACGACTTGTCGCCGGACGGATTGTCCCTGGAACGATTGGGAGAATTGCCGGAGGAGTCATCGGGAGAAAGCTCGAAATCGTCGAGCCATAGCTTGCCGCGAATCGGGGAACCGGCCGGAACGCGCTCGATGGCCAGCACCAGCAGAGTCGTGGAATCCGGGGTTGTCACTTTGGAGTGGACTTCCTTCCAGAAATCGGAATCGTTCAGTGGGTCGCTGGCGGAGACGAGCGCGCCCGTGTAGGCATCGCGAAGGACGATTTCGGGGCCGCCCGCTCCTTCAAAGTCCGCCGACTTGTAGTACGCCGAAAAATCGTAAGTGGTTGCGCCACGCACTGGAATCACTTGTTGGATCCCTGCGTCGTTGATCCCTGGGCCTTCGAAGGTGAGCGAAAGAGAGCGATGCCCCTGGCGGAAGTCGCTCGGATCGAGCAACGGCCGGACTCCGGTCCGGTTGACGTAGGTCCAGTCGAAACCTCCGTTCAGGATGTCGAGGCTGAAATCGCCGTTCACCACCAGGTTGTCTTCCGTAGGCAGGTAGCCGGAGAGGCCTAGCATGGCGGCACTTTGTTCCCACGCAGCCATGGCGGCGTCGGGACGGTGCGCGCCGATGAGATAGCCGACGTAGCCATACAAGTGCCGGTTCTCAAATTTTTCGTGCAACTCGGCGAGCCGGTTCCAGGTCTTGATGGCGCCGCCGGTTTCATGCTTGCTCATCAACAAACCGAGAAAAGAAAGCAGGGAGTCGGCGCGGCCCGGCACCACGTCGCGAAGCAGTGCGTCCGTATCCGGACGAACGCGCCAGCATTCGCGCAACGCAGCATCCTTCAGTTCGATGTCGTTCTCGATGACGACGTGGAATTCGCCGAGCGCGCGGTCGACATCGCCGTCGATGAGGAAAAAATTCGCCGCTTCCCACGCCACATCGGGCGCGGTGGGCTCGGCCTGCAACGCGCGATCCAGCGCCGCGCGCTGTCCCGCGATGTCTCCGGTCACCTGGTAAGCGCCGGCCAGATCGAACCAGTAGCGCGCGTCGTGCGGATTGAGTGCAACCGCCGCTCGAAAACTCTCGATGGCGGACTGAGGGTCGCCGGCAATCAATGCAAAGTAGCGCCCGAGCCGGTGGCGATAGTCCGCGTTTCCCGGCGAGAGGCGCGCCGCGCGCTCCAGCGATGGCAATTCCGCGCGCGCCGCGAAGACGCTGGCCGCGAATTCCCTACCCGCCAGAAAAAGATAGACGCAGGTGAGAAAGGCCACACCGGCAGCGAACTGCCACCGTCGCCGGTTTGAAAGTGAAATCGCCATGGTCACGTTGTCCGCCAGGTCCGCTCCGCAAAGGGCAATTCAGTTCCTCGAAGTCCCCGAATATCCGGAGTGTGTGCAACCATCGAAACGCGCCAACTCAAACCGCCTTCGGCTCCGCTTCATCGCCCGCGCCAACCGTCTCTTCCTGGTAGTAGTGCCCGTATTTCCCCTGATACTCGTAGTAATAATAATAATCCGGGGAGGTCAGATCGACGGCATTGAGCAGGACTCCGGCAACGTGAGCGTTGACCTGCATCAAGATATCGCGGGCGCGGCGCAGCGCTTGTTTGGTGGTGTGGCCGGAACGAATCACCAGGATGGTAGCGTCGGCGCGGGGCGACAGCACCACGGCATCGGTGACGGACAAAGTCGGCGGAGTGTCGATCACGATGTGGTCGAATTGTTCGCGCAACTCGGCAATCAGGTCGCGCATGTTGGAGGACGCCAGTAACTCGGCGGGATTCGGAGGCGGCGTGCCCGCGGGCATGATGAAAAGATTGGGGAGGACCGGCGAAATGGTAATCGTCTGCGGCAGGGTGGCGCTTCCGGTCAGCACGTTGCTGAGGCCGCTGCGTGGGCCCATGCCCAGAGTCTTGTGAATACTGGGACGACGCAAGTCGGCATCCATGAGGAGAACACGGACTCCCTTTTGCGCGAGCACGATCGCCGTGTTGATGCTGGTGGTGGTCTTGCCTTCCTGCGGACGCGCGCTGGTCACCATGATGACTTTCGGCGGCGCGCCGAGATTGGAGAGCAGCAGCGAAGTGCGCAACGCTCGATAGGATTCGGCCATTTGCGACTGCGGACGGACCTGGGTCACCGTCTCCACAACTTCTTTGGACGCAGTCAACGCCAGCCGCTTGCCACCGGCTCCATTGTTGCCTGACTTCGAGCCGAGCGGGATCATCCCGAGAGAGGGCAGCTCCGAGATCGCCTGCGCCTGCTCGGGCGTGCGCACGGTGTTGTCCATGTTCTCAAGCAGGAAGGCCAGCCCTATGCCGGAGATGGCGCCCAACACGAGTGCGAAGATCAGGTTGCGCGGAATGTTCGGTTCGCTGGGAGAGGTGGGAACGCGGGCCGCCTTAATGATACTGAAGTTATTGGAGCGCAATCCCGCGGTGACGCCCGCTTCCTTCAGTTTTTCCAGCAGTCCCTCGTACAGGGTCCGGTTGCTATCCAGGTCGCGCTTCAGGATGCTGTACTCGATCGCGCTCTCGTTGAGCTTGTTCGCTTCCTGCTTTTGCTTTTCGAAGGAGCCGCGCAACATAGTTTCGCGCTGCAAGGCGGCTTGGTATTGTCCCTTGAGATGATCGACGGCCTTGTTCGTTTCCAATTGCAGTTGGCGGTCAATCTCCTTGAGCTGGCTATTGAGCTGCGCGACCTTTGGATACGAGGGGCCAAGCTGGGTGCTGAGTTCGGCCACCTGGATTCTGAGGTCGGCCTGCTGGCCGCGCAACCGATCCAGAAGATTGGAAGTCGCGTTCGTTCCGCTTCCCGCCGTATCGGAAACGATCGCGGCCGCGACCACCTCCGGATCGTTGGACTGGGTCTGGCGATAGACGGCTTCCTTCTGCATGCGGTCGGATTCAGCCGCCGTCATCTCTTTGTTCAGTTCGTCCAGCTTCTCGGTGATGATGTTCTGCTTTTCGTCGGTGCCGAGGATCTCGTGCTCCTTCTGATAGCGCACGAGTTTTTCCTGCGAGGTTTCCACTTTCATCTGCAAGTCGACGAGCTGTTTGGAAAGCCAGTCCGAGGCCCGCATGGTGGATTCGAACTTGGTCTTGAAGTTCTGCTCGACATAAGTGGCCGCAAGCGTATTGACGGCGCTGGCAGCAAGCTGAGGATCAGTGCTGGTGAAATGGATCTCCATGATCCGCGTATTGGGAATCAGAGTGACGTGGAGATTTGCCCCAAAACCGGCCAGCAGGGCCGAGGTGCGGGTCGAATCGGTCTGTAACGGATCGGCAACCAGGTTGGGTTGCTTGGGATCGGAATGACCGCCGAACTCGGGGCGCTTGTCGAGATTCAGTTGCCGGATCACTTGCAGCGCCAGCAGATCGCTCTGCAGGATGCGGACTTCGGTATCGAGATCGCTCTGGTCGTAGTAATCGACCATCGGACCCGAGTCTTTGAACGTGATGAGGTTGGGATCGGCTTTGTTGACGACGATTTGGCCCGTTGCTTCGTAAACCGGAGTCTGGCGCAGGCTGGCGACGGCGACGACCATGAAGATGCCCCCCACGACCGCGATCACCAGCCACTTGCGCTTGATGAGAACGCGCATGTATTCGCGCAGCGTGGACTCCTGCGAGGGCAACACGTTGTAAAGCGCGGAGCCGACTGGCCGCAGGAATTCAGCCGGTTCGCCCGCCAGCATCTCGCGCATTCCGTCATTGCTTCGTGGAACCAACGGTCCCAATGACATCGTTGCTCCTTAGCTGCCGCCATCTTGCCGCAGCAGCGTGCCGCGTCCGACCCGCAGGTTCCCGCTTCCGTCGGGCCTTTTCACCGCAAGCCGGGCGATCAAGAGCGGGCTGTTATGGAGAATTGGCCTGATTTTAGCATTCTCGGAGCGAGAAGCATTCAAAATTTAGACCTTGCTGATATTGATTCGGGTACGGGCTTGCGCCCGTCAGAGGAATGATGCAGAGCAAAGAGAAAAGATAGCGTCAACGCCAGAAGGCACCAGTTTGCCGCCGGACGAACAAAAGTTCCGAGCCACCAGTTTTCGGTGGGATGCGCGGCCGACCATGGCCGCAGGAACGCCGCAAAGGGGAGAAAGAAAGGGACCCAAAACAGAAGCGAAAAACGATGGAACGGTTTTTCGGGGCGAAAGCCGGCTACGTACCAGCACAGTGGGCACAGCAGCAACATAGCATCATAGAACCGATGGTAGACGGGCAACAGGTTGATCGCGCAAAGGCACCCAGCGGAGAGCAGCAAGGGTGAGTTTGCCGGCTTAACAGAAAATCTCCACCAAATCAGAAACAGCAATACGCCGATCGCAAGCGCCAACAGGTGAGCGCCATCCACCGAACCGAGCAGCCGGTAAAGAACCACCTGAAGATTGATCAAATCGAAGTTGTACGGGTTTTGCGGGCGGAAGTCGTTGATGCCGCCAGCGCGGAAAAAGATCGCGCTGGCTCGCATGTAACTTGTCCGCCACGCCACGTTCGCCCATTGCATCCTGAGGACCGCCAGTGCCGTGGCGGCGCTCAACACGATCGCGGATTGCGCAACCACTCTCCAGTATCGACACAAAACGAAGTAGACGAAAAAACAGAACCCTATTTGTGGTTTGAGGGACAGGGAAAGCGCCAGCAGAAAAGCGGTGAGCGTATCGCGACGAAGTCTGGCGGTCCCGAGAGCGAGCAGGCTGCACTCGGCCGCGAGCACCGCAATGTTGTTGGAGTCCATTCCGGCGTAAAAGGGCGCAAATGCCAAAGCTGCCGCAAACCACACCATCCGGCGCACTCCTGCCATGTGAGACAGGTGTGCGAGCGTTTTCAGGACTAGAAAGAACAGGACAAAATCAAGCAGCAGCACCGATGCATTCGCTATCGGCCAGGGAAGGAGGGCGAACGGAACCAGTGGAACATAGGTGAAGACGGGATATGGAGTGGGTGCGCTTGCTCTCTCATAGAGGTACTCGATCGAAATCGGATGTGGCGCGTACACATCCTTGGGCCAGACGACGAGCCGCGACGCTTCGCTATAGGGATCCATGCCTGCGATCCAGGCTTTCGTCTGCACGTACATGGGCAAGACATCGCTCGGACCCTTGTAATAAGTGGCTCGGCGAAAGGGGCCTCGTCCATGAAGCGCCAATGCTGCGAACAAGGCAAACAGCAAACAGACGAAGAGCACACTCCACCGTGTTTCAAAAAGCGCGACCAGCCGATTAAATGTCGCGGCCCGGCGATTCGCCATTGGTTCATTCATCTGCTTCCCGACAAACTCCTCACTCGTGCAGCTTGTTTGCAGCTTGTGCCTGGGGATCCCCGAACGACGGGATATCCAAGCGAGACTGCGCTGCCGGGATCATACAACAAGGTTTCCGATTCGTACGTAACCTTGAGGAATCGTCCCCTATACTTCCTCAGCACTTCGCCCCACTATACAATCGAGCACAAGAACTTACCTGAAAAGACTCTTCTGGATTCCGCGACCGTCAAGGCTTGGCGCGGGAGCCGGCAGAAAGAGTTGCGAACTAATGAGCATCGTGAATTGGTCGCAGGAATCGATACTGGTGACGGGTGGCACCGGATCGTTCGGCAAGAAGTTCGTCGAGATCATGTTGCGCGACTACCAGCCGCAACGGCTGGTGGTGTTCAGCCGCGACGAGTTGAAGCAGCATGAGATGCGGACGTCGGGCTTCGATCATTCCAGCCTACGGTATTTCATCGGCGACGTGCGCGATGTGGAGCGGCTGAAACGGGCGCTGGCGGGCGTAACCGTGGTGGTGCACGCAGCTGCGCTCAAGCAGGTACCGGCTTGCGAGTACAACCCGTTTGAAGCGATCCAGACGAATATCATGGGCGGGCGCAACGTGATCGATGCGGCGATCGATCAAGGCGTACGGCGCATCTTGGCCCTCTCGACCGACAAGGCGGTGAATCCGATCAATCTGTACGGCGCGACCAAGTTGTGCGCGGAAAAAGTTTTTGTGCAGGCCAACGCCTACGCGGGCGCCCGCAATACGCGCTTCAGTTGCGCGCGCTACGGGAACGTGGTGGGCAGCCGGGGCAGCGTGATTCCGGTTTTTGTCGAGCAGCGCCGGCGCGGGAAGATCACGATTACCGATCCGCGCATGACGCGATTCTGGCTGACGCTGGAGCAGGGCGTGAAGTTTGTGGTCCGCTGCCTGGAGCAGATGCACGGTGGCGAGATTTTTGTTCCGAAAATTCCCAGCATGAGACTGTTGGACTTGGCAGAGACCATCGCACCGGGATGCCAGGTGGAGAACATTGGGATTCGTCCGGGCGAGAAGTTGCACGAGGTGCTGGTTTCGGAAGACGAGTCGCGGCACACGCTCGAGACGGAAGACATGTACGTAATTCAGCCGTCGCACCCGTGGTGGAAAACGGAGAATTGGGTGAATGCAAAACCACTGCCGGAGGGCTTCCGCTATTCGAGCGACACCAACGAACGCTGGCTGACGCGGCGCGAACTGGAAGAATTGGTGACGCCGGAAAGCAGCGCCGCGGAGACGGTTCCGGCGTCCGCGTAGCATGAGCGCCTTACCCACAAAGCTCGAAACGCTTGCCATCCACGGGGGAACGCCCGTGCGGGAAAAGTCGTTGCCGTACGGGCGGCAAAGCCTGGAGGACGCGGATATCGAGGCGGTGGTTGCGGCCCTGAGGTCGGACTGGCTGACAACAGGGCCGAAGGTCGGCGAGTTCGAAGAGCGGTTTGCAGCGTGGATCGGGGCACGGCACGCGGTCAGCTTCAGTTCGGGCACGGCCGCGCTCCACGGTGCGGCGTTCGCGGCGGGACTCGGGCCGGGCGATGTGGCGATCACCACGCCCATGACTTTCTGCGCGACCGCCAACTGCATTTTGTATCAGGGCGCGACGCCGGTGTTCGCCGATGTATCGCCGGACACGCTGAACCTCGATCCAAGCGCGGTTTCCAAGAAAATCAGTTCGCGAAGCTCAACCCGCATTAAGGCCATCATTGCGGTCGATTATGCCGGACATCCCGCCGCGCTCGATGAACTGGGGGATTTGGCGAAAAAACACGGGGCGATCCTGATTGAAGACGCCTGTCATGCGCTGGGCGCGGAATATTGCGGCAAGCGCGTTGGAGGCATTGCCGATATGACCGCGTTCAGCTTTCATCCGGTGAAGCACCTGACGACCGGAGAAGGCGGAATGGTGGCGACCAACGATGGGCGGCTGGCCGAGACGCTGCGGCGCTTCCGCAACCACGGCATTTCGAGCGAAGCGCGCGAGCGGCAGGAATCGGGGCAGTGGTTTTATGAGATGGCGCTGCTCGGCTTCAATTACAGGTTGACGGACATTGCTTGCGCGCTGGGACTGTCACAGCTTGGAAGACTGGACGCGAATCTAGCGCGGCGGCGGGAAATTGCGGCCGAGTACGCGGAGGGTTTCCAGGACTTGCCGGGAATCGTTGTCCCGGCAGTGCGCGATGGCGTAACTCCGGCGTGGCATCTGTATCCGGTCCGGCTGAATCTCGGAATGCTGACGACGGGGCGCGCAGAAATTTTCCGGGCGCTGCGGGCGGAAAATATCGGCGTGAATGTTCACTACATTCCGGTGCATCAGCATCCGTATTACCGCGAGCGATTCAAGTCCGAAGAGGGCTATCCGGTGGCCGAAGACGCGTATGAGCGGCTGATCAGCCTGCCCATGTTTCATTCCATGACGGCGCAGGATGTGGAAGACGCGATCCACGCGGTGCGAAGAGTTTTGGGTCATTTTTGTCGCTAGGCGTTGGTCGTTCGTCGTTGGGCGTCGGCCGCTGGTCAAATCCGCTGTCGCTTGGAGAACGACCGGCGACTAACGACTAGGTTTCTAATGCGAAGGGAAAGGCGAGCGCTCCCATGCGCTCGATATGAGGGCGGCAGAGTAGTTTCATGTCGAAAACTTCCGACTGGGTGGAATATCGGGCGCTGATCGCCGGCTGCGGTTCCATTGGCCGCCGGCACGCGCGGAATCTCAAGTCGCTGGGAGTGCGGCGGCTTGGGTTTTGCGACACCAGCGCCGAAG
>JBEKQG010000113.1:0-15604 GCA_049519955.1 Terriglobales bacterium
CCTTTCGCACCGTTTCCAGGTCCTTCCCGTAATGCGTAAACCGCCTTCCCTGGCGCACTGGACACTCGTTATAAATCTCCCGGATTCCCCTCACCAACCCATCGTCGAAGGCCACTTCCCGCACCACCACTCCCTTCTTCTCCGCTTTCCGCACCATGTTTCGCGTCTTGGCGTCCACCTGCTTCGTCCACCACTGCTCGAAAGTGGATACCGGCAGCGCGGCCAGGTTATCGAGCTCCATGGGGTAACGAAACTTGGGCGCGCTCTCCGGCAGTTTTTGGATGAACGTGAACAGGTCGACACGCGCTCCGCACTCCCGCAAGCCGCCCAAAAATATTTCGGGATCTTCCAGAAAGCGGTATTTCTCCGCGTCCAGACGGGCGATCCGCACCACCCGCCCATCAACCCTGATCTCCCTGCCACACACATTCATAAAAGTAATAAGACTTCCTTCGTGGTTCCCTGCTGTGCCGGCTCCACCGTCATCGTGGACTGACATTCAACCGAGGAGTGAATTCGCGCTTCAAAAACCACCGCTTCGCCCAACGGCGGCCTCTCCCCATCGTGTACCACTGGCAATTTCGCGCCGGCCCGTCCCCGTTGCCGGTCCTAATCCGTGACGTATTCCTCGCGAATCGGGTTGATACCCATCACGATCAGCACTTTACCCAGATGGTCGCACAGCTTCACCAGGACCGTCATGAAGCGATGCTGCCCCAACAACAACGCAAATGGCAAAGCGATGGCATAGAGAGGAACGGCCGCCACCGACTTCGCGATGCACGCCGCTCCGCAGCCCGGTTGTATTCCCGCGGTTGCCCCGCGCAGCAACGCCTTTCTCACCATGTACATTCGCTTCCAGCGCGCCGGTGGCACCACCTCGAACGCCTCCGCCTCCGCCGACCAGATGAAAACCCGTCCCTCTTCGATCTTCCTGCGAAAAAAATCCTGGTCTTCTCCAGCGCGGAACTCCGGTCGAAACGGAGCGCCATCGCCCATCAGAATCTGCCTTCTCAGCAGCACATTCCCCGTCCGCGCTTCGTGCCAATCCACCCGCATCCCCGTCGGATTTACCCTGCGGTCGTAAAACCGGCTCTTCAGCATCCACGCCGGCGGGACTTCGTCGAAGTGCCGCTTCACCGGCCCCAGCACTCCATCCACCTTGTACTCGTTGCACGTCTTGAACAAGGTCAGCAGCCAGTTTCGTGCCGGAAACTCGTCGTCGTCGATAAAAGCGACAAACGTCCCTTCCGCGTTTTCCACCACTCTATTTCTCGCCAGCGCGATGTTCTGTCTCGGCTCCACGCAGTACTTCACCGCAACCGCGGAGGTCGCGCGAAATTCCTCCACCACGCCCTCGGCCGATTTCTCCCCATCGTTGTCGGCAACCACGATCGAATAGCTGAATAACCCGCCGCTCTCCTGCCGCCCCAATTCGTCCAGCAAACGCGTCAGCATCGCCGGCCGCTTATAGGTGCAAACACACACACTGATGTGCTCGGCAACGACGTGCTCGGAAACTCCGTGCCCGGAAGCGATGTGCTCCGAAACCACCCCCTCGGCGGCGCCCTGCCCAACAACCTCTCGCCCGTTCATCGCTTCGCGCCCTCTTCCGCAACGCCAACGCCGGCGCAGGAGCGAAGAACATATCCGCGCGCCACTCCGACCGTGCCCGCACAGCTACGAAACTCTCCGCCGAGCAGGAACCCGTATTCCTCCGGCGTCGCCGGATGGCATTCGACTTCAACGCTAAACCGCTTCGCCAGATCGAGGATCTTCTCCAGCCGCCTGCGCGGTTCAAGCGGCGTCAAGGCAAAAAATAAATCCGTCGTCCGATGCCGCCGCGCCAATCCGCGGTCTTGCCAGCGGCGATACAGACGGTTGATAAAACTTTTCTCCCCCGCTCCAAACGAAAAATTCCGGCGCACAATCGTGCCCGCCGGCAGCAGCTTCTGAAAAAATACGTTGGCGCAAAGATGCATGTGGTGATGGCCGTCCACGCGCCCCACCCGGCCGCCATGCAGACGCTCGAACTCCTCCAACTGCACCTTCACCACATACTCGAACGAAGCCGCCAGGCCGGGATGATAAATCGCCGGGGCCAGGCGGCTCGATCGCAAGAAACGCGCCAGCTTCCCCTGCTCCCGCCGCAGCCGCGCTGGACATTCCGGCGCGGAAAAAGCCGTGGTCAAGTTCAGATGCAGACCCGCATTGACGCCATGCTCGCGCGCCAGCGCCGCGCCTCGTTCCGAATCCTTCATGAACACCATCGCGCTCACCGACGACACCACCCTGCCCAAAACGCATTCCAGGCACCGGTCCGTCGTATTCGCGTCCCGTCCCCAGTCGTCCGCATTCACGATGATCGTCGCGCCCGGCTGTGGCATGGAGTCGCCGTACTCCCCGGCAATCGCACCCGTCATTCCGATTCGCTCGCTACCTCGGTTCAAGCGCCTTCCCCTGGGCCGCGCCGCTCGCGCTTGCACCCGCCTTGCGCGTAAAGAACCGCTTCAGCCGCGCCATCTGCTCGCGCCGAAGAAACGCCATCATCTCCCGCGAAACCGGACGCTCCGCCCGCCGCACCGCCGCCCACAGATATCCCGCCCCTAACGCCAAACCTCCCACCAGAAATGGTTTCTTGGTCGTCTGATAAATCGTCCGGAACAGCTCCCACGCCGGATGGTTCCCGATCGCGTAGTCCTTCGCGCCCGACTTGAATCGCGCGTGCACCGCGCCGCGCTGCGCCGTCCCCATCTCGCGATGGTGCAAGCACACCTTCTCTGTGAACGTGCGCGTCTTCCACCCTTTCATCCGCGCCGCAATCACCGCGATATTGTCGATCGCCCCACCTTTCACCGGAACATATCCGCCAATGCCCTCGAAGCATTCCCGCCGGAACACCTGGCACGCCCCAGACACATGTTCAATGCTGACGAAGCGGTAATCGTAAATCTCGTTCGCCGTCTCGCGAAACGGCGTTCCCACTAATCCCAGCGCCGCGTCCGCCGCCAGCTTTTTCAGCAGAAAAGAAAAATACTCTTCGTCGAAAGTAATGTCCGCGTCCAGGCTGACAATCACTTCGTAGGGCAGCTCTTTCACTCGCGCCTGCCCCGCATTGAACGCATAAACCTTCCCGGCGAAATGCCGCTCCGCGCGTTCCGGCATCCTGACCAGTTCGATCCAGTCGTGCGCCGCCGCATATTTCCTGACGATATCGTCCGTGGCATCCGTCGAACCATCGCTCACAATGACCCACTTGAGCGGACGCACCCTCTGCGCCACCACCGACTGGATCGTCATTTCAATGGATCGGGCCTCGTTGCGCGCCGGAGTCACCACCACATATGCCGGGAGTTTCATCGGGCCGCCGCCTCGCTCAACGCCGCCGGGCTCTGCGCCTGCAACGATCCCGACGCCGTTTCCGCCAGCAGCGCCGACAACGCCAGAAACATCCACGCCTGCGTCCATCTCATGTACGAAGTCCGCACCGTGCAAACCCGCAGAATCCGGTAATAGAAGTAGCCTTCTTTCTCGTCCCACATCCGCTTCCGCGCCCACTCGTATACCGTTCGCGCCAATTCCACGTTCGTCGCATCCAGGTCCTTCAGATCGAGCAGCGTGATAATACTCTGCGCCACGCAGTGCGTGTCGATCGGATACGTCCGGTCGTGGAAATAACGCACCGCCCCATCCTCCCGGAAAAAATGACTCCGGTAAAAATCGAACCCATGCCGCACGCTCGCTTCGAATTCCTGCGTTCCCAGTGTCCGCCCCATCGAGCGCAACGCGCCCAGATTAAATCCGGTATGGAAGTTGTCGATCCACTTCTGGTTTACGCCTTCTCCATAGTCCCAACCGCCGTCCGCACGTTGCTGCTTGACGCTGTAGCGCGTCGCGTCCAAAGCCGGACCCAAAAATTTCTCCTGTCCCGTGTGTTTGTACACCCGGCAAAACAGCGCCGCCGCCAGCAGGTTCGCATTGTGCACCTGGCTATGCACTTCCGGCAGAGGATAGCCAAAACCGCATACCCCATTCCCCGCCGTCCAGTAGAGATCGCTCAGCATGTACTCCGCCGCGCTCACCGCCATCGTCAAATAGCGTTCGTCCTGACGCTGTTCAAACGCATCCAGAAGTCCGCTGGCGGCGAACATTGTGCAAACCAGGTTGGGCGCCCATCTCGGCACCAGCACCGTCCGCGTCTGCCACGGAAAGTTGTATCCCCAGCACCAATAAGACGTGTCTTTGGAACGCAGCGCCACCAGCCGTTCCACCATCTGCCGCACATAATCTTCCTCGGTCGCGACACCCACGCGATTCAGCATCACGAACGCCGAAATAAACAGCCCCAGCGCTTTCGGATTCTGCGACGGCGGCACCATCAACAGCCGCCGCACGTTGATCGGGCTCCGCTTCAGAAACTGCGTCAGCGCCAGCCGCGGCAGCTTCGAGTTCAACATCGGCAGGCTGTTAAAAATCCTGCTGTTGAGAACGTCGTAAGGCTCATAGCCGGCAAAGTCGTTGGACTTGCAATAATCCAATAACTTCAGAGTTACCGATTGTATGTCTTTGTCCATATCGTCTTTGACGTTCTCTTGCCGGGTCGCGGCTTTATCTCTTGCGTGAAAACCCGCTACAAACACGGCTTGACCCGCTGCGGGGCGCCCTTTCAAAGCGTCCCGTCTCTCCCCTTCGAGGATTTGTCTAGGCTTTCCCCAGTGTTCCCTGTGCCCCCTGTGGTAAGGCTCTTTCTCTTTTGCCGCATCCCTCCCTGAGTTTCCACATGCTGCGCTTTTTGCGAAAAACACTTCCGCCTCAGCCCGCTATCCTCCCGATCCCGCCGCCCGCGGACTGGCCTGTCCCCGCACAAAACCCAGCGCTTCCACGGCCACCGTCGCCTGCTGTTCGGCTTTAAGCTGCGGAAACATCGGCAATGAAACAATCTCGCTCGCCACTTTCTCCGTCACCGGAAAATCTCCCACCTTGTATCCCAGCGATTCATAAGCCCGCTGCTGGTGCAACGGAATCGGATAGTGGATCCCCGTGCCAATGCCGGCCTTCCCCAGATGCGCCATCAGCCCTTCGCGACTCGCCGTCCGCACCACATACAGGTGATAAACGGCGCGCGACCACGATGGCTCATAAGGAGTTACAATCGCGCCCTCCGATTCCGCGAACAGCCGGTTATATTCCACCGCCCGTTCCCGCCGTTTCGCGTTCCATCCGGCCAGGTGTTTCAATTTCACGCTCAAAATTCCCGTCTGGATGGCATCCAGACGCCCGTTATATCCCTCGATATCGTGATAATACTTTTTCGCCTGACCGTGGTCGCGGATCATCTTGCACCGGTCCGCCAGCTTCGCGTCGTTCGTCGTAATCGCGCCACCCTCGCCGCAGGCCCCCAGGTTCTTCCCCGGATAAAAGCTGAAGGCGCCCGCGCGCCCCATCGAGCCCGCCTGGAACCAGCGGTTCTGCTTGCGCGAGAAATATTCCGCCCCATGCGCCTGGCACGCGTCTTCCACCACCAGCAGCCGATACCGCTCCGCCAGTTCGAGGATCGCATCCATGTCCGCCATCTGCCCATACAAATGCACCGGAACGATCGCCGTGACCGGCCTCTTACTCTTCTTACTGACAAGCCTGCCGCCCGCCGACGCTGTGCATTCCGTTTCCAGATACTCCCGCAGCTTCGCGGCGTCCATGTTATAGGTGCGCTCGTCGATGTCCACGAACTCCGGCAGCCCTCCCGCTTGCGAGATCGCTTCCGTCGTCGCTATAAACGTGTTCGGGACCGTCACCACCACGTCGCCCGCCTTCACCCCCGCGGCCATCAGCGCGAAACGCAGCGCGTCCGTCCCGCTGTTGACCGCGACCGCTCGTTCCGTTTTGCAGAACGCGGCGAACTCGGTCTCGAAATTCTGCACCATCGGCCCGCCGATGAAGCCCGCGCTCCGGATCACCTGCTGAAAAACCGCGGTCAACTCCGCTTCCAACTCCACGTGCGGTGTAACCAGATCGAGAAAAGGAATACTTTGCGATTGACTCACTTTGCAACCCCCGTTTCAATTTTGCGCAGAATTCTTGCCGGATTGCCGGCCACAACCGTGTTCGCCGGTACGTCTTTCGTGACCACCGCGCCCGCTCCCACAATGGCGTTCTCGCCCACACAGAGATTGGCCAGGATGGTCGCGCCCGACCCTATCGACGCCCCTTTTTTCACCACCGTCCGTTCCACATGCCAGTCGGCTTCGGTCTGCAAGCCCCCCGTCGCCGTCGTCGCCCGCGGATACAAGTCGTTGATGAACATCACGCCGTGTCCGATGAACACGTTGTCCTCAATCGTCACCCCTTCGCAAATGAAGGTGTGGCTCGAAATCTTGCAGCGCTTGCCCACCGCGGCGTTCTTCTGAATTTCGACGAACGCCCCGATTTTCGTTTCATCGCCAATCTCGCAACCATAAAGATTGATGAACTTCGCGAGCTTCACGCCTTCCCCAAGCTTTACATCCGGTGCAATACTCAGATATTGGTCCATTGGTGGCAGTCTCCTATTCGTTCTTTCGGCAAGTGTGAATTCAGGTGTGGATTTAGGCTGGATGTGGACTTAGCAGGCGAGAGTTTCTCTACGCGGAGTGTGGAATGCGGCCGGTCGTGCATCGAGTGGACGGTTCGCGCGTCTTCGGGCAAGAACCCCCGGCGCGCTGTTTAGCTCCGAACTTTTTTCCTAAGCGTTTTCCCTAGACGTAAACCAGCTCGCCGCGCTTGGCCAGCGATTTCCCGGCAGCTTCCAGCATGCGGACGACTTTCAGTCCCGCTCGCCCGTCGTTGAAGGGAGCCTCGCTCTTCTTGATGCACTCCACGAAATATCCAAGCTCCAGCTTAAGCGCTTCCACTTGTTCCACCTGCGGCGCCCACATGTCGCCCGAACGGTAACTGACCAGCAGGTTATACACGCCTTCCTGGCTCTTCACGTCCACACCTTTATCGTAAATCTTCAGCTTCTCGTCCGCCTCAAGATCGTTCCACACCAGCATTTTCTTCTCGCCGCCAATCAACGTGATCCGCACTTTCACCGGCGAAATCCAGTTCACGTTGACGTGCGCGATCATCTTGTCCGGATAATACGCGGTGATAAACGCTATGTCCTCGTGCCCATTCAGGTGCGATTGCCCGGTGGCCGAGATCGCCTCCGCGTCCTCGTGCAGCAGGTGGTTCATGATCGAGAGATCGTGCGGCGCGAGGTCCCAAATCACGTTGCAATCGTGCTGGAACAGGCCCAGGTTCACGCGCGTCGAATCGTAGTAATAGAGCTTGCCCAGTGTCCCATCCGCCAGCAGCTTTTGTATCTTGCGCACCGCGCCGGTGAATAGGAACGTGTGGTCCACCATGATCTGGAGGTTTTTCCGCTCCGCCAGTTCGATCAGTTCCTCGGCCTGCACCGCGTTGCTCGTGAACGGCTTCTCCACAAACACATGCTTGCCGTTTTCCAGCGCCGCCTTGGCCAGTTCATAGTGCGTCCACACCGGAGTGATTACCGCGATCGCATCCACGCCCGGCGACTTGATCAGCTCGTTGGAATCGCTGTACACCGCAATCCCCGGATGCGCCCCCTCGATCCGCTTGCGCGCCGCCGGCGTCTGATCGCAGATTCCGGCCACCTGGCAACCATCGAGCGCGCGCAGATTGCGCACGATATTCGGCCCCCAATAGCCGTATCCAATCACACCAAACCTAAGCATAGAAATTCACCTTCCGAGACTGCTGGTTATGAAACTGCTTTGTTATTCCTGGGGAATTTCGGAGAGAAGTTGCAACTAACAGGCGCCGTCTCCGCCCATCACCGCCTTTGGCGTCTGCAGGAGGATCTTCAAATCGAGCAGCGGAGAACACTCGCGGGCATAGCGCAAATCCAGACGCACCATGTCGTCGAATTCCACCCGGCTGCGGCCATACACCTGCCACAGTCCGGTGATTCCCGGCTTGGCCTCCAGCAATCGCCGGCGGTGCCACGTGGCGTACGCTTCCACTTCATACGGCACCGGCGGTCGCGGCCCGACCAGCGACATTTCACCGCGCAGCACGTTGATTAGCTGCGGCAGTTCATCCAGGCTCGAGCGCCGCAAAATCCTGCCCACCGGCGTGATCCGCGGATCGTTCGTCAGCTTGAAAACACCCGCTTTGCCACTGTTCGCGGACTTCTTCTCCGCCTGGCCGGCGATCAACTGCCGGACATATTCCTTGTGCTCGCTGGCATCGTTGTTCAGGTACATCGACCGGAACTTAAGAAATGTGAACGGCGTCCCATGCTCGCCGATTCGTTTCTGCCGGAACAGCACCGGCCCCCGCGACGTCAGCTTGACCGCCGCCGCAATGATGAAAAACACCGGCGCCAGCATCGCCAGCAGCGACAGGCTTCCCAGTACGTCGATCAGGCGTTTTGTGATGCGCCCCCAACGGTTCGTCTTCTCCCGCTTTTCGAGGTCCGGGTAAAGCGTGGGGTTGCTCGGACGGTCCATGTCCTCCGAGTCCCAGTCGTCCGGAAATACATGGAAGGAAAACTTGATCCGGCTGAATTGATCGGTATCGAACTGGTCGCGCAGCACCCCGCCGATCCTCGCCAGGATCGTGCTCAGCACCGCATTGTTGTCCAATACGATCTCGGTGAACATGACTCCCACCACCGAGTTTTCCTTATACCAGCCGGTAACGTCGGTTTCACGGGTCGCTCCCTGCAGCGCGGAAAGCATGTCCAGCAGGACGCGCCCCTGCTTGTCGCCCGGCTGATTGCGCCCGGTGTCGATCAGCAAAAGCACGAACGGCCGCTGCGAACGCTCGCTGCGCCTGCGCTCCAGCGAGATCATCCGGTGAAAATTGTCTTCGCTCAGCACTTCACCGGGATCCACGCGGACGGACACGCGGCTCTGCGACTGTGAAAGTTCTGGAAAGCGAAATATCGAATCTGCGGGACGGGATGCCACGGCTATCTCCTTGGCTGGGACACATATCCACAAAATGCCCAGACCTGCTTGCTATTCGATTGGGGGAGAAGTTACTTTCCTGGCTTGGGGAGGAGCCAGGCTTGACTCTGCTTACGTACTCAAATCCGCTTGCCTCTTACTCGTTCTCGGCGGAGGGGGGAGCTTCGCCGGTCCGGACCACAACCTGACTATAACGCGAATAATAATCCTTGTGTTCCCGGCTGCAACTGTTGACCACTACGCCCAGCAGTGCTGCGCGATCGAACGAATCCAACGCCCGCTCTACGACTTTCTTCTCACTCACGCCTTCGCGGATCACGAGGAGAACCCCGTCCGCCAGTTTCATCCAAAAGGTCGTGTCCGCCACCGGGACAACCGGAGGTGTATCAATGACGATCCAATCGAAAAATTCTCCCAGCCGGTCGAGCAACTCCGGGAGCCGTCCGCTCTGCATCAGATCGAGCGGGTTCTCCGGCGGGTGCCCGGCGGGAAGAAACCACAGCCCGGAGCCATGGAGTTTATAAACCACTTCGGAAAGTTGACGCTCGCCGCGCAAACACTCGGTCAGACCCGGCAGCGAGCGCTCGAATCCGAACCGGCCGGCGACCGTGGGCCGCCGCAAGTCTCCGTCGATCAGCAGCGTCTTCAGGACCTTGCTGCGCGACTGATTGAGCGCCAGATTGGCCGCCACCAGGCTCTTGCCTTCTTCCGGGGCCGTGCCCGTCACCACAATACGCTTGAGCTTGCGCCGTTCGCGCAGGTTGCGCAGCTTCAATCCCAGCAACCGGAACTTCTCCGCCGCCAGGCTGCCCTGGTCCAACAGGCACACCAGCCGCGAATCCGCCGCCTGCGCCGGTACCGGCACCTTCGCGGAAGCGAACGATTCCGCCACCCGCAACTCCGCTGGCGCCTGCGCCGGCAATTCCCCATGCTCTTGCCTGCGCTCGATTTCCCGCTCGACCCCTTGCAGCAGGTCGGCAACCGATTCGGCGTTTTTCGCCGCAGGCACGCTTCCACCCGACCGCTCCGCCTCCGCCCGCTGCAACGCTTCAAATATGTAGCTCATGATTGAAACCTTGTGCCTACTGCAGCCGCCCCTTGGTGTCGGGCCCCAGCATCCGGTCGTGCACTTCCAGCAGCGTCTTCACCGCCAGCAGCAGTTCTTTCTGGTCTTGTTCCGTCGACAGCACGGCTCCGCTCAGGCGATTCGTCCCCGCGTGCCGCGCTTCCACAATCGGTTCCGTCGCCACCACTCCAAGCCGCAAATCCCGCGCCACCCCGTCGATGATCTCCGGTGTAATCTTGGCCGCTTGTTTGGCGTAACCCGAAAGCAGCGCGTTTTCCGAGATGGTGTTGACGAGCCTCGGAATGCCCCGCGAGTGCCGGTACACAGCCTCGATCGCCGCCGCGGAAAAAATCTCAGCGCCCTCAGTCGCCCCGCCAATCTGCAGACGCCGCCCCATGTACTCCCTGGTCTCCTGCAGACTAAGCGCGTCGAGATGGCAGCGCAGCGCGATCCGCTGCTTGAGCTGCCGCAGTTCGTGGGAATCCAGCTTCTGGTCGAGTTCCGGCTGGCCCGCCAGCACGATCTGCAGCAACTTCTGCTGCGACGTTTCCAGGTTGGTCAAAAGCCGTATCTCTTCCAGTATTTCCGGCGACAGATGGTGCGCCTCGTCCACCACCAGGATCGTCGTCAATCCCCGTTGATGTCTCTGCAGCAGGAAGTGATTCAACACATGGATCAGTTCGTCCTTGGCCTTGCCCGTGACCGTCAACCCAAAATCGAGCGCGATATAGCGCATGAATTCGAAAGGCGAAAGCGTCGGGTTGAAAATCAGGGCGAAGGCAATGTCGCGCCGCTGCAGCAATCCCAGCAACGAGCGCAGGATGAGCGTCTTGCCCGTGCCCACCTCGCCCGTCAAAACCACAAATCCCCGGTGCGCCGTCACTCCGTAGTACAGCGAAGCCAGCGCCTCGTTGTGCCGCACCGTGGGAAACAAAAACGACGGGTCGGGCGTGATTTCGAACGGATTTCGCTGCAGCTTGTAGAAGCTCTTATACATAATCCCTAGCCGTACAAATAAGTGACTGCCGATCCTAACAAAATGGCCCCCATGATCGCCAACGCCGCCGCGCCCGCGATCCACGCGCTTCGCCGGCGGGACGACTGTTCCCGCGGCGTCTCGATCGGCGGTATCTCCGCGATCACATCGAACGGCACCAGCTTCTTGATCTCGCGCTCGCTGTAGATCTTGCCGCTCAACTTCTCCTTGCCGCAGGCAAATCCCCCGCCCAGTACCAGGCCCACCACAAATCCCAATCCGCACAACTGCAAGCGGTTCGGCTTGTAGGGACGCACCGGAAGATTCGGCGGATCGAGCATCCGGAAATGCTCGCCCTGCTGCGTCTTCTCCAGGTCGGTCGACATTTCCGCCTTCGACTGGTCGTAATCGCGCGTGATGTCGGCGAACTGCTGTTCCATCACCGGCGCCATATTCAGCCGCGCCTGGTATTGGTTGATCTTGTTTTGCTCGTCCTTGATTTCCGCCTGCCGGTTCGCGATTTCCACCCGGTTCGCCTTGAGCTGGCTTTCCAGCTCCAGCACCGGCGCGCTCTTCGGGTCGGCATTCACCGGCGCCGCCATGGCCGGTTCCGGTGGATTCGCCCCGCTGTTCATCCCCGCGACGATCCGCTCCCGCCGCCCCTCCAATTGCGCAATCTGTTCCTTGGTCTTGCGCACGTCCGGATGCTTCTCCGTATAGTGAGACGTCAAGTCCGCCAGTTGCGCCTTTAGCTGTTCGAGCTGCTTGTCGATTTCGCCCAGCCCCGCCGACCCGCCATCGCCCGTCTTCGTACCCCGGTCCATGGCGCGGTATTGATTGATCAACGATTCCAGATACGTGTTCTGCTGCTTGGCATGGCTCAGCGAATCTTCGTTCGCCTGCACCTGGTTCTGCAGCCCCGTCAGTATCTGCAAATTGCTCTGCGTCTGCGTCGGCAACTCGCCCAGGTGTTGGTCCTTGAACACCCGCATTTTCGCTTCTTGCGCCGCCAGTTTTTCCCGCGCCTGTTCCAGTTGATCTTCCAGAAAACTCGTCGTGTTCTCCGACCGCTTCTGCCTCTGCTCCAGGTTCTCCGTGATGAACAAATTGGCCAGCTCCGCCGTCGCCAGTTGCGCCATCTTTGGATCGCGGTTCGCGTAATAGATATTGAAGGCCGACAGCTTCTTGTCGTCCCCGTGCGAGAGCTCGATGTCGATGTCCTTGCTCATCTTCTCCACCAGATCGTCCGGGCTCTTGCGCTTCCGTTCCTTGGCGTACAGACCGAGTTTGTCGATGATCCGCAGAAGCCGCGTGCGGCTCAGAATTTGCTGCGTGATGCTGTCGAGCTGCTGCTGAATGTCGCTGTCGATGTTCGAGACCACATACTTCTCCGGCACCGCCGGCTCTTCCACCAGAATGAGCGTGCCCGACCGGTACGTCGACGGGATCAGCCAGCTCGCTCCCCACACCAGCGCCCAGCCGCAGAAAAACGGTAGCAGAAATTGCCACCGCCGCCGCCGCACCATCCCCTTGATCTCGGTGAAATCCAGTGGCACGCCGGATTCTTGTTGTTCTTCTTCCATGGTTACATTCCCGCTCGTCTGCATTCCTGCCGCGCTACATCCCTAAAGGTTTCGCCCATTGGTACGAAAGCGTCACAAAAAATCGGTTGCGGTTCGCAGCCAGCGTGGGGTTGGGCGCTGTCGGCGCAAAAAACTGCTCTTGAAAATCGTGCGAGTAGCCCAATCTGAGTCCGATGCTTTTCCCCACATTCCGCTCCAGCGCCGCGCCCGCCGAAGCCGAGTTGATGGAACTCGCGCTGCCCGCCTCGGGCACCAGAATCGACTGGTTCGTGCCGTAACTGCCGCTGAGCGCCGCCGTCCACCCCGGAAACAGTTGCCGCCGGAACGCACCATGCACCGTCTGCAATCGCACCGTTCCCAATATCCCCCCGCCGTCGCTGATGCTGCGGGAGTATCCCGCCGACAGGCTGGTCCGCTCGTTCTGCCAGCCGCCTTCCACTCCGCCCGCAAACGACCACGCATTCCATTGCCCCGGCACGGTCGTGCCCAGCAGCACTCCCTGGTTCTCCGAGTACTGCGGCCCGGCGAAGCCCGTCAGCGTAAATCGTTTCCCGATGTTCAGCGTGTTCACCGCGTAGAAGCTGTGCACGCGGGCTTCGCTCCCGCCCGGACTGAACGTCAGCCGGTCGAACCGGTAGCTGGCCCCGCCCCAGTCTCCGCGAAACAGCCGGTGCAGCCAGAACGCCGACCCCGTCGCGCTTTGCGTGTCCGTCAACGGCGTAGGCTCAACGTTCTTGAGAACGTTGCTGTAGTGCAAATCGTAGAACGACCCGCTCGCCCCAATCACATCGTTCAAGGCAAAGTGGTAGTTCGTCTCCACCGTCGTTGCGCTCGATCTTTGCGTGGACAGGGGCGCGAACAGACTCCCGTTCGGCCCGCCCGAACCCGTCACCACATCCGTCCCATTGCCCGCGTCGAAGAATCCCGTGATGATCGAAAAGTCCTCCGCCACCCGCAGATTCACATGCGGACTTAGCCGGAACTCGGAGTCGAAATTCACGTTGTGCGACCCCTGGTTCTCGCTCGTGAGCTTCTGGTCCACCGTCAGACCGCCGGCGTATCCCGCCATCCATCGCATTCGCGCGGACGATTCCTCAATTCTGAGGTTGGGGAAGATCGACTCGCTCGTATTGCTTACCTGCCCCGTCGCAGCCAGCAGCGGGTTGTCGTCATAGGTGACACCCACATTCACCCCGCCGCGCAAATAATTCGATCGTTCCAACTCGGTGACAAACGCCGAAGTAATTCCCTTCCCTCCAAGCAGCGCCGGAATCTGCGGCAAATTGCTGCTGCTGTCCGCGGTCCCCACTTCCGGCTCCATTCCCGCTGGGGTCGAGAGCGCAGGCGCTGGCGCCGTTGTCTGCCCCGTTCCACCGCCCCCGGAACTCTGTGCCGGCGGATTCTGTCCCGCCGCGAATAACTGCAACCCGGCCAACATCCACGCAAGCATCGGAAATCGTCGCATATTCATCGCCATATTTACGGGACCACCACCGTATCGCGCGGCTGCAAGCGGACGTTCTGTTCCGGGCTCTTGCCCTTGATTACGTCCTTATAGTTGAACGGCAGCCGTTTCTCCGTGCCATCCGCCTCCTGCCGCAAAACGTAAATTGCCCTCTGCTTGGCGAAGTCCCTGAAACCCCCGGCCATCGCGATTGCATCCAGCACCGTTGCCGTGCCCGTCAACAGGTAAGAACCGGGCTTGGCCACCATCCCCATAACGTTGATCTTCTGGCTCTTGCTCTCCTGCACGATGACCGTAACTTCAGGCTCGGATATAAAACTCGCCAGCCGCTTGGTGATCTCCTGCTCCAGTTGCAGCGGCGTTTGCCCGCCCGCCGTCAGTTCGCCAATCAGCGGCAATGAGATCTTGCCGTCCGACCGCACCGGCACCGAACGCGAAACTTCCGGCTCCTTCCACACATTGATGGCCAGCAAATCGTCCGCCCCAATCACGTAGGAATTGTCCGAATGCGCTGCCCGCGCGCCTTCCCCAGCCTTCTCACCCGCCTGCTTATCGCCTGCGGCCGGCGCCGCCGGCGCCGAATTGGATTGCGCGAACGCTCCGCTCGACAACAGCGCCCCGAGCGTCAGGACTGCCATGATGCGACGGCCTTTCATCGGTTTTGTCATAAGCATTGCCTCGTAGCGATTACCCGGTTCCACCGTGGCTCCTTCTATCTTAACTGTTTCAATCCGCGTTGCTCCCATCTGACCCGGCGCATCTCCACCGGCCACCATGCCGTGGCTACTTCGCCTGCCGCAGGTCGTGGGAAACAAAAAATCGGGCGGCATCCGCCGGCGGCGCCATGTGATACTCTTGGATCTTGTAGAGCAGCGCCCGATAACTGATGTTCAGCAGACGCGCTGCCGCTTTCCGGTTCCAGTGTGTCTGTTCCAGCGCATGGGCAATCGCGCCTCGTTCCGTCTCCCCTTTTGCGTTTCTGACCAGCAACTTCAAGGACGACTGGTCTTCCGACGCCTGAGGACTCGAAGCCAGTACGCCCGGCGGCTGATCGCCGGTACTCGCGCGCCCGTTGCCGTTGCCGTTGCCGTTCCCATTCCCACCGTTGCCGGCGGACCCGTAACCGTCATGCAAATGCAATTCCTGCAACGCCGCGCCCTCATCGCCGTGCGCCAGAAAGCGTTTGGCGAAGTTCTTCAACTCGCGCAGGTTGCCCGGCCACGCATGTTGCTGGCACGCATCCAGCAACACACTCGATAGGCTTGGCGCCGGTACTCCATAGCGTCGCGTCAGCCGGTTCATCATGTGCCCCAGCAACAGCGGGATCTCCTCGTGCCGCTCCCGCAGCGGCGGCACCCGCAACTCGAAAACGCTCAGACGGTAGAACAGCTCTTCCCGTACTCTCTTCTCCGCCACCGCCAATTCTAGATTTCTGCACATGGTCGCCAGGATGCGCACATCCGCCCGGATCGCGCTCTGCCCGCCGCGCCGCACAAACTCTCCCGTCTCCAGCAGTTTCAGCAGCCGCGCTTGCACGGC
>JBEKQG010000114.1:0-13578 GCA_049519955.1 Terriglobales bacterium
CCTCGGGACTCGATCTCGACAAAATGATGGACGCCGCCGCCTCGCGCGACTTCAAGCCTGTGCCGCTCCACGTTCGCCTCTCCGCGCACATGATGAGCAAGGTTCGTCCTTTCGAAGCGAGCAACGTGATCGCCGTGCTTCCTGGCGCGGATTTGAAGGACGAAGGCGTGATGTACACCGCGCACTACGACCACCTCGGCATACGGCTCGATATGCCCGGCGACAACATCTATAACGGCGCCATGGACAACGCCACCGGCTGCGGCATCCTGATGGAAATCGCCCGCGCCTACGCGCAAGCAAAACAGAAGCCGCGCCGCTCGGTCTACTTCGTCTCAGTCACCGCCGAAGAACAAGGCTTGCTGGGATCGGAATACATGGGCAAGCATCCGCCGATTCCGGCGGGTAAAATTTCGCTCGATCTCAATTACGACGACCTGATGCCGCTCGGTGTGCCCGAAGATGTCGAAGTTTCCGGGGCCGAGCGCACCACGTTTTATCCCGCAGTGCAGGCGATGGCGAGGGATTTCGGCTTCAAGATCCGCCCTGATGCGCGCCCCGCAGCCGGACACTACTACCGCTCCGATCACTTCAGCCTCGCGCGCGTCGGCATTCCCGCGTTCTCCATCAGTGAGGGGATTCAGTTCAAGGGCCACGATGAAGCCTGGGGCCTCGCTCAGGACGCCGACTACACCGCACATCATTACCACCAGCCGAGCGACGAGTATCATCCCGGCATGGACTGGACCTCGGACGCCGCCATGGCGCGCTTCGGATTCGCGCTTGGATGGCAGGCCGCCAACCAATGGCAACTCGTCGGCTGGCAAAAAGGCGATGAATTCGAAACGGCGCGCCGCAGCAGTCAATAGCGATCGGCGCGGTCGTGACCGCCCTCGATCCGGGCGTGCACTAGCGTAACTTTGGGCGCGTCCCGACGACATGCTAGCCTGCTGCTTAGTATTGCAGTTTCAGCAATTTGCCGGCAGCGGCAAGCAAGAGACCCGAGGCGATGCCCAAGCTCCCGATTTTCCGGTTGCGCAGTTTCGAACCCAGCAGCCGACCCGATCTGCAATACTACGGGCCCGCACTCGCGTTTAGCGATTTGCAACTGGGCGTCGATAATCTCCGCTACGACGTTTTTCTCAGCCCGCGCATCACTGCGGATTTGAGTTTTCACCTCGCCCGCTACATCTGCCGCTTCGGCGAAGTGGAATCGCTCTTCGAAATGGACGTTCCCGCCGCTCCCAGCAAATTCCCGCGCGCCGCCGGGGCCGTCACCACCCTGCACAAGCCCGGCCCCGCCGATCTGAAGACCTTGTTGGTCTCGATCCATCTTGCGGTGCTCAACCGCGCCAAGGCGGAGGGTAATCCATCGGTCGACATGCTCGGCCGCATGGCCGTGCTCAAATTTATACGCACCGACTTGCCCGCGCAGTTTGCCGAGATCCTCGAACACTGCAAATTGAAGTCGAGGTCGCTCGAGGGCGTGCGGCAAGCGAAGATGATGCAGACGCAGGAACTCGTCTCCTCTTTCCAGGTGCGCAAGAAGATCGTCCTCCGCCGCGCCGGGCAGGAGATGTTCCGTCTGCTCTGCGAAATCGAAAAAGAAACCCTGGCCCCGACGCGCCACTCGCTCTTCGGCGAGTTGCCAGCCGGCTGCTATCCCCTCTTCCTCAATCCTCTGGTTCTTACCGAAGATGGACGCGACGATTATCTTTGGGCTGAGCGCTATTACATGTTCGGCAACTTCGAAAGAGATCCCGACCGTTTTCCCAGCCTCCGCCAATTCGCGCTGAATTTTCTGCGCGAACTCGGATACGGCGAAGCTGTTGACGACGATCGTCTGGAGCAGGCGCTCAATGTTCCCGAAAACGCTACCGCTCTCGTCGGCGCCGGTAACGGCGAAGACTTGACCGAGGAAGATCGCAACCGGCAAGACCGCCTCGACATTTGGACGCGCATGTTGCAGCGCGAAGGCGCTCTTTCTCACGTCGTTGCTTCCTACGAAGCCGTTCCTCTGCTCGCCGAATATGCGCCGAGGGTAAATCCGCAGCAGATCAAGAACGCGCTCATCTTCCGCGAAGAGGCGGCGCGCGTCGAAAGGATCATTGCCGAAAGCCGCCTCTATTCCGACCGGCTTTTTGCCGCCATCGGACGAGTCGCCTCCTGCCGCAGCTCGGAGCGCAGCCGTTTTGCCGCACGTCTTCTGCGCGACCTTTTTTGCTATCACCGCGACTTGCGCGGGCTTGAGGCCCTCAACGCCGGTTTCGACAGCGTCAACCTGGTGGCCGACGGCAAGGTCCGCGAACTCTCCGCGCTCAACGGCATGCTCTACGAGTTTCTGCCGCCCGAAGACCAGAAGCCCGCCGAGGACCGCGTGGCGCATCATGTGATCCTGAAGGCCGACGTGCGCGACTCTTCGCGCCTCACCCGCTCGCTCATGGAAAATGGCATGAACGCCGCCTCCTATTTCAGCCTCAATTTCTACGATCCCATCAACAAGCTGCTGGCGAAATACGGCGCCAACAAAGTTTTCCTCGAAGGCGATGCCATCATCGTCGCTCTGTTCGAGCGCGAAGGCGAAACCATGCTCGGCGTTGGCCGCGCTTGCGTCCTGGCGTGGGAAATTGTGAGTCTGCTACGCGAATACAACGAACTTCTCGAACGCTCGGGCCTGCCCCCGATGGAGGTCGGCCTGGGCATCGCTTACCAGGATTCGCCTCCGCTCTACCTGATGGATGGCGAGCGCCGCATCATGATTTCCGACGCCATCAATGAGAGCGACCGCCTCTCCTCCTGCAACAAGCGCGTCCGCAAGAAACTCGCTCCCGATGCCGGAGTCTTCCAGGTGTACTCGGTGCAGGTCGGTGACGGGGGCAATAACAATGAAGGCGCGGACGTCATGCGCCTCAACTACAACGTAGACGGGATCTGTCTGAGTGAAGAGGCCTTCGCCAAACTGCAGCAGGAAATTTCGCTTTCGCCGTGGACGCCGGATCCGACCGAGTCTGGCTTTAATGGCTGCTGGATCGACGAGCAACGCGAGTTCTTCGTTGGCACCGTTCCCGTCGCCAATGAAGTGTTTCGCAAGATTGCCATCCGCAAGGATCGCATCGCCCAAGTCGATGTCCGCGATCTATCCATCTTGCGCTGGACCGGCCGCTGCTATTACGAAGTCTGCGCCAACCCCGCCGTCTACGCCGCCCTGCCAGAAGAAAAATCCGCAACCGCTTCACGCTAGACCGGATCGGCAGCCCATGTGGTTTCCCCTGTATTCCCCTGTGACCTCTGTGGTTCGAGCTTTCTCTCTCTTCAACCCAGCCCCGTCACAGACACATCGGACTACACATCTCTGGAAACCATCATCATTGCCGCCTCACCCGTTCAAAAGCTCCGCCTCACCCGAAACGGAATCTTCACCACAGCCTCGAGCGCCACGCGTTTCCCATCTTTTTCCGCAGGCACAAATTTCCAGCGCGCCAGCGCCTGCGCCGCATAGGAATCGAGCCGTTCGTCCGGGCTGTTGAGGACGCGAATTTCGCCCACTTGGCCATCGGAATGTATGACCGCATAGAGCGTAACCATGCCATGCACGTTGGCGCGCATCAATTCCAGCGGATAGCCAGGGTCCGATTTTTCCGTGGCCACCGGCGCCAGCAGGGCCCCTTCTTTTTGCCCCTCATCGAGCTCCGCAAAACGGATCTCCCAACTGCCGGTCGAGGAATTCAGATTCGGCATGTTTAGAGTCATCGCATAGAAGCGCTTGCCGCCAAAAACCTGGCGGTCCACGTCTGTGATTTTATCGCCGGGAACCGCGGACGCAGCGCGCGTTCCTGGCGCCGCTCTTGATGTCGATGCTGATGACGGTTTCAACAAGCTGGCCGTCTCGTCCGTACCGTCCGCGTCACTGCCGTTCACCTTGCCCTCCGCAGCGCCCACATGCAGGCCCGCCGGTAGCGAGCCATGGAAGTTGCGTCCGCCGAAGCCGCCCTTCCCTTCCGATTTCGCTCCCGCCAAATCCGGCGTGCCCCGAGCGCCCGCCTTCCCCTGCGGCGTCGCGGCGAATGTTCCCCGCCGATTGCCTCCGGGAATCGTCACGGGGCCGGTGGGCGCAACCGGATGGATACCCAGCGCGATCAGCCGTCCACCCGCGCTCGATCCGCTCGCCCCGACCGTCGGCGGAGGTCCCACCGCCTGTACGCTTCCGCCCGGCAAATGCCCTCTGCCGCGCCCCCCGAGCGAATGTTGTTCCGCCAGCGTGAGCTGTGGGGCCGGCGCTACCACTTCACTCGGGCCAATATCCATGGATCCGACGCGTCCCTTCGTCGATCGCGTCAGCGCCGGCGGTGGCCCCACCACCGCCGTCTCCGGCCCCGCAAAACCGCGCGTGCGATGGGCTGTCACTTCCGGAGGCGGCGCAATCACATCCGATTTCATCGCCGTTCTCACCACGCGGTCCGGCGCAAACTCCACGTCCGGAGCGGGCGCAACCACCTGCACCTCCAACGCAGCCATGCGCGTCAGCGGGGCCCGCGTCGCATCCAGTGGGACCGCCGGCGCGATCTTTTCCGTGGCAATCAGGTTCGGCATGGCAACGTCGTGGTCAAGCTTGAGGTCCGGCGGCACGACGATGGTTTGCGACCGGTTGTCCGCCTCCCGCGGCACCGAGAGGATCGGCTGCTTCGCGTAAACCGGGTCTCCCTTTTGCGCTTTCGGAGCGACTGACGCGCCCGTGTCGAGCCGCGGCAGATATTCTTCCGCCGAATATGTGACCAGCGACGCCCGGTCAAACGCGGCCCGATCCAGAATGTGTTGCTGGCGGATCCACGCCAGCGAAATTGTATAGATCAGGGCAGCTGCCGCCGCGTGCAACACCGCCGATTGCAGGAACCGTCCCCAAGGAAGCCTCTGCTGGACGAACACATCCCGCCACATGCCCAATTCGTCGTCGCCGGGCGCATCGGGACGGCGGGTGCCGCGAACTCTTCGCCAGTACGCCAGGTTCGCGGGATCGCGTTCCTCCAAATATCTCGACAGATTCTTCTCCGGGGATTCCATCTCTCGCTCCAAGTTGCGCTCTAGCCAACTCCCACGACGGTGCCCCCGGAAGGCGGGATCCGCGGCGCTTTCGCTCGCCTCGCCACGGACGGCTGATTTGTAGAAGGATTATAGCTGACGTCGGAGAGTTGCTGGCTGGTCTTGTCCGGATCGTGACCGTTATACTGGCTCTGCCGAGGTGATCATGCCGTTCCACACCACGCGCTCCCGGGCGCCGCAAGTTGCAGGTTTCGTTGTCTTTGCTTTGATGCTGGCTGGCGCGCAGGCGCAACCGGACCGGCAGAGTCCTTCATCGCCCGGTGCGGATTACTCCGGCATCTACGGCTTTTTGCGAGACGGCGAGTTTGTGCAAATCACCGTCGAGGACCAGGGTCGCGTCATCGGTTTTGTTTCTCGCTACGCCAGCCCGGAAGGCGAGGGCGGGTTTCTCGAGCACTTTTTTAAGTCGGGTACGCTCGCTGGCAATCGGCTCGCGTTTTTGACCGAAACCGTGCACGGTGTCTCCTACGAATTTCGCGGCACGGTCGAGCGCGGCGAGGGCAAGGGCCGGGGCGACGAAGCGTACTATGTGCTGAAGGGGACTCTCGCCGAGAACATCACCGGCGATACGAAGGAAACTTCTTCCCACTCGCGCCAGATTGTGTTCAGAAGTTTCCCGCAGGATCTCGCGCCCGCACCGGCGGAGAAGAAGTGAGCGGTCAGTTGAGCTGTCGGACAGTGAATTGATTGATCTCTCGAGCCATCGGCTCGAACCATCCCTTCGAGTCGACGATAAAAGGAGCGGTTCATGAAAAACAAGATGTTGCTGGTAGCCCTCATGCTGGCCTGCGTGTTGCCTGTCGTGGGCGAAAACAAGAAAGAAGAAAAAGTAGACGACCGCATCAATGAAGCCGCGACCGTGGTCAAGGAAATCCTCGGCATGCCCGAGGGGATTCCGAAGGATCTGCTCGACAAAGCGGATTGCATAGTGATCTTTCCGTCGGTCAAGAAGGCGGCGTTGATTGTGGGCGGCAGCTATGGCCGCGGCTTGATCTCCTGCCGCAAGGGGCAGGATTTTTCCGGCGACTGGAGTGCACCGGCGATGTTCGCGCTGGAGGGCGGGAGTCTCGGTTTCCAGATCGGAGCGCAGGCAACCGACTTCGTATTGCTGGTGATGCATGAGTCGGGAGCAAAGTCGGTGATGTCAAGCAAGGTCAAGCTGGGAGGCGATGTATCGGCTGCGGCCGGCCCGAAGGGGCGCGACACCACAGCGGAAACAGATGTCGTCATGAAAGCCGAGGTCCTGTCGTACTCCAGAGCGCAGGGCCTGTTCGCGGGCGTCTCGCTCGAGGGCTCAACGCTGCGGTCCGACGACGGTGCTAACAAGGCCCTGTACGGAAAAGAACTCAGCGCCAAGGAAATCGTGCGGGAGGGAAAAGTGGCGCCTCCAGTATCCGCAAAGCGGCTGTTGGCCATTCTGCGGACGACCTCTCCGAAGCGCCTGAGCAAGTAGTTCCGGCCGAGTGATCCGGGCACCGCGGATGAGGGTTAAGAACAACCAAGGGATATTTCTGTTGTGGGATGACATCCGCGCTATGGGTACTTGACATCTTTGGCCAACCGCCGCAAAATAACGGCAAATTGGGGTCGGAACCACAATCAGTCTCGTGAGATGCAACAGTCGGCAAGATGATGATGCCTAGCCAGCCGTCGCAATGGTCACAACCGAGAATCGGCCGCGAGCAGTGCAGGCATCCTCAGGTGCAGATCGTTTCCCGCGACGAAGAAACCGAATACTTGAAATGCCGGGAATGCGGCGAGGTTTTCGAGTCCAGCGAACTGAAAGACATGGCGATCGAGGAGAAGATAGCACCTGACGAAGAGTGAGCCGCGTTCGAACGCGCTGAGTGGTTCGGAGCCTGGCCTGAGCGAAGCCGATGGCTGCCCCCTGTGGTTCGAACTTTTTCTCCTGCCGCAACCGGCAGCCGCCATGATTACCTGATCGCAATCACCGGATCTTAATCACTAAGTTTTCCGACACATCCACCCAAAATCTTTTTCCCGGCGGAATTACCGTGGTCGCACTGTACTCCGTGATCACAGCCGATCCCTTCATCGCGCGGCCGATGACAAGGTCCCCGCGCTCAAACACGGGTGTGATCAGGGTCTTGTCGAGAAAAACCACGGACGCTCGTTCCACCGGCGTCACGCGCGCCGACTGCTTCAGTGTTGTTTTCCGCGGCGCAGTCTTGGAACGGGCTTCGGGATGCTTCGTGCGCAGCCGGGCGCGCAAACGCAGCGTCACCAGTTCAATCTCCCGCCCCGCGTGGTGATACCCGTACCGGCGCTGATGTTCGTCATGAAACTGAGCGACGACGTTCTCGGTGGCGGGCACGTTGAGTTCGTAGCCTTGACCGCGATACCGCAGATCAAGGCTCCTTTCATAGTGAAGAGCGCCGCACCACCCTTCCGCGTGAAATTCTCTTTCCGCCGCAGCCTTCAGCTTGCGAAATTCTCTTTGCAGTTTGGCCTGCGGCGCCGCTTGCCCAACACCCCCGGCGAACCGCCAGAGCAGCGTGCGCGAACAATCTCTGACCACATCGCTCACCAGGATTCCAAATGCCGAAAGCGCGCCCGGCCGCGCCGGAATCATCACCGTCGGAATCGCCAGCGCATCCGCTAACTCACAGGCATGAAGGCCTCCCGCTCCGCCAAATGCCACCAGCGCAAATTCGCGCGGATCGTACCCTCGCTCAATGGAAACGACGCGCAAGGCCCGCTCCATGTTTGCATTCACCACGCGTACAACGCCGGCCGAAAATTGTTCCCGGCTCAAGTGCGAGCCTTGTTTCTTCAGCCATTCCGATGTGATCCGCCGCGCCCTTTCGGCGTCGAGCGTAAACTCGCCGCCCAAAAAGCGGTTGGGACGGAGTCGCCCCATCAGCAAATTGGCGTCCGTTACCGTGGGTTCGGTGCCGCGGCCATAGCAGATCGGCCCCGGATCGGCGCCCGCCGATTCCGGCCCCACGCGCAGCGCGCCGCCCGCATCGAAGCGAGCCAGCGACCCGCCCCCGGCGCCCACTGTGTGGATTCCCAGCATCGGAACTCCCACCGGCAGCCCGGCCACTTCCGATTGTCCACCCGTTCGCACCTCACCCTGCACTGCCGCTACGTCGGTTGATGTCCCTCCCATGTCGAAGGAGATGATATTTCGCAACCCGCTCTGGGCGGCCATCGCCGCCGCCCCAACCAGTCCGCCCGCCGGGCCCGATAACACCGTGCGCACCGGTTCCCGCGCCGCCGCCCCGAGCGCCGTGATCCCGCCGCTCGATTGCATCACGAAGATCCGCGGCGCGCGGGTGCCCCTCGATAAAAAGGAAACCTCGCGCCTTTCGAGACCCGGGAGCGCCGCCGCGAAGCCATCTCCCGCTTCTTTGACGCGCTCCGCCAGTCGTTCCATGTAACTCTGCATGAGCGGCTGCAAATTGGCGTTCATCACGACCGTGCTCGTGCGTTCGTACTCCCGGAACTCCGGCAGAATTCGATGAGACACAGACAGCGGTTTTCCGAGTTCCGCCACGGCCTCGGCTACAGCCGCTTCGTTTTCTTCGTTGGCGAACGAGAACAGCAGAGAAATGGCGATGGCATCTGGATCGGCGCGCCGCACCGCCTCCCGCAGCCGCGCCAACTCCGCGTCTGACGGCCGTTCCAGGACGCGGCCCTCGCAGTCCGTTCGCTCCTTTACGCCGAATCGCATTCCCCGGCTCACCAGCGGCGCCACGCGATCAAAGAAGAAATCGTACAGGCGGGGACGTGCCTGCCGTCCAATTTCTACGACGTCTTCAAACCCCGACGTTGTAATCAGCGCAACCCGAGCGCCCTTTCGCTGCAACAGAGCGTTGGTCCCGACCGTGGTCCCATGCAGCAGCGTGAGCGCGACACCGCCAGTCGGTCTTCCGGCTCCGTGAATCTTCCTCAGCGCTGCGCCAATGGCGCGCGAAGGATCGTCGGGCGTCGAAAACACTTTCAGAGTTTTGAGAGCGCCGTCCTCGATCCACACGCAGTCGGTGAACGTACCCCCCGTGTCGATAGCAATGCGAAGTTCGGAATGATGTCCGGGATGAAGTTCGCAACCACGGTCGGAATGAAGTCCGGAATTCGATGTGCGAGTCATGGTTGCGCCAGCGACACGATGAACGAGGGGCGAAGAACGCGAACATGGAAGACTACCACCGCTGGCCGCCTGTGCAGTAGCGCCGGTGCCCGAAACATAATCGCCTCCCGGCCCCGGCTGCCGTATTCTGAAGACGTGAACGCGAGAACCTGGAAGGCGTGGCTGGTGCCCGGCGGCTTGTTGTTGGCGATGGCGGCGGCGCTTGTCAACAGCTCCCTGTTCGTCCAAGCTTCGACCGTCCAGGTCGCACCCTCGCTCACTTTCTACTACGTTGCCGTGTTCGCCGCCGGATTGCTTCTGGCTTGGCGATTCAACTCCAGCCGCATTCTGTTCTCCCTGCTCGTGTTGCTGCTCGCGCATCGCGCAGTCGATTTCTTTTCCGATGCCCGGCTGCAAGCTGGATCGGTTCACGCCGGCCCCGGACGCACGGCTGTCGCGCTCGCTGCCCTGCTCGTCCCGCTGAACTTCAGCGTGTTCGCTTCCATGCGCGAGCGCGGCTTGACGATTGCCGGAGTCGCTCCTCGCTTCGGATTGCTCTTCCTCGAATCGGTCGTCTTCGCCGTGCTCTGTCGTCCGGAAAATAGTCCGCAAAATAGTGCGGAAAACGCTATCGCCAATTCGCATCACTCCGGTGCGTCCGCCATCCCGCTCTGGATTCTGTTGAGCTTTGTCGCCGCCATCGTCGTGTTCATCCGGCGTTTCTTCCAGACTCGCAAGCCGATCGAGCCCGGCTTTACCTGGTCCGTGGCAGCGGTTTTCCTGTGGCTGCAATTCGCCCCACTCGGCAAGGCGGCCGACGCCTACGTCGCTACCGCCGCCCTGATCCTCGCCGCCTCGCTGATCGAGACTTCCTACGTGCTCGCCTATCACGACGACCTCACCGGCATTCGCGGACGCCGCGCCTTTAACGAATCCCTGCTTTCGCTCGACCAGCAATACGCCATCGCCATCGTCGATATCGACCATTTCAAAAAGTTCAACGACGCCTATGGACACGACGTCGGCGACCAGGTGCTGTGCATGGTGGCCAAGCGCCTAGCTGAGGTCGGTGGCGACGGCCAGGCTTTTCGCTGCGGAGGCGAAGAGTTCGCCATCGTCTTTCGCAACACTTCCGCCAAAGAAGCGCTCGAGCATCTCGACCAACTGCGGGGGAGGGTCGAGAGATCTGTGTTTCACGTGCGGGGGGGCGAACGAAGAGCCGATCGGAGAGCGGAGGGACAAACGGACCGCAGAAAGCCGGCAAAAAAGAAGACTGTTTCCGCGAGTTCCAGTCAGCCGTCCGGGGGCTTTTCGGTCACGGTCAGCATAGGAGTGGCTGAGCCCAGCACGCGGAATCGGCAGCCGGAACAGGTCATCCAGGCAGCCGATCAGGCGCTCTATCGCGCTAAAAACAAAGGGAGAAACCGGGTGGAGCTGGCCTCCATCGCGCCGCTCCGGATCGCCGCAGACAAGCGCGCACGGGCATCGCGCCTGTGAGACGCAGGCGCCGATTGTACGTACAGTGTTCCACGTGGAACATGGCAAAAGTGTACGGATAATGATGCGCATATTCAGAGGCAATGGGGGCTTGGTCAAGGCGAACAAAAAACGAACAAACGGCTCTCGGGCGGCGTTTTTAGTGACCGATAGTCAGAAATTTGGGGAATTTTCTCTTCTAAGTCATTGATAACACTAGAGGGCGGGTGTTGTAAAAAAGACACACCCGTGTAAATTTTACCGGGTAATTTTTACATAGCAGGGTTTTTGCCAGTTGCCGGTCGCCAGTTGCCGGTTGCCGGTAATTGGGCGGAGGTGGGGTATGCGCACCCTCAGCGGCTAAAGCTGGCATCGGTTACAGCCCATGGCGTGCCCTGCCCGTTCCCGGTTCCCTTGTGCAGCAAATCGAGACACGCTCTAGCAGGCTGCGGAAAAACTAGTCCGGGGGCAGAGCGTGCGGCCTCAGCGGCTAAAGCCGCATTCAAAACAATGCAGTTACCGCAGCGCTCAAGCGCTGCGCCACCCAAAATCAAGTGCAGATGGCGTAAGCTGCGATAAAGGGCGTATTCGAAATTACCAGCTCACGAATGCCCGGAACCCGGCCCGATCTGCCCGCCATGGGAAATGTAGCGAGGCGTTGAACGCTGGCGACGATCCGCATCGCGATCCGGGCGGCAACCTCTTCGCTGTTCGAGAGCGCGATGTAATCGTGGGCCTGATCCAGTTGCCGGGCCGCCTGCTCGGTCCATTCGATCATTGCCGAGCGCGTCCCGCCCGCTTGAGCCGCTTTATGACTTCCTCATGGCTTACAACGCGGCCTTTCCGCATCTCTGCAAGCCCCTTGCGAACGAGCGCGTCCTGGTAGGCGTGCAACTCGATGTAGTTGGCGATTGCCTCGTTGATGAGATAGCTGCGTGGACGGCGCTGCGCGGCGGCCAGGGAATCGAGCGAGTCGATCTTTTCGGCGATGGCGCGGAAACTGACGGTTTTCCCGGTGGCGTTCATAATACTAAAACAATAACATGTATTATTGTGTATTACCAGACGTTTGCCTCAAGCCCCATCACCCTTCCTTGCCGGATTCTTCTTCGTTTTCCGCAGCGAGCGCGGCCAGCAGTTCGGCGCGGGCCTGGGCGTTGCCGGAACTCTGGCGCTGGAGCAGTTTCCGCTCTTACTTCCTGGGCGAGGCAGGTCTGGTAAGGGTCAATGAGTGGGAAGGGCTGAAGATGAAGATCCGGCTTCCTTCCGCGTAACGCGGAGTGGAGCGGTCGAAGATGCTCGATTTCGCCGGCAAAAGCTTTCATCTTGACGGCCTCGCCTGCACGGGAGGACAATTCTCCCGTTCTCGACTGTCGCGAAATTCCCCTCCCTAACCGGCAGCCGACCCGGGCTTCTGTTGCCTGATAAATCAGAAAGACCGAGGAATCTTATGAAGTGTATCTACTTCGCCTTCGTGTTTCTTTGCTTGACTGCCACGTTCTTGTTGTCGCAGTCGAATCCTGTGCCGCTGGTCAATCGGACGGGGAGCGTTGTGGCTTCGGCCAGCGCGTCGCAGCCTGATCCGAAAGCTCAAGCCCGGATTCTCGAAAGCTACGGCAAGTTGCCGCTGAGCTTCGAGGCCAATCACGGACAGGCCGATTCGCGGGTGAAATTTCTGTCGCACACCGGCGGGTACTCGCTTTTCCTGACAGGGGACGAAGCGGTGCTGGAAATACAGCCGTCAGCCGTCAGCCGTCAGGTATCAGGCATCAGGCGTCGGCCGTCAGCCATCAGCGCACGGACAGCTCGGTGTTGCGGATGAAGCTGCGGAACGCCAATCCTGCGGCTAAAGTGATCGGCATGGATGAACTGGCGGGCAAGAGCAACTACTTCATTGGCAACGATCCGGCGAAGTGGCGGACGAATGTTCCGACTTATGCCAAGGTGAAGTATGAAGGGATTTATTCGGGGATCGACTTAGTTTATTACGGGAACCAGCGGCAACTGGAATATGACTTCATTGTGGATCCGGGAGCGGACCCGCGGCGGATTGCGTTCGATGTTAGCGGAGTGAAGCGGATTCGCCGGGACGCGCAGGGCGAGCTAGTGTTCAAGATGAAGACGGGCGAGGATGAAATTCGCTGGCACAAACCGGTGGTGTATCAGGAGAGAAATGGAGCGCGGCAGGAGATAGCGGCACGCTATGCCATTAAGGGCATGAACCGTGTGGGATTCGAGTTGGCGAAGTATGACGCGAGCAGGGCGCTGTACATCGATCCGCTGATTTACTCGACGTATCTAGGCGGCAGCGGTACGGACGGAGGCTCCGGCATCGCCCTGGACAGTGCGGGCAACGCTTATGTCACGGGCTCAACCGGCTCAACCGACTTTCCGACCATGAATCCCTTGCAGCCAACCAATCACAGCACTGGAATGTATCCGGACAATGTCTTCGTGACCGAAATCAATGCCGCTGGTTCAGCCTTGGTCTACTCCACGTACCTTGGTGGCAGCGGGATGGACTTTGGCTACGGCATCGCAGTGGATAGCGCCGACAACGCTTATATCGTCGGGCTTACCCAGTCGACGGATTTCCCGACGATGAATCCCTTGCAGCCAGCTAACGCCGGCGTCGAATATGGGAGTCGCAACGGCTTTGTGACCAAGCTCAATTCCACAGGCTCAGCCTTGGTTTATTCCACTTATCTCGGAGGCAGCAGTGGGGAAGACTTTGGCGTCGGCATCGCGGTGGACGGTGTGGGCGATGCTTATGTTGTCGGCCACGCCTCATCTAGTACCGTGACCGCGTAATATGGTTTCTTTTGTAGCCGAACTTTAAGCGTGCTTGTTTGCGAGTGAAGCGCCAGTCGATGGTGACGCGGTCGCGGTTCATTCTCCGGCTCCAAGCCCTG
>JBEKQG010000115.1:0-11112 GCA_049519955.1 Terriglobales bacterium
CATAAAATGAAACCTGCTGCCCACGCTGTAAGCTCCGTCACAAATCTATGCCCGACACACACCTAGCAGGACGATTGCAATTACAGGTTTCATTTTTAGGCCCCCTTTTCCCTTCGGATTCTACGCCGCGCATCTCCGACAATGTCAAAGACGGTCACCTTATAGACGCAGACGCAGCATGAGAACTATCGCTTGGCAGTGTCTTTCTTCCTGAGTCGCTGCTGCTCCCGTGAGTCAGGAAGATTCATAGCGACAGAATTGTAGCAGTACGAACTTGCGGTTGAAATCCTGCACCCTGAGTGGGACAATGCCCGCATGAAATCGCTCTGGCTGATTTTGGCAGTCCCATTATTCATACTCACTGCGTTCACCGTGGGCTGTGCCTCTCAACCACGGTTCCAGTTTGTACAAGCAGTTGAACCTGCGGGTACCGAGGGGCGCACTTTCAAACTACTCATATTCTTCGACAACAAGACGAGTAAAACCTGCATTGGCAACCCTGAGTCGCCATTGATAAGCCCAGACCATGTGGCTTATGGAGAAACTTGTAGCAAGCTGGCACAGGATTCACCTTAGCACACAACGTACAGTACGAACCCCCCGCAGCCACATGCGTCGTAGATGTGGCGTGCTGCGTGCTGCTCTCTCTCTGCCTCGGCCGTCCCTCCGGGACTTGGTTTCGTTTTTCGTTTTACCCAGCGCTGAAGCGCTGGGCTAAGATCGGTCGCCCCTCCGGAGCTTGGTGAAAATTTCCGCGGAGGCGGGGCAAGCCCCGTCTCTACAGGAAAGCCAGAAGCTCAGAGCCGAGGCCCGACAGTCAAGAGCTGAGAACTGAAAACTGATAGCTGACGGCTGACAACTGCCTCTCAGAATTCCGCCAGCTCCTTCATCGCAAGGAACAGATCGCTGGCCTGCGGTAGGATGGCATTCTCGAGGATCGGCTGATAGGCGACAAAAGTGTCGGTGGCCGCGATGCGTTTCACCGGGGCGTCGAGGTGATGGAACAGTTGGTCGGCGATGCGAGCGGCGATTTCGGCGCCGTATCCCCAGCTCAGTGAGTCTTCGTAGGCAATCAGTGCGCGGTTGGTTTTCTTCACCGAAGCGGCAATGGCATCCCAATCAAATGGGTTTAACGACCGCAGGTCGAGCAACTCGACGCTGACATTGTGCTCGCGCTCGAGCTTTTGCGCGGCCTGCAGCGCCCGCGGCACCACCGCTCCGTAAGTGATGACGGTCAGATCGCTTCCGGGCTGCACGATCTTCGCCTTGCCGAACGGGACCATGTATTGGTTGCCGGGATAGGGCGCGCGTCCGAAGGTCTCGCGGTAGAGCCGCTTGTGTTCGAGGAACAAGACGGGGTCGTCGCAGCGGATGGCCGTGCGCAGGAGGCCCGCGGCATCGAGCGCGTTCGAGGGAAACACGACGCGCAATCCAGGAATATGGGTGAAGATGCTCTCGCCGCACTGCGAGTGATAAATGCCGCCGCCGGTGAGATAGCCGCCAATGGCCACGCGAATCACCAGCGGCGCCGAATATGCGTTGTTCGAACGCCAGCGGATGAGCGGCAGTTCGTCGCGCAACTGCATCATCGCCGGCCAGATGTAATCGAAGAACTGGATTTCGACCACGGGCTTCATGCCGCGGGTCGCCATGCCGGTGGCACGGCCGACAATGTTGGCTTCGGCCAGCGGGGAATTGAAAACGCGGTCGGAGCCAAACTCCATCTGCAATCCGGAGGTCAGCTTGAAGACTCCGCCCTTGCCTTTGATCAGCTTCTGGTGGACGTAATCTTCGCGGCTGGCGTCGGCGACGTCTTCGCCAAAAATGACGATGCGCTCATCGCGCCGCATCTCGTCGCGCAGGGTGGCGTTGATCAAGTCCGCCATGGTCTTATTTTGCGATGCCTTGGTGAGCGGAGCCTTCATCTGCGACGTCTTGTTTTGCGAGCCGGTGGGACGCGTGGTGTCCGCAACGGGCTCGGGCGCGGCTGGCGCGGCCTCGGTTTCGAAGGCCGCCGAGGTGGGATCGAAATCGGGCGAATACACGAAGTTGTAGATGGTGTCGGGCTGCGGCAAAGCGGCATCGAGCGCGCGGTCGGCGTCGGCCTGGATACGCTCTTCGACTTCCTTCTCGATGCGGTCGATCTCCTTTTCGTCGAGGATCCCCTCGCGCAGCAGGAACATTTGCAGGCGCGGCACGGGATCGCGCGCGGCATCGGCCTCGCGCTCGGCGTCCGGGCGGTAAAGCCGCTCGTCGTCGGAAAGGGAATGCGAATACGGACGAATCACATGGGAGTGGACAAAGGCCGGCCCCTGGCCCGAGCGGCAATGGTCGGCCGCCCGCTGGAACGCCGCATACGCGACGACCAGATCGGTGCCGTCCACTTCCTCGAAATGAAAATTGGGGAAGCCCGACACGAGGCGCGAAATGTTGCCGCCGGAGGTCTGCACTTCCACGGGCACCGAGATCGCGTACTGGTTGTCTTCGACGGAGAAAATCACCGGCAAACGCCGATTGGAGGCCGTGTTCAGCGCCTCCCAGAATTCGCCCTCGCTGGTCGTGCCGTCGCCGAGCGAGACATACGTGATTTCATCGCCCTGGAATTGGACGTCCTTGAACTGGCGGTAATCGCCCGCGACCTTTTGCGCGGCATTGGGATGCTGGGCCAAATAGCGGCCGGCTTCGGCGCATCCGACGGCCTGCAGGACCTGGGTTCCGGTGGGAGAAGACTGAGTGACGACGTTGAGCCGCTGGAAAGCCCAGTGCGAGGGCATCTGACGCCCGCCAGAACCGGGATCGTCGGCGGCGCCCACGGCACCGAGGAGCATCTCATACGGCGTCGCGCCCAGAGCGAGGCAAAGCGCGCGATCGCGATAATAAGGATAGAACCAGTCGTAGCTGGGTTTCAGCGCGAAAGCGGCGGCGACGCCGACGGCCTCATGGCCGGCGCCGGAGATCTGAAAGAAAATCTTCTGCTGGCGCTTGAGCAGGATTTCGCGGTCGTCCACGCGCCGCGAGGTGAACATGATGCGATAAGCATCAATGAGCTGCGCGCTGGTCAGCCCCTGATAGCTCTTCGTCATCTTCGCAACGCCGGGTTCGTTTAGCTTGGGATCGACTTTGGTCGTAGCCATGCCGCGTTCTTCACCCCGCAGAGTTTTGGCCCCGAATCATTGTAAATGGGGTGAAGCGTTTGGGAACAGGGTTGTGGAGGCGGCTTCGGGCTTCGAGCTTCGGGCTTCGGGCAAGCAAGCGTGGGGAGTGGTTCGCTCGTAGCTCGTGGCTCGGAGCCAGCTAGACCTTCCGATCATTTATTCTAAAGACTCATGATACATTTCCTCCGCCCCTTCGATCCGTGCCGCCTTCGCCTGCTGGTGTTCGATCTCGATGGCACCTTGATTGACTCGCGTCTTGATTTGATTCACTCCATCAATGCGATGTTGCGGCATCTCGATCGTCCCGAACTGGCGGGCGACGTGATTGCGAGCTATATAGGAGACGGCGCACCCACGCTCGTCCGCCGCGCGCTCGGCGACCGGGACGCCAACAACGAAACATTATTCCAAGAGGCCCTGGAGTATTTTCTCGGTTATTACCGTGTGCACAAGCTCGACCATACGACCGTGTATGAGGGAATTCCGGAAGTGCTGGCGGACCTGGCGCAGCCAGCCAGGGAAGGGCAGCCATCGAATACGAATGAAGTGCAGACAAACGGAGCGCATCGCGTGATGGCGGTGCTCTCGAACAAGCCGGTCAACCCGTCGCGCGACATTCTTCAGGCGCTCGGCCTCGGAGATTTCTTCATTCGCATATACGGCGGCAACAGCTTTCCGACCAAGAAGCCGGACCCGCTAGGCGCGCGGACCCTCCTCGGAGAAACGGGCGTAGCCGCGGACGAGGCGCTGATCATTGGCGACTCGTCAATCGACGTTCTAACCGGCCGCAACGCCGGGTTGTGGACCTGTGGCGTAAGTTACGGTTTCGCCCCGCATACGCTGGAAGAGGTGCCTCCGGATGTGCTGGTTGAGAGTCCGCGTGAGCTGGGGGAGTTATTGCGTTAGTTTTGACGAATACAGTGCATTCGGGATCAAGCTCCGGCCGATCCGGGATTTTGAGCTTCTCCGCGCGGGGCGTGATGTTATGGAGTTGATCCGAGTAAATGATCGGGTGGAGGTATCTGCGAAGCGGATTCCACGGACGAATTCCGCACGACGATGGGTCCCGATCGCCCAAAGCCTCACTTCAAACACGAGCCATGGTGTCCAGTTGCGAGGAATGCGGTACAGTACCAAGCGTTACCGCAGAGGCTGGCCTAACCCTTTGCTTAAAGAAATCCTGAAATTTGGGCTGGGAAGGTCGGTCTAGAGTCAGCGAGCCAGTGCATTAGGTTGGCTGAGCCCATGGAAACCAAACGGGAGGTTTTTGGGCAACCTAAGCTATTGAATGAGGCTATCGGGAGTTGACTCAACAAAATCTATTGCGCGTCTGGCCGTATTACGCAGAGTCGCAGTCACGGGACACAGAAGTAATTCGCACTCTGGCCAGCGTGGTTTTCCATCTTCCCCCGGTGCCCCCAGTCCAGGAACTTTGTCGCGGATCATTTGACCCGGGTAGTCAAAAAAGAAAAACGAATGCGGCCCGGAGCGATCCCAATAAATGTTCCCCAGGGCGAGTCCTTTTGTTTTCGCCAGAGGGCGAAGTTTGCTGCCGATCCAAACCTCCGACTCCTCCTTCAATTCCAAAGGAATTGTCTGTTCGCCCACGGCTAGCACCGCAGTGAGATACAGCATTAGTTTTTTTCGGTCCTCACCTAGCCGACATCTCACCACAAGGGGACTCGCCGGAAACTCCAGGTCTGGAGTAGACAGTAGCGCGGTCGCAAAGCAGTCGAGAATGTTTCGGGAGATTGAGCAAAACTCCGGCAGAGGATTTCCCTCGAACGTGTGTTCAGAGTAGACGAACAAATCGGGACCAATTCCCGAGAATGAGGGCTTCAGGATAGGGTTCAGTAGCCCTTGTTCCAATTCGTTTTTTCAGTCTCTCAGGAACTTTTCCTTCTCCTCCTGGCTGGAGAATGCCCTGTATGGCCTTTCTGGTTCGCTGGTAGGCTTCGACTTTAACTGTACTGGCATTTTCACCATCCGCTCAGTTTAGCCAACTTCCGTGATTGGCCCATCAATTGTGGAATCGCCTTCACGTACTCCAACCTCTCTTGGATCGTGTTGCGAGTTCCTGCGATCCAACTGAGGGCCTGGCTGACGTGGAAGAGATTTCGCACTGGAGCACAGGCTCCGGGAACAGCGTTCTGGCTAGAGCGTGTTTCAAAAACACCTCCGAAGCGTAATCCAGAGGCAGGCTAGGTAGAAGAAAGCGTAGTAGGTGGAGAGCAGGTGTTCATGACGAACCAGCAATCGGCGGAATTGTCCGAGCCATGCGTTCGTCCGCTCCACGATCCAGCGGCGAAGATAGCGCCGCAGTTTGCGTCCATCTTCGTATCGCCGTTCCTTGTTGTTCGCCCGGTATGGCACGATCAACTCGATGCCACGCTTCTTCAGTCGCTCCCGCAGCGGGTCAGAATCATAACCGCGGTCTGCAATCACGCGCTCGGGCTTTTGCCGTGGGAGGCCCTTCGGTCGCGGGACGCGGACTTCGGCAAGCGTGGCTTCCGCAAGCGTAACTTCTGCCGGAGAGGCACTTTCAAGCCGAACTCCCAGCGGAAGACCCTGACCGTCGACCAGTACCATCCACTTCGTCCCCTTGCCGCGCTTGGTTTTCCCGACGGCAGAGCCCCCTTTTTTGCTGGGGCGAAGCTGCCATCGAGAAAGGTCTCGTCCCACTTGAGCAGGCCTTGCTCATCGAGTGCTCCAAGCAGTGCACGCCATGCATCCAGCCAGACGCCGTCATCTTCCCACTGCTTGAGCCGACGCCAGCAGGTAGCGGGAGAAGGAAACTCGTCTGGCAGAAATCGCCATGCCGCACCTGTTTGCAGAATCCACAAAATACCTTCAAAACAAGCTCGATTGGGCACTACCGGTCGGCCGCGCCTGTCTTTTCGACGCACCGGTTTCGGAAGCAAAGGTTCAATCAACAGCCACTGCTCGTCCGTCAACAGCTTCTGCCGATTCTTCATGGCAGAAGTTCACCAGTTCACCTGCCGCACGCGTAAGTATCTAAGTTGAGGCCGAACCTATTTTTGAAACACGCTCTAGTTATCGGGAGTTGATGAGGCTTAAGATTGCGGACCTGTTCGATCTCGCCGTCGAAGCCTGCGTTGACGATGTTCCAGACGCGTGCTGCAGCGTGCGGCATCGCTGGCCTCGCAAAACGAGATCGGCGTGGTGCTGGGCGCGATTACGCCGCCGCACCTAGTGACGTCCTTAGGTCTGGGTTAAGGCAACCCGAGACCGGGACGCCCTTATTTGCCCTGCCAACAATGCTGAGGCGCTCTCTCCCTGATTCACCCATCGCTTCTTGTCGGGTTGCAGCGTGCTCGCAGCTATGATGATCGGCACCGCCAGGTTCGACCGTTCGCCAGTTCTCGCCCGACCAGGGACGCGTTCCGGTCACGTCAATGAGTGATTCCCGTCACTGACGCGCGTGCGCTGATGCGGCCAAGATCGGCAGCACGTATGCAACTGTGGCCCACCGCGAGAACCCGGTGGTTCCCGTTTGCTGACGAACGTCGTAGATGCCGAGAGGTGGGTTGTGGCAGTTCCGCTTACCGCCGCCTGGAAGGACACGCCGTCAGTCTGCTGTCATCTCGGCGCCCCCCATTACCTCGAAAACAACCTGCGCGCCCGCTCACGCGCCCATGCTATCAACCTGATGCTGGAGGATTTCGGATTGCAGCCGGAGTTCCGGCTGGGGTGGATCGCCGCTTCCGAAGGTTCACGCTTTGCCGAAGTGATCACAGAGGTGGCGGAGCAGGCCAGGAAGCCCGGTCCAAGCACGTATCGAACTCAGTAAGGACAGATTTTAGGGGACGAGAACGAAGCGCTACTAATTCAAGTCCGATAGGGAGGTGCAACATGGCAGCTCGACTTGCCGAAGAATGGTTCGCCATATGCGGAGGTTGCGAGGTCACCATCCTCGACATCGGTGAACCGCTCATCGACGTACTCAAACAAGTACAAATCGTGCACATGCCAGTACTGATGGACCACAAGCTCTTCGGTCAGACTGGCGAAGGTACAGAGATGGAAATCCCCGCGGCGGATGTCGGGCTGATATCGGGAGGAATCCGCAGCGAAGAACACAAAAAACTGGCGCTGGAGATGCGGAAGAAGTGCAAGATCCTGATCTCTCTAGGTTCTTGCGCCTGCTTTGGCGGCATACCGGCGCTGGCGAATCAGTACAGCAGAGAAGAGTTGTTGGAGAAGGTCTACCGTGACAGCGTGAGCACGGAGAAAAACGGCCTACCTCACGAGCAGATTCCCGAACTCACCGACCGGGTATATGCGGTCCACGAAGTTGTGAAGGTGGATGCCTATCTGCCCGGATGTCCAACCACGCCAGAAATGGTGGCCGGAGCGCTGGTCGCTCTCATTGAAGGCAAGCCCTTGCCCGTGCTGGCGTCGAAGAGCGTTTGCGACGAGTGTCCCACCAAGCGTGAAAAGAAGGCGGTTTCGACCCTGAAGGGCCACCTGGATCCGCCGGAATTCAAGATTGGAGCGCCACTCAGCGAAATGCGCTGCCTGATGGAGCAGGGCATCCTGTGCCTGGGGCCAGCGACGCGTGCCGGCTGCGGTGGCAGCGACGGCAACCCGCGCTGTATCCGCGCCTACATGCCATGCGAGGGTTGCTTTGGCCCGCTGTCGGACAAGGCCAATCCCATGGTGGACATGATGGGGGCGCTCTCTTCCATCGGTCTCGATCCCAAGCAGATTCCGGATCGGTCCGCAACCTTCAACCGTTTTGCTGGCGCTGGCCGTCTGCGGCCGATGCCCCGGAGGTGATCCATGGCAAAGACACTCGTCATTCAACCTGTCACCCGTATCGAGGGCCACGCCAAGGTGACCATTCAGCTCAACGATGCCGGCAACGTGGACACCGCCCGGGTGAACGTCATTGAGCTGCGCGGCTTCGAAAAGTTTTGCATCGGACGCCCCGTAGAGGACCTTCCCCGCATCACGCCGCGCATTTGCGGTGTGTGCCCGTGGTCGCATCACCTGGCCTCGGCCAAGGCTTGCGACGCGGTCTTTGGAGTCGACCCTCCCCCGGCGGGAAAGAAGTTGCGCGAGCTCTGCAACAGCGTCGCCTACATGGAAGAGCACATCCTGCACTTCTATTTCCTGGCGGGTGCTGATTTCCTGCTCGGTCCCGATGCCGACTATTCCATCCGCAATGTCATCGGCGTGCTCCAGGCAGCGCCCGACATTGCCAGAAAAGTGGTGAAGGTGCGCCACATGTGCGCCCATATGCTGGAAATCCTGGCGGGCAAGGCGATCCATCCCCAGGCCGCCGTCCCTGGCGGATTCAGCAAGCCGTTGGTTGCCGCCGATCGCGACCAACTGCGCAAGATGGCCGATGACGCGCTCGAACTCGCCAAGTTCTCCATTGCTTTTGCCAAGGAGAACGTCTTCGCCAAGTACCTCGACGTGGTGAAGTCGCTGGGAGTGATCACTACCGGCTTCATCGGCACCGTCAAGGAGGACGGCGCGCTCAACCTCTACGACGGAAAGCTTCGCCTGATGGCCTCCAACGGCTCATACCAAGACTTCCCGTACGATCGCTATACGGAGTTCATCTCCGAGCACATTGAACCGTGGAGCTACTTGAAGTTCCCCTACGCCAAACAGTGGGGCGAAGGTTTCTCCATGGATGTCGACAATCCCAAGGGCGTCTATCGTGCCAACACGCTGGCGCGTATCAACGTCTGCGACTTTATCGACACGCCGCTTGCGCAGGCCGAACTTGAGGAGTTCCGCGCCAAGTTCGGGCGGCCCGCACAGCTCACCCTGCTCTATCACTGGGCGCGGCTCATCGAACTGCTCTACAACGCCGAAAACGCCATCCGCTTGCTGGACGATCCCGAGATCACCAGCACCGAAACCCGGGTGAAGGTCACGCCGCGGGCAGCACGAGGCGTAGGCTGCACCGAAGCGCCGCGCGGCACGCTCATCCACGACTACACCACCGATGCCAGCGGCCTGATCACCAACGTGAACATGATTGTGGGTACCACTCACAACAACGCTCCCATCAATATGTCGGTCACACAGGCCGCCAAGAGTTTGATCCATGACGGCAAGTACGACCAGGGAGTGCTGAACAAGGTAGAAATGGCAATCCGTGCCTACGATCCATGCTTGTCCTGCGCGACCCACCGCCTGGACGGGAAGCTGTCAGTCAAGCTGGATGTTTTCGACGCGGATGGCAATTTGCTCGGCTCGCTTGCCAACTGAAAGGCTGCGAGCGGGAGGAAGCATGCGGGAGGTCAGTCAATTCGACAAATTCGATCAATCCGATCTCCCCGACTTCTGTCGCAAGCCGACCCTGGTGCTCGGCGTTGGGAATATTCTGTTTGGAGATGACGGCTTCGGGTGCGCGGTAGTTGACTATGTAGAGGCACACTTCCGCGTGCCCGAAGCCGTTTGCTTGCTGGATGCCGGCACGGGCGTGCGCAAGCTGTTATTCACTCTTTGCCTTACTAGCGCGCGTCCGCAACGCTTGCTCATCCTGGACGCGATTGACGCCGGACGCAGCCCCGGCGAGATATTCGAGATTGATCCCGCCGAGATTCCCCCGGTCAAACTTGACGATTTCTCCATACACCAGTTGCCCACGTCGAACCTGCTGCGCGAGTTGCAGGAAACCTGCGGGGTCGAAGTTCGTGTGTTGGCCTGCCAGACGGGGCCATTGCCGGAAGAAATATCACAGGGATTGTCAGCTGCAGTCAGCAGCGCCGTAGCGCAAGCGGCGGAGTGGCTGGTCCAAGAATATTTTCCCCGCGCCACAGCGTCGCGAGTGACAAACAGTTTTGCAGCACCGCATGAACAGGCTGGAGGCATCGTATGAGCCCGAATCTCGCCATAATCGGCGATGGCAGGAAATTCATGTGGGATGGACAGCTCTACGACAACAAAGAAGATGCATCACGCGCAGCGGAATCCTATCGCAACGAAAATTTTGAGATCCAGATGATGGAAGAAGACGGGAAGTTCCTGGTGTACTCCAGGAGGACCGTCAAGGAATGGGTAGCCACTACGCAGTAGCGGGTAGGTACTCTCGGTAGAGGTGGCAAATGGCAGCAGACATATTGCCGGTTCAAAGCGATCCAACCCTGCTGGAAGACATTCGGCGGTATGGGAAGTTCGACCCCACAGGTTGCTATCAGTGCGGAAGCTGCACCATCTCCTGTGAACTGGCGTCGGACTTTGCAAACTTTCCCCGAAAGAGCATCCGCTACTCTCTTCTGGGGCTGAGAGCGCCGCTCCTGGGAAGCCTCGAGCCCTGGATCTGCCACGACTGCGGCGAATGCTCCACCGCCTGCCCGCGCCAGTCAGAGCCCAGGATTTCCATGAAAACTCTGCGGCGCTTCCTCAGCGCGCAGTATGAGTGGACGGGGTTAGCGGGCAAGCTCCTCCGATCCCGGGCGTGGCACCTGGGCGCGCTCGCCTTCTCTGCCGTGTTCGTGACTCTGCTGATCCTCTGCTACCACCTGTGGTACGTGGGACTGCCCCTTTCCGGCCTAACCACACCGATGGGGTTGGAGCACATGTTCCCCATCATCACGTATTACACGCTCACGGCGATGCTCTTTCCGCTGCTTCTCCTGTTCTCCCGCGTCCACCGCGTCTGGCGGCTAACCATGGGCAATGCGCAACGGCCTTCCGTCCCATTTTCCATCTATGTCGAGGAGGCGTGGAGATACCTGCACCAATCGGTGTCGCACTCGGGGTTGAGGAAGTGTCCGGAGAAAGGCCGGTGGCTGGGGCATTGGATTCTTGCCCTGGGCACGGTCATGATGCTGACCATCAAGGTCTTCGCGCTGCGCTGGTTTCAAACCGACAATGTTTATCCCTTGTACCACCCACAGCGCTGGCTGGGATACCTCGCCACCGGCTTCATCTTCTACGGCATCGGCGAGATCCTCATTAGACGGGTGCAGGC
>JBEKQG010000116.1:0-11103 GCA_049519955.1 Terriglobales bacterium
ACAGAAGCGTCTGGTTGACCGTGTCAGGAATGAAGTTCTCGCCCATGAATCGAACATAAAATGAAACCTGCTGCCCACGCTGTAAGCTCCGTCACAAATCTATGCCCGACACACACCTAGGCACTTGTAATTGTCACAGTAGAGACGTGTCAGCATGAGAGCATTGTACCGAAGGGACCTTCCGGTCGCACAGCGGTGCCCCACGTCTCCTGGTTTTCCGCGACGGCTGCGTAAGGGACTGGCGGTCCCGCTGCCTGCCCGCATCTTCCTCAACAACGACGCGGGCGCGTACTTCGTGGGATTGATCTTTCTCATGGGCGCGGCGATTTCGTCCAGTCGGCGACTTTCAGCTTCTTGATGCGGGCAAAGGCATGGTCGTTGGTGACCAGGACCGCATCCAACGCCAGAGCGTGAGCCACGATCATGGTATCGAGGTTGCCCATGGGCTGGCCCTCGCGTTCCAAGGTGGCCCGAAGCTGGCCGTACTCTTGGGCGGCAGCGGAATCCCAAGGCAAGACGGCCACGCGCAGGAAGAAGTCCTCGATCATGTTGTGCAAGCTCGTGGCATCAGGAAGGCGCGCCGCTCGGAAGCGCAGTTCGCCCTCAGTGACCGCGGATATGGCGAGCTGTGCCATCGCAACTTTCACCAAGCGGCGGTCGACGGCCGGGCTGTTTCCCTTGATAATGCAGCTCGCGATATTGGTGTCGAGAAGGTAGCGGGTCATCTTCTATTTACCCCGATCAGAACAACTCGCGTTTCTGCGGGGCTTCATCGCGGCGATCCGCCATGAAGTCATCGGGGATGTTTGCCTCGCGCCGGAGTTTGAAGAAGCTGACCCATGACTCCGGCCGCCGCGAGAGAATCACGTCTCCGGTGGTTTCGTCTTGCCGGATAAAGACCTCTCTGCCGTCGAAACGAAAATCGACAGGCAAGCGGACCGCCTGGCTGCGGCCATTGAGAAAGAGTTTTGCGGTGCGCGGCATCGGACGCTCCTTGTATGAATATATACCATAGTATATTACATGAAGTCAAGGGTCTTGATTTTGCCCGAGTACTGGAACTGGTTTCATAAATGCTCTTTCCGAGCAGGCAGCCGGACCCTCAGGGGCTAAAGCCCCCACTCATTGCGGCCCTGAGCGGCACGGCTGAAGCCGTGCCCTACCCCTTCTTGCTCGATCATGGTTCATAGGTGGCCCCAGACGGGGCAAGCCCCGTCTCTACACGGTTTTTCGGCAGCCTGTAGCGGACTTTTTATGTAGGGCGCCCGCATCTTCCTCAGCAACTGCGCGGGCAGGGTCATCACCGCCTATTGCCGCTCACTTGCGCTACAATCCGCTGAGACTCTGAATCGCGAGTTGCCTGGAGGCATTCTATGGATATCGGGTTTCCGGTGATCACCGTTGCTGTCATCATCGTCGTCATCTACATTCTCAGTTCCATCAAGATTCTGGCCGAATATGAGCGCGGCGTCATCTTCCGTCTCGGACGCTTGCTGGGGCACGCAAAAGGCCCGGGCATAGCCTTGGTCTTCGCCCCGGTCGATCGCATGGTGCGGATTTCGCTGCGGCAGGAAGCGCTGGAAGTTCCGCCGCAGGACATCATCACGCGCGACAACGTCACGCTGAAAGTGAACGCGGTGATTTTCCTGCGCGTGATCGATCCGAATAAGGCTGTGGTGGAAGTCTCGAATTACGTTTACCAGACTTCGCAGTTTGCGCAGACGACCTTGCGCTCGGTGCTGGGCGAACAGGAACTCGACGAGTTGCTGGCGCATCGCGACAAGATCAACCTGCGGTTGCAGAGCATCCTGGACACGCACACGGCGCCCTGGGGCGTGAAGGTGGCGAACGTGGAAGTGAAGCAGGTGGACATGCCCGAGTCGATGTTGCGCGCCATGGCCAAGCAGGCCGAGGCGGAACGCGAGAAGCGGTCGAAGATCATCCACGCGGAGGGCGAGTTCTCGGCGGCGCAGCGGCTGGTGGATGCGGCACATTTGTTGGCGACGGAACCGATCAGCATACAGTTGCGGTATTTGCAAACGCTGACGGAAATCGGGGTCGAGAAAAATACGACGGTGGTGTTCCCGGTGCCGATCGACTTCTTCTCCGGCATGCAGAAACTACTGGCGGCGGTGCCGGCACCGGGCGCGCCGGCGGCAAAGTAGGGGTTGACACTGTTTCCGATGGCCACGGCGCAACAGGATACGGAGATCACGATTGGCACGGGGCGAATGCTGGCGATTTTTTTCGCCTTTGTGCTGGTCTGCGCTTTCTTTTTTTCGATCGGCTTTTCGCTGGGAAGAAGGACGGCGATGGCAGGCGCGGGCAGTTTGCTGGGGGCTCCGACGGCGACTCCGGCGGCCGTCGTGCGGCCGTCGGCCGCGAGAAGCGACGCGCCCCAGGCGACGCCGCAGTCTGGGGACTTCAGTTTTTATAAGGCGGTAGGCGAGAAGACGGCCGACGTCGGGATAACGTCCCAGAAAACGGCGGCGCAAGCGGCGGCTCCGGCGACAGCGGCCGCAGCCGCGGAAGCACCGCCAAAAGCGGCTACGGACGCCGCAAACGCGGCACCGGCTCCGTCAATAGCAACGAGCGGCGGTTACTATGTGCAGGTCGCCGCCGTCAGCCGGCAGGAAGACGCTGAATCGCTGGTCGAGGCGCTGAAGAAAAAACAGTATCCCGCCTTCACCGCCAACAACACTTCGGCCGACAAGTTCTATCGCGTGCAGGTGGGGCCCTACGCCGAGATAAAGGACGCTGAGGCGATGCGCGCCCGGCTGATCGGCGATGGGTACAATCCGATTGTGAAAAAATGAGCTGCGCGCTTCGAGCCGGATGCTTGGAGCGGACGGGTTTTGCCGCAGCTCATGGCGCGCTGATTACTTTCTGCTACGCTTCGTAATCATGGCTCAGGCTGCTCACAATCTCGACCGCTTCCTACATGCCATTGCCGACCCCACGCGGCGCCGCATTCTGCGGGCGCTCAAAGAGAAAGGCGAAGGCTCGCCGGGTAGGCGAAACGGGCTCTGCGCGGGCGATATTGAAGAACGCGTGAACCTGGCGCAGCCCACGGTTTCGCACCACATGCGAATCCTGGAAAAGGCCGGGCTGGTGGAGGCCAAGCGCGAAGGCCACTGGCGCCGGTACCAGCGCAACGAGAAGTTGATTGCGGAAACGATGCGGGAACTGAAGAGACAGCTTTAGCAGGGACAACCGCAGGCAGTACGGCGGCTAGGTTCCCGCGACTGCCGCGGAGGCGTGTTCTTCGTGGATCTCGCTCGCCAGGGCCGCAGGTTTCACTTCCCTCTGACTCAGTTGGCGCATCTGTGAGATCAGGTCCGCCACTTCAAAGGGCTTGGCAAGCGAGGGCACGCCGTGTTCCTGGAGGAAGGTTCGCGTTTCCGCATCGACGACGGTGGAAAACGTCAGCAACAGACCCTTCTCCATACCGGGACAGTTCTCCACGATCCACTCGTACATTTCCGGCGCGCTGCAATCGCCCGGCATGAGGCCATTCATCACGATCACGTCGAATGAGCCCTGGCGGAGGCGATGCTTGGCGTCAGGCACGTTCGTGGATGTGGTGACTTCGGCCCCCGCGCCGATTAGCACGTCGCGTACAAATTCCATGGCCGCTTCTTCGTGTTCGACCACGAGCACGCGCCCGGCCAGCATCGACTCCCGACGCGTGGGCGCCGCAGGCTCAAGCACCACCGGTTGCGCGCTCGCCAGCAAGCGGACTTCAATCGCCGCTCCGATCGTCGCCCCGCCCTCTTCGCGATTGCGGGCGACGATTTCGCCGCCGTGCTCCTTAACGATGCCGTAGCAAATGCTCAAGCCCAGGCCGGTTCCCTTGCCCACGGACTTGGTGGTGTAAAAGGGATCGAAAATCCGGTTGGGGTCCTTGATTCCCGTGCCGGTGTCGCCAAACTCCACGCACACGAAGGCATCTTTCTGGAACAGGCGAACTTTCAGCACGCCGCTGCCGCTCGCTTCCACCATGGCATCGAGCGCGTTGTTGACGATGTTGAGGAAGACCTGCTCCAACTGATGGGGATCGCCGAACACCGAGGGCAAGTCGCCGGGAATTTCACGTTCCAGCGAGACGTTGTTGATCTTCAAATCGTATTCGCGCAGGACTAGCGCTTCTTCCAGCACCTTACGCAAGTCCACTTGCTGTTTCTGCGGCTTGCGCTGGCGGGCAAAGGAAAGGAGATTCTGCACCACGCGGTGGGTGCGTTGCGCCTGCTTGAACAGCTTGCGCACATAGTCGGCCGCGCGGGGATCGAGGCCGGCGCTTTCGAGCAGTTGCGCGTAACCGAGAATCGCGGTCAGGGGATTGTTCAACTCGTGCGCCACGCCGGAAATCAATTGGCCGACGGCCGACATCTTCTCGCTCTGGAGCAGTTGCTCCTGCGTGCGCCGCAAGTCTTCGTAGGCCTGGCAAGTCTCTTCGTAGAGCTGCACTTTTTCGACCGTGGTCGCCAGTTGGCGGCTGATGGCGACCAGCAAATTCTCATCGTTGCTCGAATAATGCCGGTCTTCCCTGCTGGCAATGCCCATGATGCCGATGGGCTTGTCCTTGCCCCAGAGGACAACCCAGATCCAGTAGGGCAAGCGATCGGCGCAGATAAACTCGACCAGCGCAGGAGGCAGGTGCGGCAGGAAATCCTGCGTCACCACCTCCGCCCGCGAGCGCATCACGAGATCGCCGAGGCCCTCGGCAAAGACGACTTCGGCCATGCCCATGCGCGCCTCGCTGCGCGGGCCCCAACCGGCGCGGCGGCGGTAGGCGCCATCCGGGCCCGTGGCCAGATAGACCGAGCCGGTTTCCGCCCCAAACACCGAGATCACCTGACGCAACGTCAGGTTCAGAATTTCATCCAGATCGAAGGACTGGGTGGCGATGACGGCCATGGCGTTCAGTGCGTTCAACTCTCGATTGCGCCGCCGCATTTCGTCTTCCGAGCGTTTTTTCTCGGTGATGTCGAGAACGAAGCCCTGATAGCGCTCGATGTTCCCGCTGGCATCGCGGGTGGCAAAGCAGCTCTGCGCCACCACCAGCAGTGTGCCATCTTTGCGCCGCGCGGTAACTTCAAAGTGGCGCACGTAGTTATGGGCTTCGATTTCCGTGCGGAAAGCTTCCCGCTCCTCGGGAACCGCATGCAACACGCTGCCCAGGTCCAGCGACATCAACTCATCGCGGCTGGCGTAACCAAGCATGGTGACAAAGGCGTCGTTGCAATCGAGCAAATCGCCATCCGGCGTGGCCACGAACACGCCTTCCTGCGCCTGCTCAAACAACATGCGGTATTTGTCTTCCGCCAATTGACGCGCGGTTGTATCGTGCACCACATGGATGACGCCCTTGCGCTGGCTTCCCTGCTCGGCATAGGACGAAGTCGAAACCACGGCATGCCCGCCAAAACACGGGTCCATTCCCCTGGTCAGTCCGGCGCCGCGTGCGCAATACGGGCAGCCGCTCCAGACGCTGTTTTGGGGCAGAACGTCGTCGCAGAGATTGCCCAATATATCCGCCGGCGCTTTTTCCAGCCGCTGCAGCAGGGCTTGATTGGTCTTGAGGATGCGGAAATCGGCGTCGTGCGCCAGAATCAGGTCCTGAATAGAATCGAAGGTGTTCATCCACTGGCGCTGCGAGCGCAGCACCTGCTCCAGCAAGCGCAGATTCTCGGTTGCAACACCGAGCGCCTGGGCCGCCGTTTCCAGAAACTCCAGTTCTTCGCGGGAATGGCGGCGGCGGCGTAAGCAGCCGAACGACAGCATCCCGATCGCAGACTTCTTGCCCAGCACGGGCAGCAGCACCAGATGATGAACGCCGTATTTCTTTAGCTGCTTCCGCTCCGACTCCGGGCACTCGGAAAGCTTGATCACGACGGCACGGTTTTCCTGGAGGACGCGGGCCTGCGTTTCGTCCGTCCCGGCATGTCCGAGAGCCCGCAGAGATTCCGCCGAAAGGCCGACGTGCTGCGTTGGCGCCAGATGGCCGTCTTCCAACACATGGAACCACGCTGCCTTCGCTCCGACCAGCGCCTTCAGTTTTTCCAGCGCAGCCTGCATGATGGGAGCGTGATTCTGGCCGCGCGCAATGGCGACCGTCAGCTGGTTCAGAACGGCCAAACGGCGTGCGCGCAGCCGCGAGTCGTCCAGCACGATGACCAGGATGCTGGCGGCGAACAGTACTTCGGCCAACAGGTAGGCATCACTCGGAATGCGGCTGGTGAAGCGCAGCCAGCGCAGATTCAACGTTAGGAGCCCGGCGCCGTACAAAAAAGGTCCCAGCTCGATGCGCCCGTACCTTGACTGTCCGAATCTCGACCGCAGCAGTTCGACGGTGGCGCCAGCCACCATCAGGCAGCATGATATTTCCAACCCCAGGCCCAGGGATTGTGAATCCTGGAAATACAGAGGCCGCAGTGCGGCGGAGACCAGCAACACCGATGCCAGCGCTGTGAGCCAAATCAGGGCCCGGCGCGACTGCGCCGAAAGCAGCGCCGCCGCGGCAAACAGCCCCATGGCCAGCACAAAATCGGCCTGCGCGAATGCGGCCATCGGCTTCGACGCAGCGTGCCACCCGGCCGCGCCGGTTGCCCATAGGAACGCCCCATAGGCGAGCCAACCCGCTCCCCACACCACGAGACATCGTTCGCGAAAGACGCGGAAGAAAAGCAGACTAACGGCGACTGCGATCAGGGCGGCGGTTTCCCGCGCCGTCATCCCATGAACGGTCAACCAGTGGATGGTCAACGCGCCCAGCGAATTCCCCAACAGGCCGGCGGAATGCATAGATGCAGGATGCATAGAACAGCGCAGGCAGGGTCGGCGCACGAAAAACAGGCGCACGGACACCTACGCTTTCTAAATACCACGCGCGCGCGCCGTGGTTACGAATTTCCGTGTCCAGTTGGTTACTTTCGGAATGTGAAGTCATGGCCTAAGATGAGGGTACATTCACACAGTACTCATGCCTAACGACCGTATCCTCGTGGTAGACGATGAGGAGACCATCCGCGAGATTGTCTCCTCCATGCTCGGCGGCGCGCATTTTCAGACGCGGCAGGCGGCCAGTGGCGTTGAAGCGCTGGCAATTCTGGAATCGGGCGGCGAATTCGATCTGGTGCTCTCGGACCTGATGATGGCCGAGATGGATGGGATTGCGCTTCTCGAACACGCCAAGGAGCGTTACCCTGACATGCCAATCGTGATGGTCACGGCGGTGCACGACATACAGGTGGCGCTGCAGGCCCTGCGCAATGGGGCGTACGACTACCTGCTGAAGCCTTTCGAGCGGGAGCAACTGTTGAACACGGTACGCCGCGCGCTGGAGAATCGCCGCCTGAAGCGCGAAAACGACGACTATCGCACCAACCTGGAATCGCTGGTGGCCGCCCGTACCGAGCAATGGAAGACGGCCCTGTCGAACCTGGAGAAGTCGTATGACATCACGCTGGAAGCATTGGGCGATGCGCTCGACCTCAAGGACGCCGAGACGGAAGGGCACTCGAGGCGGGTGACCGCGTTTACCATCGCCATCGCGCGCAGAATGGGCCTGTCGAGAGAAGACATCAACGTGATCGCCCGCGGCGCCTTCCTGCACGACATTGGCAAGATGGCGATTCGCGACGACATCCTGCGCAAGCCCGGCAAGCTCACGGACGACGAAATGGCCGCCATGAAGGAGCATTGTTACCTCGGCTACAAAATCATCTCGCGAATCCCTTTTCTGGCGGAGGCGGCGGAGATCGTTTACGCCCACCAGGAGCGGTACGACGGACTGGGTTATCCCCGCGGATTGGAGGGAGAAGAGATCCCGCTGGGGGCGCGCATTTTCTCGATCGCCGACACTCTGGATGCCATGACGTCCGACCGTCCCTACCGCCCGGCACAGTCGTTCGAGGCCGCGCGCAAGGAAATCGAACTGTGGTCCGGCCGCCAGTTCGATCCTCAGATCGTCAAGGTGTTTCTCGAAATGCCGGACAATATCTGGGAAGACCTGCGGAAAGATATCAGTGGAGCGACCACGAATGAGGCAACCACGTCGTTCCCGAAGGTCTAAGCGCGCGCGGGGAAGGCAGGGTTGAATGGCAAGCGGAGATGGGGCGCGGCGCTGTTGTGCGCGAAAGAAACGCCGGGCAAAGAAAGAAAAAGTGTAATCCGTTGACCGCGAACCGACTAGTCGGGGTTGCGGACAATGACCTCGCGGCGCGCGGAGACGCGGCCCGCATCCACGGTGACTTCGCGCTGGATTTCCATCTCGATGGACGTGCCTGGATCGAGGCGCACGTCGGCGCCGCGCGAGATCATGCTTACGGCCAGGCCAGCGACTCCTCCAATTCCCGCTCCGATGCCGGCCCCCTTGCCTCCGTTGGTCACGGCGCCGATTACCGCGCCGGTGCCCGCGGTGCCCGCGGCTTCCTTGGCTCTCTTCCCGGCGTCGCTGTCCTGGCGAATCGTCCCTTCCGAATCTTTCATCGAAGTCCGCTCCGCCCCCGGCGTGTTCTCAATCGAGCCTCCCAGCATCACCGTATAGCCGTTGGGATAAACCATCGACGTAAAGTGGATGAGGACTTCGGCGCGCCCCTTGACGTGGCCACCGCGCTGAGCGCGTTCGATCTTGCCTTGAATGAAAGTGCCCGCCGGAATCACGACCCGCTCGTCGACGACAAAGGGAAAGATGGTCTCGGCGTAAACCGGGTCTCCGTCCCTGGCGGTCTTTGTGGAAATTGCCTGCTTGAGCGATAGCGGAATGCGCGTCCCGGCTGGAATGGTCAGCATGAGCTTCCCGGGCTCCGCCGCAGGGGCAGCCGGGGCCGGGGGCAAGGAGGACTGCGCCGCCGCGATCGCCGCCAGCAGCAGTACCATGGCAGATGCAGCACGGAGATTCATCGAAGACCTACCTTCTCAGAACAATTTGACAACCCGTTTGCAATCTCAGATGCGCCCACGGGAGTGCCGGTTAGCTCGGTACCGGATATCGGTGGACAGGCGAGGACGGCCGATCCGCACACTCAGGAGTCATTGTAGCCGAGGAGCAATGATTGAACAGCAGGCGATGGGAGCAATGCGGCGCTAGGTTCCGGCCGAAGCCGAAACAGAGTGCCCAGAAGTCCGCGCCACCGTTGCTTGTTTGATTGCGGCCTGGATGGCATGATCGAGATCAAGATGCGGCACAGGAGATCGCGCCGCGGATTGGTAAAACTGCAGCGCCTCTTCGGGCCGGTTGAGCCGCTTTAGGCATATCCGACCGGCTGCCATTTGGGCCATCAGGGTGTGGCGCTCTGCGGGATAGGCTTGGATGAGATTCGACAACTCCGTCAGGGCCCGGTCGTAATTCTCGCGTTCCTCGAGCACCCGGCAATGCTCAAAGACAGTCACGGTCTCTTATTCCGCCAACGCCGCTATTTGTACAACAGATACTTTTCCCGCAGGCGGACGAATTCCTGCAACCGCTCCTGCCAGTCCTCGGCAATCCTACTGGGGTCTTCGCCCGCTCCGATGGCCTCGAACACGGTCCGATTCACCAGCAGGTCCGCCATTCGCTCCATCTTGAAATCGTTGGGATACAGCTTGTGCAGCGCGGACGCCAACTCGACGCCCAACTCCGGCGAATCCAGCGTATTTCGATCCAGAACCACCAGATTCACGCCTTCACAGCGTTCCCCGGCAAAGTTACTCGACAATGGAGTGAAAGCGACGGGGACGAAGCGCACGCCCTGAATATCGCGTCCGTTCAAGTAAGCCGCCAATTCCCCGCTCTTGATCCAAGGCGCGCCCACCACCTCGAACGGCGAATCCGTTCCGCGCCCTACCGAGACATTCGTACCTTCGATCAGCGCCACGCCCGGATAAAGCTCGGCCCCGGTCACATTTCGCAAATTGGGCGACGGATTTACCCAAGCGAGACCCGTGGAATCGAACCAGTCGCCGCGTTGCCAGCCTGCCATCACAACCACGTTGAGCCGCGCTCCGATGTGGCGCTCGGCATTAAACATTTTCGCGAGCTCACCGAGAGTCATCCCGTGCCGAACCGGCTCGGGAAAATAATTCGTAAAACTTTCCCGCGGGTTTTTGAAATTGGAATCGAAATCGGAATCGGAAACGGGGCCCTGCACAAACGAGCCGGTAATTGGATTCGGGCGGTCCAGGATGACCACTTCAATTCCCGCCTTGGCGGCCGCTTCCAGAAAATATCCCGTGGTCGTTGCGAAGGTGTAAAAGCGCGCGCCTGCATCCGCCAGATCGATCACGACAGCATCCAGGCTCTTTAGCACGTCGAGCGACGGACGTCGGGCCGCGTCGTTCGCCCCATAGACGCTGACGACTGCAACCCCGGTCGCAGCGTCCTTCGCGTTCTTGATGTCGGTTGTGTCCAGCGTTCCCGTGACGCCATGTTCGGGACTGAAAATCACAACGAGCGAAATGCCGGGCACATGCGCCAGCACATCAATCGTGCGGCGACCTTCGGAGTCCACGCCGGTCTGGTTCGTGAGCAGCCCAATACTCCGCGGAATCCCGGTCCTCGACGGAACGAGGGCCGCGAACTTCGTCTCCTCCAGCACATCGATTCCCGTCTTTACGGTTCCATTGCGCGCCGCGAGCTTGCGCGCCGCGGTCTGCATTTCGTTGTAGCCAGTGATCGTCGCCGCGCGCATCTTCTCCGCTTGCGACGGATCGAGCGCCAGCGCGGCCGCCACCGCGGTCGCGACTTTCGTCCGCAGCGCAATCGCGCTTCCCCTCTCTTTTTCCTTCGGCGGCGGCGCCGTATTCGTATGCACAACATTCATGTGCACGGCGTTCGTCAGCAGCACGATGTAAGTCTTCGTCGCCGGATCGATCCACAGCGAAGTTCCGGTGAATCCCGTATGGCCGTAACCGCCCACGGGCAAGAGTTCGCCGCGGTTGGTAGAAAAAGGAGAATCGATGTCCCAGCCAAATCCGCGCACCGCCGTGCCATTCACCGGCTGCTGCGGCGAAGTCATCTTCGCCACGGTTGCCGGGGTCAGCACGCCGCGCCCACCATCGAGCAGTGCCTGGGCAAAAAGCGCGAGGTCATCGGCGGTGGAAAACATTCCCGCATCGCCCGCC
>JBEKQG010000117.1:0-11053 GCA_049519955.1 Terriglobales bacterium
GCGCAGGCAATGGCCGATCGGTATGCCTACATCTCGTTTATTGGGTTGTTTGTGATGGTCGTCTGGCTGATTGCCGACGAGGCGCAAGCGCGCCGAATTAGCGCCCGATGGCTTGCCGTGCCGGCGGTTTTTTGCCTGCTGGCGATGGGGGTTCTCACATACCGTCAGGTGGGCTACTGGCACGATACGGAGGCATTCTGGCAGCGCACGTTGGCGCTGACCGAGGACAACTCAATCGCACACTCGAGTTTGGGAGTCTTCTTATACAGCCAGGGCAGGACCGAAGAGGCCGTCGCGCAGCTTCGTGCCGCCGTCGCCATCAGTCCCGACGATTGGCCTTCCGAACTGAATCTCGGCGCCTATGAGTACGGCCGCGGCAATCTGGAAGCAGCCGTCGGACAGTATCAAATGGTGGCTCTTCGGGCGCCCACTGTGGATCTTCGCGCTAAGGCCTATGCCGACATGGGATTTGTCTATCGGCACATGGGGCAGCCGCTGCAGGCGAAGCAGAGTTTCGAAACGGCGCTACAGCTTGTACCCAGTCAACCCACGATCATGGTTACACTCGGCTTGATCGCCCAGAAAGATGGCGACCTGCCCGCGGCCGTTGGCCTGTACTCGCGCGCCGTGGCGCTACAGCCCAGCGACGCTGTCTATTTGCTGCTGGCGCAGGCGTTGCAGCAGGAGGGACACGCCGACGAGGCCAATGCGATTGTGCAGCGCCTCGCCCGTTTCTCCTCGAATCTCCCCCAGGCGCGGAAGCAAGCCGCGGCGCTCCTCGCCGGGAAGTGAAGTTCGCTTCCCAAAGCGATCGCCTACCATAGCGACGGAGCGACCGCTTGCAGCCGAGGCCATTCTGAGGTAACCAAGGGAACTCGCGCGGCGCAGTTCCCTCTCGCGAATCCTCGATATCTGGTTCAGAATGGTTGCATCCATGAGATCGTCTTCCTCGCCTGCGGCACCAAAACGTGTGGAAGGAGATCGAGTCTCGACTTGGTTGGTGCTGTTTCACTCGCCGGCGCAACGCACTCTATTGTGTTGCCTGCTGCTGACTGTCGTGGTGCTTGTGTCCTACAACCCGGTGATTCACAACGGGTTCATTTATGACGACGAGGGATACATCACTGCCAATCCCCATGTAAGGGCAGGCCTGACGTGGGCGACCGTGGAGTGGGCTTTCGCGACTTACCAGCAGGCGAACTGGCATCCCCTGACCTGGCTTTCCCACGCGCTCGATTGCGAACTTTTCGGCCTGCACCCTGCCGGCCATCATTACGTGAATGTCTTGCTGCACGCGGCCAACGTCGTACTTCTCTTTCTGCTGCTGCAGAGCGCCACGGGATTCCGTTGGCGCAGCCTGATGGTTGCAGCCTTGTTTGCGCTCCATCCGATAAACGTCGAGTCCGTGGCCTGGGCGTCGGAGCGGAAGAACGTTTTGAGCATGGTGTTTTTTCTGCTCGCACTCTATGCCTACGTCTGGTACACGCGCAGACCCGGCCCCCGCCGATACGCCGCAGTGGCCGGCTTCTTTGCGCTGGCCCTGCTCGCGAAGCCGCAGGCGATCACATTGCCATTTCTGCTATTGCTGTGGGACTACTGGCCGTTGGGCCGGATTGGCGCTCCGGCTGGGCTCGGGGCCGCGGCACAAGACCGGAACGCACCCAGATTGTCGGGCTCAGGGCTGGTACTGGAAAAGGCGCCGCTCCTGCTGCTCTCCGCCGCGAGTGCGCTGGTGACGATGAACGCTCAGAAGGCCGGAGGCGCACTCCAGTCCTTTGCCCGCTACAACCTGCTCTTGCGATTGGAAACCGCGGCGATCTCGTATGTGCGCTATCTAGGGAAGGCGCTCTGGCCGTCGAGACTCGTGGCAATGTATCCGCACCCCACCAGTCTCTATCCTGCCTGGCAAGTAGGCGCGGCGGTGTTCTTATTGCTGCTTATCACGGCCTTAGTCCTCCGCGCGCGCCAGCGCCGGTATCTCGCCGCCGGATGGTTCTGGTTCCTGGGCAGCCTGGTGCCGATGATTGGGCTGGTGCAGGTGGGCCTTCAATCCATGGCGGACCGCTACGCCTACATTCCGTTCATTGGATTGTTTCTGATGATCGTCTGGCTGGTTGCCGACTGGGCCCAAGCTCGCCGAATCTCCGCCTGGTGGCTGGCCATTCCGGCGGTTTCTTGTCTGCTGGCGCTGGGGATTCTTACTTACCGCCAGGTTGGCTACTGGCACGACACGGAGTCATTTTGGTCGCGCACGCTGGCGCTGACCGAGGACAATTACGTCGCCGAGGTCAACCTGGGAGATTTTCTGCTCGGCCAAGGCAGAACCGAAGAGGCCGCCACGCAATTCCGCGCCGCGCTTGCCATCAAGCCCGACGGCCTGAACGCCAACCTGGATCTCGGCGCCTATGAGGACAGCCGCGGCAATCTGCCCGCGGCCATCGAGCGCTATCAATGGGTGGCTCGCCACGCGGCCGACGTGGACATGCAAGCTACAGCCTATAGCAGTCTGGGATTTGCCTATCGCGGGATGGGGCAGCCGATGAAGGCGAAGCAGTATTTCGAAAAGGCGCTGCAGTTGGCTCCCGATCGGGCCCGGGCAATGGCCGGACTCGGCTTGATCGCCCAGCAAAGTGGCGACCTGGCGGAGGCCATTCGCCAGTACGCACGCGCTATCGCGGTGCAGCCCACCGACGTAGGCTACTTGCTGCTGGCGCAAGCTCTGCAAGCGGGGGGACACGCCGGCGAGGCCAAAGCGATCCTGGAGAGCGTGGCCCGTTCCTCGCCAAACCTTCCCGCAGCGCGGAAAGAAGCGGAGGCGCTGCTCTCCGGGAGGTAAGGTGCGCTTCCCAGACACCCGAAAGCCTACCGCTTCGTTTCGTCCTTGGCGACCACGCCGTCGCGGATGGAGACGATGCGATGCGCGTACTCGGCGATGTCGTGCTCGTGGGTGACGAGAACGATGGTGTTGCCTTCCGAGTGCAAACGGTCGAACAGCGCCATGATCTCGTTGCCGGTCTGCGAGTCCAAGTTGCCCGTGGGTTCGTCGGCCAGGATGATGGCCGGCTTGTTGACCAGCGCGCGGGCGACGGCCACGCGCTGGCGCTGTCCGCCGGAGAGCTCGTTGGGCTTGTGGTTCATGCGGTCTTCCATGCCGACCGAGGCCAGCGCGGCCTTGGCGCGCTCGACGCGCTCTTCGGAAGGGACTCCGGCATAGATCAGCGGCAGTTCCACGTTGTGCAGCGATGTGGCGCGAGCCAGCAGATTGAAAGTCTGGAACACGAACCCGATTTCCTTATTGCGGATGCGCGCCAGTTCGTCGTCGTCGAGTTCGCTGACGAGTTGTCCGTTGAGCCAGTATTGGCCTTTGGACGGCGAGTCGAGACAGCCGATCAGGTTCATCAGCGTGGATTTGCCTGAGCCCGACGGGCCCATGATGGCAACGTATTCATTCCTATGGATGCGAAGGTTGATGCCGCGCAGGGCATGGACCTGCTCCGAGCCCATATCGTAGGTCTTCCACAGGTCCTCGGTTGCGATCATGCAGGAATTGGGCGCAGCCCCATTCGCGGGTCTATCGATTGGCAATACGCCGGCAGTCGCCATCTTCTCTTCCTTATCCGGATCGGGCTCGGGCACGCACGCTCCTATGGCCGTTCTGTGTTTGACGTTCTAAATAGTCAGAGGTTAGGTCTTAGGTGTCAGGTCTCAGGTCCTTAGAACGTGGGTTTCCCTGAGACCTAAGACCTGAGACCTGACACCTGACGCCTTCTGCCTAGCTACTTTCTTCTTCTTTCTTCGGGGCCGCGTTGTCGATTTTGACAGTCGTTCCCGGTTTCAGGGTACGCAAAACCTTGTAGCTGCCGGTGATTACTTCATCACCTTCTTTTACGCCTTTGGTGACCTCGATGTCCGTGGTGCCGCTGATGCCGGTTTCGACCGGAACGAATTCGGCTTTCTTGCTTCGGATCACAAACACACCCTGCACTTCTTCCTTCTGCTTCGATGCGTCCGCGGGAGCGCTCGTGGCGGCCTGCACATGGTTACCGCCTTTGCCCGCATCCTTGGGCGCGAGGTCCGCCTGCGTGCGGACGGTGAGCGCCTGAATCGGAATGCTCACCACGTTGTTCCGGGTCGCCGTCGTGATCTTGGCGGTCGAGGAGAGCCCGGGCCGCAGGTCGGCCGGCGGATCGGTGAGCGTCACGACGACTTTGAAGTCCTTCGCTTCCTGGCTTGTCGAGGTAGACTGCGAGGTGGCGACGCCGGTCGAGCGCACGATGGCGTTGTCGCCGATCTCGCTGACCAAGCCGTGAAAGATCTTGTGCGGGATGGCGTCGATGGTCACTTCGGCGGACTGCCCCAGATGCACGTTGACGATGTCGGTCTCGTCCACCTTGACCTCGGACGTGATTACGGACATGTCGGCGATCGTCATCAGCGTGCTGCCCGGTGAATTCTGGATTCCCATGACCACCATCTCGCCTTCACGCACCGGAAGATTGGTGATTACGCCGTCAAAGGGCGCATCGTAAGTGGTTTTTTGCAGCACGTCGGAAAGCCGCGTCAGGTTGGCCTGGTTCTGCGCGATGTGCTTGTTCGCCGAATCCTTCTGCGCCTTCATCTCGGCCACTTTCGCGTCGGCTTGGGCGAGTCCCGCACCGGCCGATTCCCATGCAGCTTTCTTGACGTCGTAATCCTGCTTGGCGATGAGGGCCGCGCTGTACAGGCCCTGGGCGCGGTCCCAGTCGAGCTTGGCGTGGGCGGCGTCGGACTTGGCCCGGTCCAGGTCGGCGAGCGCGGTGTTCAAAGCGGCATCGGCGGCGACGGCGTCGGTCTCCGCCGCCTGCACGGACGCGCGCATGGCGTTGACGTCGGCCATGGACTGCACGTTCTCAAGCTGCGCCAGCAACTGTCCTTTTTGCACGCGGTCGCCTTCCTTGACGTGCAGCTTGATGATCCTGCCGAAGGCGTTGGCGCCGATGTTGGCGTAAGTCTTGGGCTTGATTTCACCCGAAGCGCTGACCACGGACATCAGGTTCTGCTTTTGCACCTTGCCGGTTTGTACCGTCACCAGGTTTTTCTGGCTCTGGTAGACCGTAACGCTAACGATTGTGACGAGCACCAGGGCCACGCCCACACCGATCAATACTTTTTTCCAAGTCTTCATAGCAAAGTCTTCATGACTGAGTCTTTACGACCGTCCCGATAACCGTCCCGCCCAACCGGATGCCACGTCCGCGGACGGACCCACAATTCCCGCCCTTCCTCGTTTCCGGCTTAGGCTTCAACTTACCGCTCGTTCCTCGCTACAGAACGGCGACAACGCACCGCCATTGCGCATAAACAGTTACGTCCGAACGAGGGGGAAAGTTCCCGAATTTCGGCGAAGTAGGTCTATCCCCGTGCCGCTCTGCCCGTGTTGCGGAGGGGAGACCTGCAACGCAATTTGATTATATCGTGGCCAGGGTTTGAGCGTCTGGCCTCCGAAGCGCGCGACGCCCATGTCCGTTCGGCTGCAAGACCCGGATTCTCAAGCGAGTTAGAAGACGGTCTCCGCGCGGGAAATCTTTATTCTGGCGGGGGTAAACGTGCCTGGCACGAAATCGCACGCCGACCGGTGCTATCATTAGCAGAAGCAGACTCATCTTCTGTTCACAGCGGATGAGCCGAGTACCTGCCGAAATCGATGCGCATTCGACGCCGCCTCCTGATCCCTTTGGCCGTTTTGCTGATCGTGGCCGCGGTCGCGTTGATCGTGGCCCTGCGCAAACAGGCTCCGCCGGAAGCGGCGCGCCTGCTTCCGGGAGCCGATGGCTTCTTCTACATCAACCTGACGTGGGTTCGGACGTTCAACGCCACCGGCCAACTGCCGCCGGTTTCGCGCGAGCCTGAATATCAGAAGTTTGTCGAGGAAACGGGCTTTCAGTTCGAGCGCGATCTCGACGAGGCTGCCTTCGCCATCCACTATCCACGAAGTTGGGGCGACGGCACCGGTGGATCGGCTTCAGAACCTCGCTTCTCCGAGGTCTTCGTCGGCAAGATCGATTCCAGCCGGCTGATTGCGTATCTCAAAAAGCTGTCTTCTTCCATTGACGATTACCGTGGCTTCGACATTTACAACATTCCGCTCGAAGGCCGAACGGTTCGCGTCGCCATTCTCTCTTATGACAGCGTCGCGGTTTCGAACCATCCGGATCCCGGCGTGATTCGCGGCATTCTCGACCGCTCCCGCAAACTGGCCTCGCCGTTTGGCGGACCCTCGCTGTTGCGCAAGTACTATCGAAAAGTCCCACTGGCAAGTCTGTCTTTTGCGATTCTGCGGGCGCAGCCCGAAATGAATGCCCTGGGCGGACTGGGTACCTGGAGCCTGTTCTTTCCGAAGCCCGCCGTCGCCGTGATTTCCGCCCGCTATCTCCGCGATCTCCATCTGCGGGCGGAAGCGTTCACCGGCAGCGAAGCCGACGCGCAGGCCATCACCGAAAAGATTTCCGCTTTTCTCAGCATCTTTCACGCCGCCGAAGGCAGCGTCGGCGCGCAGGGCACCGATGCGGACGTGAAATCGTTCTTCGACAGCCTCAAAGTCGAACAGGCGGGAGACCGCGCCGTTCTCACCGCAACCGTCCCGCCCGGATTTATTCGGAAGGTGTTGACGGAAGCGCCTCCCGAGACTGTGGCTCCATCCGCGCCCGCCGCGCCCGCCCTGAAACGGCAAGCAAAGCCCAGTTCGCGATAACGACAATCTAATGATGACCTCGCCCAGTATAGGAGGGCGCAGTTTTTGTCGAGCCTGTCGCACAATTCCGTGGATTCGGGTGCAAATTTCTTTTCGATCACTACAATAGGAAAATATGACAAGTTTGCCATTGCCGCTCGCAGCCTTCGTTGCGGGCCTGATCTCGTTCTTATCTCCCTGTGTTCTTCCGCTCGTGCCCGGATACGTTTCCCTGATTTCCGGCGCGGGCGTCGAGCAACTGAAGCAGAAAGAAGGACAGCTCTTCCGCAAGGTGATGCTCAATTCCGCCGCGTTTATCCTCGGCTTCAGCATCGTCTTCATCACGCTGGGCGCGATCTCGACGGAAGTCGGCCAGGTCCTGGCGCAGTACAAATCCCTGCTCGCCCGCATCGCCGGAGTGGTCATCATTCTCTTCGGTCTGCACCTGACCGGCATCTTCCAGATTAAGGCGTTGCTGGCCGACACGCGGCTGCATAGCCTCAAAGGCAGCTCTTCCGCCTGGGGCGCGTTTGTCATTGGATTTGCCTTCGCCTTTGGATGGACGCCGTGTGTCGGCCCCATCCTCGCGGTCGTGCTCGGCTTCGCCGCCGCGCAGGACACGGTTTGGAAGGGCATCTTTCTTCTCGCCATCTACTCGGCCGGACTCGCTGTCCCTTTCCTGCTGACTTCGCTTGGCATCGAGCGCTTTCTGAAGTTCTACAACCGCTTCAAATTTCACATGCACGCCGTGGAAGTCGCGAGCGGAGTCTTGCTGATCGGATTGGGCATTTTGCTGGTGATGGGCCGCTTCGCGGTGATCTCCGGCTATTTCTCGTTTTTGAATCGCTTTGCGCTGTAGGGAAGCGGCACCAATTTCCTGTAGAGACGCGGCTTGCCGCGTCTCACTCTGCTGCGGCCGGAGACGAGGCAAGCCCAGGCTTTGATTTTGCTTTGAAGGGGCGCGGCTTAAGCCGCGCCGTAAGCGTCACCACAAGGTATGACGGCTTTAGCCGCCGAGGTTGCCAGTGAAAAGAAGTCCTCAGGTCCTGTTTTTCATCGCTCTTATCGTCGCCGTCATGTTGTTCGCCGGCATTCACATCGCCCGCAGCAAACGCGCCAACGGCCCCGCCCGCGGACAACTCATCGGCAACCTGGCGCCCGACTTCGATCTGCAGACGCTCGATGGCAGGAGCATGAAGCTCTCCGATTTTCGCGGCAAAGCCGTGCTGCTCAATTTCTGGGCAACCTATTGTGGCCCCTGCAAGGTTGAAATACCGTGGTTTGTCGAGCTGCAGAAAGAATACGGCCCGCAAGGGTTTCAGATCCTCGGCATCGCCATGGACGACGCCGGCACGGACGAGATCGCCAAGTTCGCCAAGGAAATGTCCATCGACTATCCCGTCTTGCTCGGCAAGGATTCGGTGGAGCAGAGCTACGGCGGCGTCGGCGTGCTGCCGGTCTCGTTTTTCGTGGACCGCAACGGCCAGCTCATCGCCCGGGAATTCGGCTTGCAGAGCCGCAGCGTCTTTGTCGATCACATTAAGAAGGCCATGGGCGAGGGCCAGGCGACACAAGTTCAGCATTAATTGCGAAACGCACTTGGACCCGGGATACTCTGGAGGCTGGGACTGTCAATGAAAACACTTCTCGCAAGCGCGCTCGTTCTCTTTTCTGCGTGGGCTTGGGCGCAGGACGACCTCGGCCCAAAAGGCCCCTCTGTGCAGATGGCGCCCGCTCCATTGGTGACCGTGGTGCAAGGCAAAGCGGCTACTGTTCCACTCTTGTTCCGCGTTGCCAGCGGGTATCACATCAATTCCAACCACCCCAAATCGGAGTTCCTGATTCCGACCGTGCTCAAGGTGGATGCGACCACTGACATCGTCATCGGCAAGACCACTTACCCCGACGGCCAGGATTTGAATTTTGCCTTCTCTCCCGACGAGAAGCTCAACGTCTACACCGGAGATTTCAAGATCGATGTGCTGGTGCGCCCGCTGCACTCCGTGCAACCGGGCAAATATATAGTCCGCGGAACCTTGAAATACCAAGCCTGCGACAACGCATCCTGCTATCCGCCGAAACAGTTGCCGGTCAGCTTCGATGTGAAGATCGCAAAAGCTCCGCCCGCGCCCAGTAAGAACCCCGCGCAAAGTCCGCACGCGCACTAATGAAGGACTGAGGCCGGCAATCGGCATTTAGCCATCAGCCGTTGGCCTGAGGCTAACTGATTGCTGAGTTCTGGATGCTAACGCGAAATGCGCAGAACGAACCCGGAAGAATCGCCGCCGCCGAACACGAGCGACGCTCCGGCCGCGTCGAGCACCCGGCTGGCAATCGCCAGCCTCACCCTGCGCAATGTGGATGCCGAGGCCGGCGTTGCACTGGCTGAATCGCCTTCCGCCCGCAGCACCGCTCCCGCCGGGCCCTCCTCCAGCCGAAGCGTCACTTTACCGCCCATCGGTTGCGCTTCAATCATGGTTGCGATCAAGTACTGCAAAGCCAGCCGCAGCCGCAGTTCCGGTATGGGCAACGTAGCGGTACAAGTGCCCACCAGGCGCAACTGAATGCCGCGCACCTCCGCGATCGTCGCCAATTCTTCGACCACGCTCCGCATCGCCGGCGCCAGCGCGACCGCGCACGCTTGCGATCCCGGCTGCTCGGCATCCAGATACTCGCGCATCAACTGGATCATGGCAATGACTTTTTCGGTCTGTTCGAGGGCCGCCGAAACGCTCTCCTGTTGCTGTTCGGCGAGTTCGTCGAGCGAGAGTTCGCGGGAGAGTTCGCGGGAAAGTCGGGGCGAAGGTTCGAGGGAAAGCTCTAGCGAGCAGCGCAAACTGGTCAGAGGCTGGCTCAGCGAGTGCAGCAATTCGCTGAGCACGTCCGGACTTCGCGGAACTCCAGGAAAGGAATGCGGACTCGCGCTCATGCCGGTATGCCGTCGGGACTCATCTGATATCCCACGCCGCGGACGGTGTGAATCAAGCATGGCGTGAAGCCGTCATCCACCTTGCGGCGCAAATAGTTGATGTAAACGTCCACCACGTTGGTCGTCGAATCGAAGGTCAGGTTCCAGACGTGTTCGATGATCATCGCCCGCGTCAAGCGGCGCCCGGCATTGCGCATGAGGTATTCGAGCAGCGCGAATTCCTTGGTCGTCAATTCAATGGGACGTCCCGCGCGCGCCACTTTGCGCTCCACGCGATCCAGGCAAAGGTCGCGCACGGTGAGCACCGACTCCGATGGCAGACGGCTGCGCCGCATCAACGCCCGCGCCCGCGCCGACAGTTCAAGATACGAGAAAGGCTTCACCATATAGTCGTCCGCTCCCGAATCGAGGCACTGCACGCGATCTTCGACGCGGCTGCGCGCGGTGAGAACCATCACCGGCAAGTTCGCCTTGCGCTGCCGCAAACTTTTCAGCACCGACAACCCGTCAACCCCAGGCAGGTTGAGGTCGAGCACCACCAGATCGTAGTCAAACTCCATCGCCATCGCACGGCCCTGGTTCCCTTCATTGGCGACATCCACGGCATGATGTTCCGCTTCCAGCCCCTTCCGTATAAAGCTGGAAAGAGGCGCATCGTCTTCCACAATTAGGATTCTCATGAGCTTCGTCTAAGCCGGCTAATTGTGAGCCGATTCTCATTCTCGACTTACTCGCTCAAGCACACAAGATAACCAGCTCGTACAAAGGGACGTACCTCGGGAGGAAAACACTAAAGTCGCAAACGGGCGGGAGCGTTAGGCTTCCACGTAGGGGCAGCCGCCCTCGGCTGTCCAGGTGAATACAGCTTGCCGGTTCATCGAGTTCTGCATTAGGACACCGTACGGATGCGGCAAGTTCCTCTCCCGGTAAAAGCGCAGCATGGCGGACGCGATGGCATGACGCAAAGCACAATTCTTTCCGCAGCCGGTCAAGCGGTGCCGGTATTGGCGAGCGCTTCCACCGCTTCCCAGGTTGTGTCAAACGTCAAGAAGAAATCGTTCACCTGGGTAACTTCCATGATTTTGCGCACGCGCGGCTTCACGCCGGTCAGCACCAGATATCGTCCTGTCTTCTGATGCGAAACGTACGCCGCCACCAGCGACCCCAACCCCACCGAATCGATGTACGGGACATCGGACAGATCCAGAATCATGGTCTCGGCGCGTTCGAGGCGCACCGCCCGCTCGAATTGCGGCGCGGTTTCCATGGTGATCGGTCCGCGCAGCAAGAGAATCCGCTGGTCGTCCACCACTCCTTCATAGCGCTCGACGGTGAGTTCCTGCAATCCCATGGGAGCCGATTGTAGGGCAAGCGGCCCGCGCTGTCACCTCTCACAAAGGCGCGGCAACAATCTG
>JBEKQG010000118.1:0-10930 GCA_049519955.1 Terriglobales bacterium
AGGGCTTGGAGCCGGAGAATGAACCGCGACCGCGTCACCATCGACTGGCGCTTCACTCGCAAACAAGCACGCTTAAAGTTCGGCTACAAAAGAAACCATATTACGCGGTCACGGTACTAGCACGCACGTGGGACGACGAATCTAGGGCATTCTTCAAGAGTATCGGCATCAAGACAAAGAAGAGCCCGTCACTATATACGAGCATCCACTACGTGATCAGGCCAAACCGGAAGACGCCCTATACCTGCGAAATTCAGGTGCGCACCCTGATGGAAGAGGTTTGGGGAGAGGTCAATCATGCAATCAATTACCCACATGAGACGAAGAGCCTACCATGTCACGAGCAGATAGCAGCACTTGCTCGGGCCACGTCCACCTGCTCCCGCTTGGTGGACTCGATTTTCAGATCCCACGTCGATTCTCAAGAAAGAGCGTTGCGGACTCGCCGGCGCAGCTCGTCGGGCGCATGAAAGTCTAAGGGATCACAGCCTGCTTTCAGCATAGAGATTGCATAATCGTAAATCCCGCTCTCGCGATAGACTCACCAGATGGCTTCCACCCCGCTCAACGCTCTAGCTCGCGCCTCTTCCTCCTACTTACGTTCCGCGATGCACCAGCCGATCCAATGGCGTGAGTTTGGCGAGGAAGCTTTTCGCGCGGCGCGCTTGGCGGACAAGCCTGTGCTATTAGATATTGGCGCGGTCTGGTGCCACTGGTGTCACGTCATGGATCGCGAATCGTACGACGATGCCGAGGTAGCGGCCATCGTCAATGAGCATTACATCGCGGTGAAGGTGGACCGCGACGAGCGTCCGGATATTGACAGCCGCTATCAGGCTGCGGTGGCCGCGCTTACCGGCCAGGGTGGATGGCCGCTCACGGCGTTTCTTACTCCCGACGGCAAGCCGTTTTATGGCGGGACTTACTTCCCTCCGGCGGACGCTTACGGACGGCCCAGTTTCAAGCGCGTCCTGCTATCGATCGCTGCGGCTTATCGCGAAAAGCATGGCGATGTGCTGGAGCAGGCGCGCATGGTCGAGAGCGCGCTCGCGCGGGCGGAGTCTTCCGCCGCGGGCAACGCCAGGATCTCCGAGGCCGTGGTTGACGCGATTGTGGAATCGGCGCGCGAGATGTTTGACGAAGTCAACGGCGGATTTGGAAGCGCGCCCAAGTTCCCGCATCCGGCGGCGCTCGATCTGGTGATGGATCGCTATGCTCGCACGCTTCAATCGGGTACGCCCGACGAATCCCTCCGTGCGATCTTCGTTACGACGCTGCGAAAGATGGCGCGCGGCGGCGTCTACGACCAGTTAGCGGGCGGCTTCCATCGCTACTCGGTGGACGACCGCTGGATCGTGCCGCACTTCGAGAAGATGTGTTACGACAACTCCGAGTTGCTCAAGAACTATGTGCACGCATATCAGGCGACGGGCGACGAGTTCTTCGCCGGAGTGGCGCGCGACATTATGCGCTGGATGGACGAATGGCTCAGTGATCGCGCCCATGGCGGCTTTTACGCATCGCAAGATGCCGACTACTCGATGGAGGACGATGGCGATTATTTCACCTGGACTCGGGAAGAAACACGCGTGGCGCTGACGGCGGACGAGGCGGCCGTGGCGGAGATTTATTTCGACATCCTGGAAGTTGGCGACATGCACCACAACCCCGCCAAGAATGTGCTCTACGTTTCTTCTTCCGCGCATGGCTCCCTGCAAGAAATTGCGCGGGTGCTGAATATTCCGGAGGAGCGGACGCGGGCGCTGCTGGCCACTGCTAAGAAGAAGATGCATGCGGCGCGTCTGCTCCGCCCAACGCCCTATGTTGACAAAACGGCTTACGCGGGCTGGAACGCGATGTGCGTTTCCGCCTATCTGGAAGCGGCCAAGGCGCTCGATCTCCCCGAGGCGCGCCACTTCGCTCTGCGCTCGCTCGACCGGCTGCTTGCCCAGGGATGGAACGCCGAGCGCGGCATGAAGCATGTGATCGCTTACTCCGAGGCTTTTTCGGATGCTCCCTCAGACACTCCGGCGGAGCGGGCCCAAGCCGGTGCCGCTGTTCCTGTGCCTGGAGTGCTCGAGGACTACGCCTTCGCGGTCATTGCCTGCCTCGACGCGTATGAGGCGACGGCGGATTTGAGCTACTTTCGTTTTGCGCGCTCCATCGCCGCGGCCATGCTGGCGGGATTTTTCGATCCGGTAGCGGGTGGATTTTTCGATACGCGCGTCGCCGCGGACGACGCGTCCAACCACACCGCACTCGGAATTCTGGGCACGCGGCGCAAACCGTTTCAGGATTCGCCGACTCCGGCGGGTAATCCGGCGGCGGCAATCGCGCTTCTGCGTCTGCATGGGTACTCCTCCGATGCGTCAAATCACGCGCCGAATGGCGGCGCGTCGTATCGCAAGCGGGCCGAGCAGACGCTCGAGGTCTATGCCGGAGTCGCCGGCGAGCGCGGAATTTTTGCCGCGACTTACGGGCTGGCCGTGAAACACTTCCTCCAGCCGCATACGCTCGTCGTGGTTGTCGGAAAGGATGAAGCGGCGGAGCTCTATCGCGCCGCCGTGAGTCCGCTGGCCTTGAGCACCGCCGTCCTGCGTATCGACGCCGATAAAGTTGTCGCCCAGAACTTGCCGCCGGTTCTCGCAAGAACACTCCCGAATCTTCCGGCGCTCGACACGAGCCAATCGTTTGCCATCCTATGCACGGACTGCGCGTGCCAGCCACCAATTTTCGACCCGGAAGAACTGGCGCGCGCGTTGGGGTCGCTGCGACGGGCCTGAAGCTCTGCTCCGTCCGTGCCGATGTTGTCCCACACCTGCTGCGCGACCCACCATGTGTGTCCCACCGTGCTGTCCTTCTGGCGCCTGAAGTTTCCCGGACCGGCTGCCGATAAAACCAGAAAGCGGCGCGGCCAGCCATGTCTTCCAACTTTCTCGACAATCCGAAGCTCTTCCGGCAGTTGGTGGAAGACTTGCCCGTGGGGATTTACATCGTGGATGGAGAGCGGCGGATCCGCTTCTGGAACCATGGTGCGGAACGCCTCACCGGGCATTTGTCGCACGAAGTGGTGGGCCACCTTCTGGAAGACGCGGTGCAGGGGTGCGACCGGCGGGGCAACAACTTGAGTGGCGAACACTGTCCCGTGACGATGACTCTCCACCAGCGCCAGCCGCAGCAATGCACAGCTTTCTACCTGCACAAGAGCGGGCACCGCATGGCGGTGAGGATCCGCACCCGGCCGATCCTGGAATTCGGCGACATCGTCGGAGGTGCGACGGTCCTCTTCGAAGAAGCGTTTGTGTACCGCGACGAATCGTCGGGGCCTCCGATGTACGGATGTCTGGACGCGGCGACGGGAGTTCCTTCGCGCCGCCTGACTCGGGCCGTGCTCAACGAATGCATGGCGGGCATGGAGGAATCGCATATCGGTTTCGGGCTGCTGCGGATTCGGGTGCTCGGGCTGGACGAATTCCGCGCCAAACACGGTCCGCAGTCGGTCGTGCCTTTTCTGCGCACGGCCGCGCACACCTTGCGCAGCAGCCTCGAGGTGGAAAACTTTCTCGGATCCTGGGAAGAGAACGAGTTTCTGGCCGTGCTGACCTCGGCGAGTCCGATGATGGTTGCCATGACGGCTGAGATCCTATGGAACCTGCTGAGCCATTCGGAAGTCTTGTGGTGGGGCGACCGTTTTTCGATTGCGCCGGAAGTGGCCTACACCGTGGCCACCGCGGGCAAAGACCTGGATGCGCTTCTGCGGGAAATGAAACTGGCGCACTCCGGTGCGGCGGCGAAGGCGGCAGCGGCGGGTCCGGGCAAAAATTCTGGACAAGCGCGAGGATGATGTTCCATGTTTGCGATCATTGGGATCGTGGTGGTTTTTGGCTGCATCGCGGCGGGCTACCTGATGGAGCACGGCAACATCATGGTGCTGCTGCAACCGGCCGAGCTGATCATCATCGGCGGCGCGGCGCTGGGCACGGTGCTGATCTCGAATCCAGTCCACACCCTGAAGCAGATGATCGGCGGGGTGGTTGGAGTATTTGGGGCGTCGAAGTACAGCACCAAGCGCTACGTCGATTCCTTGAAGATGCTGTATGAACTCCTGCAAAAGGCGCGCAAGGAAGGCTTGGTGGCGCTCGAGTCCGACATCGAGGAACCGGACAAGAGCCCGCTCTTCTCCCAATACGCGGATTTCGTGAAGGACCACCACGCCGTGGCCTTCGTCTGCGACACCATGCGCATGGCCGTGAGCGGCGGCGTCGAAGTCTTCGACCTCGATCAGATGCTGGATGCGGACATGGAAGTCCATCATCACGAGGCCACTGAGCCGGTGTCGGGCTTGACGACCATGGCCGACTCGCTGCCCGGTCTGGGCATTGTGGCGGCCGTCCTCGGAGTGGTGATCACGATGGGCGCCCTGGGCGGACCTCCCGAAGAAATTGGACACAAAGTAGCGGCGGCGTTGGTGGGAACTTTTCTGGGCATCCTGCTGTGCTACGGCCTGGTCGGGCCACTGGCGTCGCGCATGGGCAAAACGGTGGAGGAGGAACACGCCTTCCTCATGGTCTTGCGCGTGACCATGATTGCGTTTCTCAAGGGAGTCGCCCCCATCATGGCCGTTGAGATTGGACGGCGGACCGTGCCCGGGCATGTGCGGCCTTCGTTCAGCGCGGTCGAAGAGGCTTGCCGGGGCGCGAGAGAAGCTCCGCCGCCGGCGGCGGACGCGCCGCCAGCCGACGCCAATGCCGCCGCGGCAGGCGCTGCGGGATAAGCGCCGTTATGCCGACGCCACCCATCATCGTCAAGAAAAAAGGCGGCCATGGCGGCCATCACGGCGGCGCCTGGAAGGTCGCCTATGCCGACTTCGTGACCGCCATGATGGCGCTCTTTATCGTGTTGTGGCTGTTGAGCAGCGCCAGCAAGCAGGAGAAGGCCGCCATTAGCGGCTACTTCAAGGACCCCAGCGGCACCGGCACCAAGACCGGTAGCAGCATGTCCGGAACCGGCGAGAGCCTCCAGGTGGGCAAGCAGGACATGGGGAAGCTCAAAGAGGAATTGCAAAAAAGTATCCAGAGAATCAACGATCTGGAAAAGCTGAAAAAAAATATCGAGATGACGGTAACGGCGGAAGGTCTCCGCATCGAGTTGCTGGAATCGGACAAGGGAACGTTTTTCGACAGCGGAAGTTCCACCCTCAACAACAGCGGGCGTGAGTTGGTGACGCTGCTGGCGGCGCAATTGGGAAAAGTCCCCAACCATATTTCGGTCGAGGGACACACCGACGCCAAGCCCTATACCGGCAAGGGCAGCTACAGCAACTGGGAACTCTCGGCCGACCGCGCCAATGCGGCCCGCCGCCTGATGCAGCAGTCCGGGTTGAGCGCAGACCAGGTCTCGCAAGTCCGTGGTTTTGCCGACCAATGCCTGCGCAAGCCGCAGGATCCGCTGGACGCCTCGAACCGCCGCGTTTCGATCATCGTGCAGTACCCCAACAACGGCATAAACCCGGAGGAACCTCTCGCAGCGCATGACAAAGAATCGGGAGCGGGAAAACCGTCGCCAGCAGGCGCGAAGGCGGAACCTGAAACGGCCGGCAAGAAAAACTAGAATCAAAAAGACCAGAAGAAAAAAAGGCTGGCCACCGGGGCCAGCCTGAAAAATTGCTTTGTGATGCAACTCATCACGTCGTTTTAGTCGATTGGTGAATCGCGCCTCGCGACTATTGCGTGCACTTCGGGTCGTGCGGTATGCACGGATACGGCCCCGAAGGACTGGAAGCTCTCGGGATCGCAGCATACGCAAACGTACCGACCAAACCTACCAACAGCACTAACGCCCATAGTGAACGTTTCATTGGTTTACTTTCTCCTTAGGGTCTGAAGAGAACTGGCGTAAAGGTGCCAGACTCCAGCGGGGAGAATTATACACAACCCTGCAAGCTTTTGATTCTTTGGAGGTTGCGTCCAGCGCGCCGGGCAAATCCGGCTGGCGGCCCGGTACCGGAAATTCGCTGGTCGGTCCGGCAGGCTTTTCCACAGGTGTTTATGTTGGTTTCTTAAAGTAATGGTTGGAATGAAATCGCTTCCGTTTAGGTCCCCAAAAAAGGGATAGCGCCGCCCCCAAACAATCCCCTTGACAAGGTTTTTGCGCAGGGCCTTTTTTGGCCTGGCGTGAGCTAGGACCGGGTCTTCGAACCCGCCGCCGCGGAAGTGGCTTTGAGTGGCGCGCCTTCCCCGTCGAATAGGGACTGGTTTTCCACAGCCTCCAGATTCGAGTTTCGCGAAAATGCTCGCTCCACCATGCTTTCGAACATCGGGATCAGCGAATCGGGACGCACCGGATTTTGAATATCCGCCAGGCTCTGTTCCCAGCGCCGAGTCTGGAAGCCCTTGACGCCAGCCTAGCGCACCGCTTTGGGCGACACCGAGTAACCGAGCCAAACCAAATTGGCCAGAACATAAGCGGCCAGGTTGATTAGGTTGAGATACATGAGCGAGACGAATTTCCCTGAATGCAACGCCAGTAACATCAAGTCCGCGCCGGCGAGCAGACCAAAGCCGAGGGAAATCCCAAAACTGACCTGTTTCCGGGATACTCCCAGGAAGCGCGAGAACAGCAGCAGGAACAGAACCAGTCCAACCTGCGCTACCCGGACCGCGGGCTGCAGCGTGGTCATGATGAGCACCAGCGGATTCCGGTCGGCAGAATTTGAAAAGGCGACGACCACCGCTACCAGCAGCATCACCACTCCCGCCCACTTGAACACCAGACTGCCCAGGTCTTTCAGCGTGTGGTAGGGGCGGAACACATCCACGAAAATCTCATGAATCACCTTGAATCCCAGGACCGCGTTGATCGCCTCGCCCAGCCAGAAGAAGCCGAAATACACGGTTCGCCGGTCGGTGGCCCAAAGCGGAAAAGTGACCGCGAAATTCGCGACCTGCGCCAGCAGGAACATAAAAAACACGGGAAACTGCTTGTGCAGCTTGCGGCGCCACAAGATTGCCGCCACCGCCGCTTGCAGCATCGGTTGCGCGCACCACAAACAAAGGACGATCCTATGGTTGTATTCCATCATGGGACGGTAAGGGCAGTACGCTGCCGGCCGCGGAAACCGCCGCGCCTCGACCCTTCATCACATCCTCAAGCGGGTCGTCCCATGGGTCAACTTACTTTAGATCACCTCGGTAACCATTACCCTCTGGCCAGCTTCCCCTCAGCCAGCCGCCGGCGCCAGCGCGGGCCGGCCTATCCCGCATCGGGCGTGGAATGCAGATATGCGCGCATCATGCGCACTTCATCGTCTTTTTCGTCGAGGTTGTGCAGAAGGATGTCGCGTAACGAAATCATCCCCTTCAGTTCGCCCCCGGCGCACACCGGCAGGTGCCGGAACCCATGCCGCTTCATCAGCGTCATGCAAGTCTCCAGGGGATCGTCCGGCCCGACCGTCAGCGGGTCTTCGGTCATGACCTCACTCACCGGCGTGCGCGCCGGGTCCTTGCCCTCGACTACCACCCGCCGCATCAGGTCGCGCTCCGAGAAAATGCCCGCCAGTTGGCCATCCTTGAGGACCGGCACGGCGCCGATGTTGTGCTCCACCATCAGTCTGGCGGTTTCGAGCACTGTCTGGCCGGCCTCCGCCGATATGGTGGCCTGGTTCTTAATCAAATCGCAGATCGACATTTGCACCTCCCGTGGACTCGTGGCAAAAAACGGCGTGCCCGGCGAACCGTTTCCGATTCGCCTGGTACGAATGAAGCAAAACCGCCTTGCGTCTGAACCCCGGCGGAGTATATGTCGAAACCCAGCCCAGTGGAAGAAAAAAATGCAGAGGCAGTTCCCGGTTCTCAGTTCCCCGAGAAGCCTTGGGACCGTCCCCGTCCCCCTAAGAACTAAGAACTGAGAACTGAGAACTGCTTATCACGTAGGATCTGGCGGCCAAAGCGGCGGGCAGATCACCGGCTGCGCGCGCCGTAACAATCAGGTTGTAATCTTCACTAGCCCGCAGGAGGCTGAACACCGGAGTCGCCTCCCGCGGCTCGACCAGCGCCAGATATCCCAGGAAGGCAAAGACGTCCTCGGTCGCCTCCAATCCCGGCGCGGCGAACGAGACTTCCACGTCTTCGTGATAAAAGTGCCATCCCAGAGAAGCCGCCAGGCACACCGCTCGCTCGTACGCCTCCGGCGGCAGGACCCCCGGCGCGGGGTTATCGAACACTATGCGGAGCTTGCGTTCATCCTCGCGGCTGAACTCGCGCACCTTGAGCGCGCCCGTGCGCGCCGTCGCCTTCCAGTCCACATGCCGGGCCGAATCCTCCGGCATCGCCTCGCGAATGCGGTACAGATCGTAGCCGCGTCCGCGCACAAACGTCTCGAACTCGCCCGTGACCATGGGCAGGACTTCCAGAAACTCATCGGTGGGCTCGACGGCGGGATAGACCATCACTTCCCGCGCCAGCCGAATGCGCCGGGTCTTCTTCAGGAAGGCGAAGGGAAAGCGCGTGGCCACCCCGAAGTCCTTTTCCGCATAGCGTCCGCGGGCAGGGAAGCGGATCTCCAGATCGGAGCGCAGTTCCTGTCCCGCGGCGACAAACGGAAAATAAACCGATTCTTCGACTCCTTCTTTGACTTGGAAGATCGGCTTCTCCGCTGCCACGCGCACCCGCCGCAGCCGCCGGTCGGGCAGGCGCAGCCACTGCCGCTGCGGTGCGCGGTTCGGAGGCCAGCCGAAGGTCGCGGCTTCCCAGCGCCAGCGAGCTTTGGAACTGGACTCGGAATCCGCTTTGCGCTTGGCCGGTACAACACGCACCGAAAACGACGGCAGCCAGCGGCTGGCGTTCCGCAAAAGCAGCCGCGCCAGCATCGGACACCCGGCAAAAACATGTTCCGGCAAGTGCACATCGAGCGTGAGGCTGCCAAGCACCAGCGCCGACGCAATGCCCGAAACCAGGATCGCCGAGAGCAGCGCGGCCACCACCACGTAGAGCAGGTTGTTCCCAGTGTTGAGCGCCGCGATTCCGATCACCACCGTGATCAGGATGTAGATCATGCCCGCGCGCGTCACGTCGTAATCCACCGCTTCGCGCACGCGGCTTGCCGCCACTCGCCGCGCCAGGTACGGAACCGTGGTCAGCCCGACAAACGTCGCCAGCAAGAGCGCCGCCGACGCCATAATCAGAGTTCCCCACAGGCTGCCTGCCTCGCGCTCGACCGTCGAAAACAGCGCCGCCCCAAACGCCAGCATCAGCCCCACCAGCGCCAGCAGGAATCGCACCCAGACTTGCGGCAGTCCCAGCCACGGGAAGCGGGGCGCATTTGCCTTTTGCGAGCTAGGTTGCGCACGTTCGCGAATCACAAGGTTCTCCAATGCAGCCAATGCTCCTGCCAGCATATGACGGCGCAGCGCCGAGTGGAAGTGCTGGAAGAAACCGTGGCCACGAAGGCATGGCTGGGGAGCGAAGTCACCGTGCTTCGCTAGGTTGGTGTAATCGCCTGTTCACGACAGTAATCTCGACAGAGCCGCTGTGATGCGGTAGAACAGACTTCAATGAGCAATCGCACCAACTCACGGGAAGAATGGAAACAGGATATAGTCGAACGGCAGCACAACCTCACGCCTGCCGACATTACCCGCCGTTCCCAATTTCGCGTCTCCGGCTTGCCGAGGAATGCGCCACTACCGATTGCGGTCGCATGGAAGAGAGTTTGGGTCGGCGCGGCTCTGTTCATATTGGGAGTTGGCATCAGACTGGGGTTTGACATTCCCTACTCACTCACGGTTTGCACCGCACTTGGTGCCGCTGGACTATTCGTGATGCTTTCGGGCGTCCGATGGACTGCAAGGTAGTCGGTCAACCGTTGACAAATCCCCATTACGCCAACAACCCCGATGGATCGAGCTAGAAACCGATGATGCAGAAATTCCTTGGAAGAGCTGAAGAAGGCGGGACAGAAGCTATTTGCTGACCAGCGTTTCTTGGTTCGCCACACACACCCACTTGCCATTCAGGTTGACCCAGGTATCCGTAAAGCGGCCGTGGTGATCAAACGGCTTGCCGTTATCCGTGCCCTTGGTGCGATAGGCGCTGGTCACGACCGCCGTGTTGCCGTACAGGTACACACTCGTCTCCGTGTTCGAGATCTGCTCCGGGTTGAAGGAAGTGTCTTTCAGTCCCGCCAGGTATTGGGACTTGGTCAGGAGCTGGCCGTGGTGGTCTATGCTGGTAAATGTGTCGGCGAGGATTGCGTTGACCGCAGCCGCATCGTGGTGCAGTTCTGCCTGGTTCCAGGCATTCTCCAGGGCGAGAACCATGCTCTTGTCCGACGCGGGACTCGTCGCTTTGTCTTGTGCCGCAGCCATGACCGCCAATGCCATCAGCAGCAGGAACGTGATCTTGCGTGGCATATCCGTACCTCCCGAGTCCCAAGATGATTTCACGGTAGCATTATCAGGTTGATCTCAGCAATTCTCAGGCCCAGAACCATGAATCGCCCGCCTGATCGGCGAAACATCGCCCTCCCACCACTAACTCCCACCACACGCAACCGCCGTCAGTCATTACCCGGCGGCGCCTGCCGCCGGTATCTCCACCATAGAAACAGCGTCACGGCCACGAAGACAATCAAAACGACTACGTTGAAGCGCTGCAAGACGCGCACCAAGCTGCGCCAATGTTGTCCGAAGAAGTATCCCGCGCTGGCGATGCACACGACCCAAACCGCCGCGCCCAGAAAATTGAAGATCGCGAACGCCCGCCACCTCATGCGCAGCACGCCCGCCAACGGCCCCGCAAACACTCTCATGCCGAAGACGAAGCGGGCAAAGAAAATCGCGCCTGCGCCGTAGCGGGCAAACATTCCCTCGCCGCGTTGCAAGGCCGCCGGCCAAATACGGAAGACGCTTCGGTAGCGATCGAGCAGCGGACGC
>JBEKQG010000119.1:0-12984 GCA_049519955.1 Terriglobales bacterium
GGTGTTGGTGAGGTCGTTCATGGCGGTGAACGGGATGTACACCTTGCCGTTCATGTTGTCGTCACCGTTCTGTATGACGCGTTTGAGCACGCCGATGACCTCGTACGAAATGCCGTCGACCCGCACTTTTTCGCCGAGGGCGTTCTGCCCGGAGAACAACTTCTTCTCGACGTCGGCGCCCAGGATAGCGACGCGGCTGTGTGTGTTTTCATCGAGGTCGGTGAAGAAACTGCCGGCTTCGATGTCCATGCGGCGCATGCGCTGATAGTAGGGATAGACTCCGCTGACCCCGTAACTGGCGCTGCGCGTCCCGTAAGCAACGGTGCTTTGCTTGAAGGCTTCGGGCGAAATGCGCTTGAGCAGGGGCACTTCAGCCTGCAGGTAATCGAGATCGTTGACGGTGAGCTTGATTTCACTGCCGGCCTTGGTCCCGCCCGCTTGCAGGGAGGAGCGTCCGGGAAAGATGAAGACCAGGTTTGTACCCCAGGAACGAAAGGCGACCCAAAGGCCGCGTTCGAAACCGGAACCGTAAGCCAGTAGCAGCACGACGGTCGCAATGCCCCAGGCCATGCCGAGCATGGTGAGGATGCTGCGGCGGCGGTTGTGCCTGAGCGCGCTGTAGGCCTGGCGGGCGAGTTCGAGAATCATAGTGAGTCCGATCCCATTTACTCCTGGCGCAGGGCCTCCACCGGTTGCAGCAGCGCGGCTTGGCGCGCCGGATACAGTCCCGCGGCGATGCCGGCAAACGCCAGCGAAAGAATGGCAATTGCCGCCGACGATGGAACGATGCGGGGCGTGTCGAACCCTTCGGGCGCGGGCAAGGCGGCGAGAACCGCAACCAGGGCGGTGGTGATGCCCAGCCCAATGCCTCCGCTAAGAGCGGTCAGGAACGCGCCTTCCACAAAAAACTGGGTCAGGATGGTGCGATGCGTCGCGCCCAGCGCTTTTCGCAAGCCGATCTCTCGCGTGCGTTCGGTGACGGAGACGAGCATGATGTTGATGATGCCGATGGCTCCGAGGGCCAGCGTAATCACACCGACCACGCCGAGGAACCAGTCCATGCCGTTGAAGATTTTGGCGACGCGCTGGTTATTCTCGATGGTGTCCCAGTCTTCGAAGGAGTCTTCGAGCTTGGGATCGAAACCGTGACGGCGGGCAATAATTTCGTGGACTTCCTGTTTCGCCGCAAGATGATCGGCGGGTGCAAAGGGGCGGTAATTCAGGAATGAGATGGCGTCTTCGCTGTTCTCCTCTTTCAGGCGAAATAAGTTGCGCATGGTCTCGATGGGGATGAAAATGCGCGCATTGGTGCCGTTGTTGCCGTCCTGCCCGACTTTGCTGAGAACACCGATGATCTCGAAGCGAATGCCATTGAGCAGAATAGGCGAGCCTACGGCGGGGCGACCGGGGAATATGTTCTTCAGCAGTTCCCAGCCGACGACGGCGACGCGGCGGGTTTCGGTGTTGTCCTCATCGTCGAACCAGCGGCCCGGGCCGACGGGCACATTGCGAATCTGGTTATACTCGGGCGCAATGCCAAAGATTTGGCCGTTGGTGGAACCGTAATCGCTGACGGCGCGAATGTCCTCGCGGTTGAGCACGGGAGAAAGATACTTGAGCGAACGGGACTCGCTGCGCAGGGCGAGGTAATCCTGATAGGTAAAATGGTAAGTGCGTCCCGATTGAGTATTGCCTTCGACGGCGGGAATGCGTCCGGGGAAGGTGAACATGATGTCCTGGCCGAGGTTCTTAAGTTGCTTTTCCTGGCCGCTGCGGAAGCCCTCGCCCAAGCCGACCAGAAGAAGCAGCGATCCGACGCCCCATGCGATGCCGAACATGGTGAGAAACGAACGCAGCTTGTGCGCCCAGAGCGTGGCCAGCGACTGGCGAACGATTTCGATGAGCATCCGCATGGTTGGCCTAAGAAGTTCGGTTCACGGCGCGCTTTACCGCGCTTGGATGAAAGTCCGCGCTGCCGTCTGCTCCTTGATACGAGAGAAGGACCGGTTCGGTTCCGAAAAAGACCCTGTGCCCCTGGAGAATTAGACGCGGAAGATGGCGATTCGGTTAGCCGCGGCGGAATCCGCACCCCGCGCAAGCCAAGTTGCGAAGCACGTCGCAGGCGCTAGAGTTCGACCTCGGCGTACCACCCCTTGCTGACGATTCGGGTTTTGTAAGGTTCCGAGAGCTTCTGCAGCAACTGGATGATCTCGGCGGCGCGTTTGGTGCTGGCCAGGCGCGGCGTGCCGTAGAGCGGGCCCTCATCGTCAATGGTGACCGGAATGAGTTGAATCTTCTTCAGCTTCTCCTTGCTATAGATCATGCGCACCAGCACACTCTCCATCTCTGTAGAAGATGGGCTTCCCCTGGTAAATCTCAATGCCGCGCAGGACGTGCGGGCCGGTGCCGATAACGACGTCGGCTCCGGCTTCCACCGCCCGGAGATAAATGACCGAATCGTTAAGCGGCGTTACGTCGGGATAGCCGTGTGAGCGGTCGTGGCTCAGGTCGTGGATGTGAAGCGTGACCATGACGACGTTGTGGTGCCGCTTGGCCAGCACCACGTCGTCCTCCATGGTCTTCACGTCACTCTCCAGCGGGCCCTCGATGGATTCGACGTTGCCATCGGGTTTCCGCACCAGTATGACGGCGGGATCGATCGTGGCCAGCGACGGGCCGCTGGGATTGGCTGTCTTTTTCGGAGACCAGTAGCGCAGGTAGGAGAGCAGCGCGAAATCGGTTGTCTGGTTCTGCACTTTCTTGACGGCAGGGGCGTGCGCCTCGGCCAGGGTGAGTCCGCCGCCCGCATGTTTGATGCTGGTGTGGTCGAGAATCTTGAGGCAGTCGGAGAGGCCCTCGGGGCCGTAATCGAGCGAATGGTTGTTGGCCAGACTGACCAGGTTGATGCCGGTGTTGGCGATCTCCCAGGCAAATTCGCGATTCGCGCCAAAGTTATAGAAGGGGCGCTGCAACTCCGGATGCTCGTTGAGCGACATTTCCAGGTTGCCAAAAGCGATGTCGGCTTCGCGCATCAGGCGGAAGAGATTCTGGTGGTCGGGTTCGGGCAGTTCGCTGATTTTCTCGTTAAAGATCATGTCGCCGACGGCGGTGACGATGATGTCTCCCGGCTCTTCCTTCAACATCCCGGAGATGCGGTCGTCCCAATTGACGTTCTCGGGCGGTTCTGGCGCCTTAAGCCGCCGGTTGTACACGGACTTGCTTTTGTCCCAGGAGAGGCGCTCCTTCGGTTGAGCACCGGGCGGTTGCGCACTGGCCCCCTCGGATTGCGCGAAGGCGGAGAGCACCCACACGGAAATCAGCGCGATGGCCAAGAATGACCTAAGGAGACTGGAACGCATTTCACAAAACGGTTTTGGATACGGCGCGGCTTTAGCCGTACCAAACAGGGCCTCTAGAAATGCTGGCTTTAGCCCCCGAGGGACGCGCTCTTTATCTTTAGTCTGAGAGGCGTTTATGAAACACACTCCAGGCATAACAACTCCTCATTGGCGGCCCGGTGCTTCATGCCGGCCGCGATCCGGACTGGTAAACCGGAATTTCCTCTTTGACCTCGAAAACTGCATCATTGTACGCCCCTCTTGCCTATGACTTCTGGCGTGGAGAGAGGGCGGAGATCGGGATGATCATCTTGAACCAGACTTTGTCGCCGCCGAAGCGGTTCTCGACCAGAGTCTCGTGCTGCCACTGCGCGATGAACGTCATGTGGCTCTTGTTGGTGTAGGTGACGCTGGGTCCCACGGCAAAGACCCGTCCCTTGTCGCCTGCCGCCACCACGGAGCCATGTTTGGTGTCGTCGGTCACCTGCTTGAGGACATAACCGGAGGCGCCAACCGTCCAGCTCCCTATATGCTTGCCAGCCACGTAATCGGCGTGGAATTCCTGGCCCGAGTGGTAGTTGGTGGCCTGGTTAGTGGTCTTGATGTTGTACATCAGCTTGGTCGAGGCTTCCCATCCGGACTTGGGCAGATAACTAATGCAAAAGAGCGGCTCGAAGCTATAGTAGTGCGCGCCGATGCTGACGCGCGGGTCGGCGCTGCTGTAATGTCCAGTGGGCAGGTCGATGTCGACCCCAGCCGCGGCATGCCACTGCGGATGATGCCATCCGAGGACGAAAGGGTTGATCGTAATGTCGCCCAAGTTGGTCTCGCTGGCCCGTCCGCCCAGAGGCGCTATATAGATTGATTGGTAGACGATGGGCACGATGACGTGCATTCCCCAGTCGGCACCAAAAATTTTGACCTTGGTCATTTCCAGGAACCGGAGCGCGTCCCAAGCGGCGTCCACGTTTACCTTCTGACCGGCCCCCAATGCATCATTTCCGTGCGCGTCCTTGAGATAGCCCGTATAGTAGCCGGAATAGTTGATGAAATAAAAGCCCGGCGGTGGCGTCGCCCCAGTCAGCCAGTTTTCCGCACCGTAGGAATATTGGTCGGGACCTTCTTTTGCATAAATGGCCGGGATGGCCAAGAGCATGAGTCCAAGCACAAAAATGTGCTTCATTGTGTTCATACAAAATTCTCTCCCAAGTGAATCGGTAAATAGAATGAATTTGGTGCACACCTGGATCCTTCTTCCTGTAGCGCTCCTGGTGCCTTTCGCGGCTGAAGGAAACGCTTTCCATGCGAGCGCGCCGGCCATGAAAATTGCGAGCGCGGTTAGAAACTTAAGAGAGTTCTTAGCCTGCGGCGGAATGGCGGAGCCGACACGTAAGCCTAACCCGCCAAAGCGGTCTTCACCAGCGCACGCCGAGCGTGATGGGCTCGACTATGGTCGGGATGTTGCGTGCGCCTGAGCCATTGACGTCGCGTGTGTACGCCTTATGGTGGCGCCATTCGAGGTAGAGCTTGGCACGGGAATCTCCCAGACGGTAGGTGAGTCCGCCGCCATAGTTGACGCCACCGGCAAGCGCGGAGTGCGAGGACATCATCTGATCGGCCAAGTGAGTTCCAGGGAGGTTGTTAAGCCAGGCAAGATCCCACCAAATAAACGCGGGTTCGTAGAAGGTGTTGTAGCCGATGGATTGGGCGTGGGCTAAAGAAACGCTGCGGTCATAGAAGCCGAGGCCGAAAATTCCATACGCGCCCAACTTGCCAAAATGGCGGGGCACGTTGACGATGCCGTCGAGGCTTATGGATTGCATGTGCGCTTTGGCGTCCCCCAGGCCCAGATCCACTACGCTGGATTTGAACGGTAGGCTGTAATACATGTATTCGAGATCGGCGCCGAACAGGTGGTGGAAGCGGTTGAAGTTTTTGCCGGCTCCGGCCGTAAATTGAAAAGAATTGCCGACAAAGGTGGCGACATCGCCGCGACCAATGCCCTCTCCGCCGCCGGCGTTAAAGGTATAACGATCCAAAACCGACTGCGCCGCAGCCGAAGCCACGAGTCCGCAAAAAACAAGCGACAACAGTATCCGATTCCTCAATCTCGATCTCCTCGTTCGTAGAGCCACTCGCGTGCAGCCACGCTGGTAAAGCTATAGTTCTACCACGACCGCCGCGCATTAAGTTGGATGCGCGTTCAGAAAACGGCAGCGGGTTTTTTGCCCCTGCCGCGGCGAGACGGCACCGCTAGAGATTACTCAATCGCACGCGTGGCGGCAAACGCGCAAGAGTCAGTTTCAAGGTTTCAAAGTTGCAAGGGAAAAACTTGTCCTGCCAATGATTGACTTTCAGCCTCTGAAACCTTGAAATTTTGAAACCCGGCCCCGCTTCACACAACCTCTCCGGAACGAGCCGCCATGTAGGCCAGCAGTTCGCCGACGGTCAGGCCCGACTTTAGCAACACGATCATCTGATCGGCGCTGACTCCCGTTTGCGCTCCCAAAGCAACAATCTTGGCGACCCCGCGCTCCAGCGATTTTCTCTCGGCAAAGGCGCCCGGTTCGGATTGGTCATGGTCCATGCTTGCGTGCAGATGCCTTTCGGTTGCCATTCGAATACCCCACATCGTTATCGCTGCCGACAGTGGCCCGGATTTCATAACTCTCCATCGTTCCGGTAACCGGAATCCGGTTACGGTTCTCGATGGGTGCATGATCCGCTCATCCCGCCGCCGCTGGCTGTGATGCCGCTTACCTATATTTGTGACGAAATGGCGGGTCTCCAGTTGCAATTGGGTTTACCCGTCAATTCTTGCCCATCAATTCCAGAATCGCCGCCATCTCGACTTCGATTCCGGTCTTGAGGCTGGGTTCGCGATCGGGCGCGAAATAGGACGAATGGAGACCGGGAAGCGGCTTTCCAGTTTTTGTTGCCTCCGCGAATTTGGCGGGGTTGACCGCGCCCAGTTCGAGCATGACGCTCGGAATTCCGCCGGAACGATATTCGGCAAAATCGTCGCTGGCCATGATCGGGCGTTCGAGTACGACGTTTGTGTCTCCCATGACCTGCTTCAGCCGGTCGGCAATGCGGTTGGTGGTAGGAGGATCGTTGTAAACGGCGCCGACGCCTTCTTCGAGTTGGATGAGCGGCTTTTTCGGCGCGCCTGCAGCCTCGGCTTCGGCCACCGCGATGCGCTCAATGGACGCCAGCAGGTGCTTGCGCACTTCATCCTTGTAGGAGCGCACGGTCAGCTCCATCAGGACTTCGTCGGGAATGATGTTGTTCTTGGTGCCGCCGTGGATCGATCCCACTGTAATGACAGCCGGATCCTGCGGATCGATCTCGCGCGAAACGATGGTCTGCCAGCTCACGATGGTGCGCGCGGCGATCACGATGGGATCGACTGTCTCCTGTGGAGCCGAGCCGTGTCCGCCGACCCCGTACACCGTGACGTTTACGGAATCGGCGTTCGACGCGCTGAAACCGGGTGTGTAGCCGACTTTCCCGGCGGGGAGCCCATTGCTGTCATGCACCGCGAAGGCGAAGTCGGGCTTGGGAAAGCGCGTGAACAATCCTTCTTTGATCATCGCTTTGGCGCCGCCGATGCGCTCCTCGGCCGGCTGGCCGACGTAGATAAAGGTTCCGTGCCAGCGGTCTTTATTCTGAGCCAGCAGCGCGGCGGTTCCGATGCCGATGGCCATGTGCAGATCGTGGCCACAGGCATGCATGACTGGCACTTCGACTCCGCGGTCATCGTGCGTGGTGACGTGGCTCGAGTAGGGGAGGGCGGTTTTTTCCGGCACCGGCAAGGCATCGAGTTCGGCGCGCAGCATGACCACGGGGCCGGAGCCATTCTTGAACACGCCAACCACACCTGTTCCGCCCACTCCGGTGGTAACGTCGTATCCGAGCTTGCGAAGCTGGACGGCAATCTCGGCCGCCGTTTTTTCCTCGTGATAAGAAAGTTCGGGATTACGGTGCAGGTCGAGATAGAGCGCTTCGACCTGGGGATAGATGGCATCGATCTGCGGGGCGGCAATGCGCCAGGGCTCGGCGGCCCACGACGCTACGGAGAGCGAGACGAGGAGAAGCAGGATACGTTTCATGTTGTTTACCTGGAAGGTTTCCCTTGAACGGCATTAGATCACAAACGCCCGCGGAAATGCAGCCGGGTGGGATGACAATTCGCAAGAGATCCAAAACGTAGCTCGGATCTCAATAGGCCCGCGCACGCAGACATGAGATGCTCAAATGGACATAGAGCGAGACCAGACGCATGACGATTCAGGAAGACGTCCCGCTGGCGCCACTGACCACCTTGCAGGTGGGCGGAGCGGCGCGCTACTTTGCGGACCTGAAGAGAGAGGACGAGGTCCGCGAGGCGGCGCGCTTCGCGAAGGGCCGCGACTTGCCGCTGTTTGTACTGGGCGGGGGGAGCAACCTGGTGGTCGCCGATTCCGGCTGGCCGGGCTTCGTGTTGAAGATCGCAATCGGCGGGATCGCCAGTCCAAGCACGACCGGTCCAGGCGCGAAGGACGCTGCGGGCAACGCTGTGCTCTTCAGCGTGGGCGCGGGCGTCGATTGGGACGACTTTGTCGCGCAGGCGGTGGTGCAGAATTGCGCGGGCATCGAGTGCCTGAGCGGCATTCCGGGCAGCGTCGGCGGCACGCCCGTGCAAAATGTGGGCGCATACGGGCAGGAGGCCGGCGACACGATCGAATCGGTGCGCGCGCTGGATTTGAAAGCAGACCGCATTGTGGTATTGCCCAAGCCGGCCTGCGAATTCCGTTATCGTTCGAGCATCTTCAACAGCACGGAACGCGGGCGATACATCATCTTGCGGGTGAACTACCGGCTGAAGCGCGGGGGCGCTCCGAATTTGAAGTACGCCGATTTGCAAAAGCACTTTGCGGAACGCCTTGCCGAACGGAAGCCGCCGATCTCGCTTGCCGAAACGCGCGAGGCGGTGCTTGCCATTCGGCGCAGCAAGGGCATGTTGATTGTCCCCGGCGACGGGGATTGCCGCAGCGCCGGATCGTTCTTCAAGAACCCCGTCGCCGGCGAGGCGCAGTTCAAAGACTTGACCGAGCGCGCCGAATCGAAAGGGCTCGAAATTCCCAGCTACCCCGCGCTCGATGTGCAGAACGACGTGCCGGGCGAAGTGCAACACAAAATTTCGGCGGCGTGGCTGGTGGAGCATTCGGGATTCTCCAAGGGATATGCGCTGGGAGCGGCCGGGATCTCGAACAAACATGCGCTGGCGCTGATCAACCGCGGAGATGCGAAAGCAAGCGATATTCTCCGGCTGAAAGATGAAATCCAACAAGGCGTGCAGGAGGCGTGGGGCATTCTGCTCGAACCGGAACCGGTGTTCGTAGGATTCTGACCGCGCGCCTTATCGCTCTAGTGCTCCAATGTCTCAACGATCCAATAAAAAGTGGCGGCGCATCCCGGGGCAACGTTCCCCCCCATGCCGGCCCAGAGGTACCCGCTACCGCGAGATGCGCCGTACTTATTCATCGGCCAGTTCGCGCGCGCGCTTGAATATCTTTCGGAACATCTCTTTAGTAAGTTTGCCGGTCTGCGTGTTCTGGTTGGAGGGATGGTAGGAGGCGAGCAGGATGGGTCCACCCGGCAGCGCGTATTCGGCGCCGTGGCGAAACTCGTACTCGCGCTTGGTGGCAATCAGCTTTCTTCGTTGTAGATAGTTGAGATAGGCATCGAAGGCGATTCTTCCCAAAGCAACGATGACGCGCAGATCTTTCAGTCCTTCGAGTTCGCGTTGCAGGAACGGAGCGCAGTTGGCCAGTTCCTCGGGCAGAGGCTTGTTGGCGGGCGGCGCGCAGCGGGCGGCGGCGGTGATGTAGATGCCAGTGAGCTTCTGGCCATCGTTGCGGGCAGTTGCAGTGGGCAGCAGTGCGAATCCGGTTTCGTGCAGGACGGGGTATATGAAGTTGCCGGACGAGTCTCCGGTGAACACGCGCCCGGTGCGATTGGAGCCGTGGGTGCCGGGCGCGAGGGCGAGGACGAGGACGCGGGCATGGGGATCGCCAAAGCCGGGAACGGGTTTGCCCCAATACTCGCAATCGCGGTAGGCGCGGCGCTTCTCGCGGGCGATGCGCTCGCGATACGCGACCAAGCGCGGACAGAGCGCGCAGGTAATGACTTCGGCGTTCAGGACATTGAGCCAGTTGGGGAGCATCTTGTAATTTGGCAACCGGTAATTTTGTAACTTGAAACCAGTCGCGCTGAAATTGCGATATCACAAATTACCAAATTACGAGATTCCTCCCAAGGACGCTGGCTGGTTACCATCGTGAGTAGGCCCTCCCCCTCCGCCGTTTGACGTTGTTCTTCGAGAGTCTTTACACTCAAGTCCATGGCACAAGGCGTTGCCGCGCGGAGCCATTTTCGTCCCGGCTCTGGTGCCGCAGCCGCTTTGGAAAGGGAACTGTGAGCCCCACTGAAAGCAAGGAAAGCTCCACCAAACGCGAGATCGCGGTTGAGATTCCGGTTGAGGAAGTCAACCGGCAGACGGATGCGCTGATCCAGAAATATCAGAAGGTGGCGCGCATTCCGGGCTTTCGGAGCGGCCATGTCCCTGCGTCGATCATTCGCCAACGCTTTTCGGAACCGATCAAGACCGACATGGTCGAGGCGCTGGTGCCGCGCTTCTTCCGGCTTGAGACCGAGCGGTTGGGCATGCATCCGGTATCGCAGCCGCGCGTGACCGACCTGCACCTGCACGATGGCGAGCCGCTGCGCTTCAAGGCCGCCTTTGAAGTGTTGCCGGAAATCAAGCTGGCGGGCTACAAGGATCTGCGCGCGGAGAAAACGGAAATCGCGGTGTCGGAAGCCGATGTGGAGCAGGGCCTGGCCGACCTGCGCGAGCAGCATGCCACGTTCAATCCGGTGGAGGGGCGCGGCTTGGCCGATGGCGATTTCGCCCAGGTCTCGCTCGACGGCAATCCGAAAGCCGAACAAAAGTCGGACGGAGGGAAGATCGGCGAGAAGAAGACCGGCGAAGGGCAGCCCATCCACATGGATGAGGTGCTGGTCGAAATCGCGGGCCAGCACACGATGCCGCAATTCACCGAACACCTGCGCGGGGCGGTCGCAGGAGACGAGCGGACGTTCGACGTGACCTATCCGGAAGACACCGAGGACAAACGCCTGGCGGGGAAGACGTTGACGTATGCGGTGAAGGTGCAGGCGATCAAACAGAAGAGCGTGCCGGAGTTGAACGACGAATTCGCCAGGCAATTGGGCGCGTTCCAGACGGCGGACGACGTGCGGAAGGCGGTCCGCGAGCAGATGGAATCGGAGCGCCAGCACCAGGCGGAACGCGACGCCAAGGAAAAGCTGGTGGCGGAACTGATTCAGAGGAACGATTTTGAAGTTCCCGATTCATTGATCGAACAGCAGATCGACATACGGCTGGAGCGGGGACTGCGGGCGCTGGCGGCGCAGGGCTTGACCGCCGAACAGATGAAGAAAATGGATTTGAATCGTCTGCGGGCCGGACAGCGCGAGCAGGCAGTGCACGACGTAAGAGCCGCGCTGCTGCTCGAAAGAGTGGCGGAGGAAGAAAATATCCAGGTCGGCGAGGAGGAGATGGAGCGGGAACTGGAAGCGCTGGCCAGGCAAACGAAACAGACGTCCGAAGCCGTGCGCGCTCGATTGACACGGGATGGGGGCCTCGATAGGATGAAGACAAGAATCCGCAACGAGAAGACCCTCGAATTTTTGTATCGCCAGTCCGCATAACGACGATGCGGACCATTTCGATCCTCCCCAGAGCCGGCGAAAGAGACCTGAGGGCGGAAGTGTGGAAAGGGTGACTGATGCTGGTACCAATGGTGATCGAACAAACGGGCAGGGGCGAACGGGCGTATGACATCTATTCCCGGCTGCTCCGCGACAACATCATCTTCATAGGAACGCCGATCGACGACAACATCGCGAACCTGGTGATTGCGCAGATGCTTTTCCTGTCGCAGGAAGACCCGGAAAAAGACATCCAGCTCTACATCAACTCGCCGGGCGGGTCGATCACGGCGGGCATGGCGATCTACGACACGATGCAGTATGTGAAGAACGACGTGGTGACGCTGTGCATCGGTCAGGCGGCATCGATGGCGGCGCTGCTGCTGTCGGCGGGCGAGTCGAAAAAGAGGCTGGCGCTGCCGAATTCACGCATCCTCATCCACCAGCCCTCGATGGGCGGGCTTTCCGGGCAGGCGACCGACATTGACATCCATGCCCGCGAGATTCTGCGCATGCGGGAGATTACCAATCAGTTACTGGCCAAGCACACCGGGCAGAAGCTGGATAAAGTGGAGAAGGACGTGGAGCGCGACTTTATCATGAACTCGGAACAGGCTAAGGAATACGGAATCATTGACGATATTATTTATAAGACGAGACAGACGGTATGATCGGTAGCTAGTGAGACAAGCCGCCCAAATGGGCGTGTGAGTCGACCATCAGTGCCAGCTGGTCGTGGCGTTAGCGGAGCCGACCGTGGGCTGAAAGGCAAAGCCTGGAGCAGGAAGCCAGGCGCTGCCAGGCCACCAGAAGAAGAGGAGTGAGGCCGAGTGAAAACCAGATCTGGCTCCGATGAAATGTTGCGCTGTTCGTTCTGCCACAAGTCGCAGGACGCGGTGGCGAAACTGATCTCGTCGCCGAGCGACTACCCCCGGGCATACATTTGCGACGAGTGCGTGGCCGTCTGCAACTCGATCCTCGAAGACGACCGCACCGCGACTCCCGCGGCCGCGGTCCCGAACCAGCTGCCGAAGCCGCAGGAAGTGAAGACGTTCCTCGACGAATACGTCATCGGACAGGAACAGACCAAGAAGAAGCTGGCCGTCGCCGTCTATAACCATTACAAACGCATTTACATGAACCGCCAGCGCACGGGCGATGGCGTGGAACTGACCAAGTCGAACATCCTGCTGATCGGGCCGACCGGGACGGGCAAGACGCTGTTGGCGCAAACCCTGGCCCGCATGTTGGATGTGCCCTTCGCGATCGTGGACGCGACCACGCTGACGGAGGCCGGCTATGTGGGCGAGGACGTCGAGAACATCATCCTTAAACTCCTCCAGGCGGCCGAAGGCGACGTGAGCCGGGCCCAGACCGGCATCATCTACATTGACGAAATCGACAAGATCGGACGCAAGGACGAGAATCCATCGATCACCCGCGACGTTTCTGGCGAGGGCGTGCAGCAGGCTTTGCTTAAGATCCTCGAAGGAACGATCGCCAACGTGCCGCCGCAAGGTGGGCGCAAGCATCCCCATCAGGAATTCACGCCCGTCGATACCACGAACATCCTCTTTATTTGCGGCGGCGCCTTTGTCGGCCTGGAGAAAATCATCGGGCGGCGCATTGGCAAGAAGTCGCTGGGTTTCCGCATGGGCGAAGCTGAAGAGGAGACCGAGCACACGAACCTGACTTCGCTGCGCAACTTTGAACTGGTCTCGGAGGCGCAGCCCGAGGATCTCATCAAGTTTGGCCTGATTCCCGAGTTTGTCGGGCGCCTGCCGGTGATGGGAGTGCTGCAGCAACTGGACGAGAACGCGCTGGTGGAAATTCTGACGCGTCCGAAAAACGCGATCGTGAAACAATACCAGCG
>JBEKQG010000120.1:0-10695 GCA_049519955.1 Terriglobales bacterium
CGCGAGGTGATTTCCTTGTTCAACACCTTGTCGCGGGTGAGCGAGCGCCGCAGGTCGCGCTTGAAGTCGTCGAGCGAAATCTTCTTGTCCTGCAGGCGCTTGTTGAATTCCTCGGCCGTGTAGGGCGACTTGATTTCGTTCAGCTTGCGGTCCACTTCCTCGTCCGTCGCCAGCAGGCCGAGCTTCTCCGCCCGCTGCATCAGGATTTCCGTCTCCACCAGCTCATTCAGAATGCTCAACCGGAGGCTCACCGCCTGCTCGCCCGTCGGCTGCTGGTCCGAGCCCGCCGTCTGGTTGGCGTAATACTTGTCGACTTCGCTGCGATAGATCTTCCGGCCATTGATCGAAGCCATCACGTCCCCGCCGCTGCTGTTGCGGTTGCAAGCCGCCATCCCCAGCAACAGAAACGCACCCGCCACCAACAGGCCCGCTCGTCCACACCAGTTACGATTTTTCAAGTTGTTCCCTCCGCCATCACGGCGAGTCGATCTAAAAAAGAGGAATTTGCGATTGGCGATTTGCCGCAGACGATCTTGCTCCGGCCGCCGCCGCGCTTCCAATCGCAAACCGCGTAGTACAAATTCAATCCTAGACTTCGACCATCGAAAAGCCGGGCTGGAATCCGCCGACAACCTACTTCGCCGGCTTGCTCTCCGGAGGCGCCCCGCCGGCATCCTTCAGCGCCTGGTCGAGTGCCAGCCGCACCTCTTCCACCGACACGGCCCCTTCCAGTTTCTGGCCATTGATGAACATCACCGGAGTCGATTCCAGTCCAATGCCGTCGCCCTCGCGCAGCGAGTCGCGCACAGCCTTCTCGTCCTGGGCCTTGACGCAAGTCTGCAACTTCGGAACGTCGAGATTGTGCTTCTGCGCCTGCGCCGTGGCCAGCCGGTCGAGTTCCGCATTCTGCGCGTCGCGGCTTTTCTGGCCGCCGACTGCCTGCTGGTTCCCGTGCAGGAGGTCGGCATAGTCCCAGTAGGCCTCGTTGTTTTGCGCGGCCAGGCAATTGGCGTCCACCGCCGCATGCACCGCCCAGGGGTGGATTTCTTCGAGCGGGTAATCCTTGTAAATGAAGACGACACGGTCGCCGTATTCCTTCAGCAGGCCGGGGAAAAGCGTCATGTGCATGCGCGAACAGAACGGACACTCGAAATCGTCATAGTTGACGACCTTCACCTTGGCATCCTTGTTGCCGCGCGTTGGCCGCCCGCTCAGGTCCATCTTCCTCATGATCTGCACGTACGGATCGACGGTCAGATCGTACTTCGATATGCGCACCAGCGTCTTGTGGTCGCGCGAGAGCAGAAAATCGTAGTCCTGTTTCTTGTTGGGTGCGGCAAACGTCACGGTGAGCGCATCATAATTCGCGAACTCACTCGGCCGCAGCGTCCCCACAATCACCTTCACGCTGGGTGGGACGGAATACTGCGCCCGCACCTGGCGCTCAATCGTGCGCACGATGTCCGCGGAAGGCGGAGACTGCGCCGAGCAGCCCAGGCAGATCAGCAGAAGAACCACAAACGCACGACGTATCGTCATTCGAAACCACCCGATCATGGGGAAACCGCTTGATTATCTCATGGCGGGGATGCTTGTGTGGGGACGGGCGCCCTCGCCCGTCCAAGCCGGGCGCAGCCCGGCCGTTGCCTGCGGCCACGGCGACTCGAGATTTGCCCTAGCCGCGTCCCTGCCGCAACTCTTCGGCCGTCAGTAACCGATTCATCGAGCCGGAGCGGAATCCCTCCAGATCGAGCGTGACGAACTTGAATCCCAGCCCTTGGAACACCTCGGTCAACTCGCGGGCCATCTCGACGGTCAAAGCACGGGGAAATTCGTCGCGCGCAATCTCAATGCGGACGATCTCGCCATGATGGCGCACGCGGAATTGCCGGAACCCCATGGCCCGCAGCGCGTCTTCGCCGCGCTCGATGACGCTCAGCGCCTCGGGCGTCACCGCGCGTCCATATTCCATCCGCGATGAAAGACAGGCGGAGGCCGGTTTGTTCCACACCCGCAAACCGGCGTGCCGCGCCAGTTCCCGGATTTCGGCTTTCGTCAGGCCGGCCTCGAGCAGCGGGGCGAGAACGCCATGCTGGCGCGCGGCCTGCTGCCCGGGCCGAAAATCTCCCTCGTCGTCGGCGTTGATTCCGTAGGCGATGGCGTCGAATTCGCGCGCCTCGCGGTAGCGCTCAAGCACGGTGAACAATTCGTCCTTGCAGTGGAAACAGCGCATGGCGTCGTTGCACGCGTACGCGGGATTTTCGAGTTCCCGCGTTTCCACCACCTCGACCGGGATTCCGCGCTCGCGCGCAAAGGCGAGCGCGTCTTCAAGATGGGTCCGCGCCAGGCTGGAGGAATCGGCAATCACGGCGCACATTTGTCCGCCCAGCGTTTCGTGCGCCATCCAGGCCAGAAAAGCCGAATCCACTCCACCCGAGTAAGCCACGATCAGGCGAGCGCGGCCAACGAGAATCTGGCGCAGGCGTGCGGCCTTATGATCGAGCGTGGCTAGTGTGCTCACCCTATTCCATTTTCCACAAAAAGTTTCCGGTTCCCAGTTCTCAGAAATATCCGCCGCCGTTCACTGAGAACTGAGAACTGGGAACTGATCTAATACAACCGTTCCTGCCGCCTGAGGTTCCCGAACGCCCCAATGTTCGCCAGCGTAAACGTGAACCGGTACTGGTTCTCGTTGCGCACCGATCCCAGCGCAAAGCGCCGGTATTCCAGGCTCAGGCCGCAGCAGTCCCAGTTGTAACTCGACTGCGCCGTTGCATATTGTAGAGATCCATTGTTCGCATCAAACCCTAAGCTGGTGGCCGCGCTCAAGCCGCGTTTGTTGAGTTGCCCGTAACCAAACAACAGCCGGAACTGGTTGAACTCTTTCGTGCTCGCCGGCTCGCTCGGCCGCGCGTTCGAAGATGCCTTCCCGCTTGGAGGTTCGATCACCCGCAAAAAGGCGTCGCCTCCCCCCACGATGAACGCGCCGAAGCGGTAGTTCACCAGCGCCATGCTCGAATTGATGCGGCCGTCCTTGAAGTCGTAGTCCAGGTCCCACTCGGTGTTGGTGCGCGGACTGGTTTCGATGCGCAGGCGCGAAATGAGCGGGGCGAAGCGCCGCGCTGAATCCAGAAACGCGATGCCCGTGAAATTCGCCGTCGTCGTAAACACGTTCCTTTGCCCCGCCACCAGCGCATTTCCGAACGTCGGATCGAAAAAATACTTCTGTCCGACCTCCCAACTCAGGATCTCGCGCGGCCCCGAGGCACAGGCCTGCGTGTCGGGGTTTGCAGGCAGTTCCCACGGCACCACGCCAACTTGCGGAGCGCCCCCGATGGCGAGCGTGCTCATGCCCTGAGCGGAGCAGTCCTTGGCATTCGGATCGAGGCGCTTGGCATAAAGACGATTCACCAGCGAGTACTCGACTTCATTCGTATTGGTCAGCACATCGGTCGCGTCGAAACGCAAAATGCCGGCGAAGTTATTCACGCCCGAGACGTAGTCGTATTTCATGCGCGGCTCAATCACGTGCTTCCATTTGCGTCCCAGCCACGGACGATCGAATACCCGCGATAAGGCGGGCGGGCGCACCTCGATCGAAGCCTCCAGCGACTTACGGTTCAGAATGTCGTCGGCAGCTCTTCCCGTCGCTCTAGCCAGGGCTGCGTCGTACTCCTCGGTGTAAAACGTGTCCCGCAGCGTAAGTGCGGGACGAAACGACCATCCCTGCCATTTCGCCGGCATCGTGAGCGAAGGAGCCAGATCGAACCGGCCCACCAGGGGGCCGGTCTGGAACCCGATCTCGCGGCGCTGCAAACCCTCGGCCGCGCTCTCGAACGACCAGTAGAGCGGCGTGTTCCCCAGCTGCCGTTCCTCGCTGGAAATGAAAAAACTCGGCGCATGCAGGGTCCGAGTCAGTTCCGTCTGCGTAATCACGGTGGGGCAGACGAGCGGGTCCGTTTTCGGATTGCAGACCTCAAAGTTCTGGTAGCGCTCGGCCAGCGCATTGAAGTGAAATCCGTTGGTCGTGTTGGAAAGAAAAATCTGCGACCGCACTTCCGAATCGATCGCCTGCGTGTACACGTCGGTGAAGGCGATGCGGAAAACGAACGAACTCAGATAATCGATATTCGCGACTCCGCGGAAGTCCCCAAAAGAGCGCTCGGCAAGAAAATGCGCGTCCTCGCCGCCCTGGTCCTGCCGGTTCGGTGGACTGCCGATGCCCCGATCCACCATTCCCTGATAGGTGAAAAACACGTAAGAGCTGTCGCTCGGACGAGCGCGGAATTCTCCGCGTTCGAACCACCCTCGCTTGGAATAGTATTCGGCGCCCACCGTCGCGTCCGTGCTGCGATTGAAGACCCAGTACACCGACTCGCCGGCAATCATTCCCTTGGTGGACGAGTTGCCGAAACTCGGGACCAACAGCCCGCTGTGGCGCTGCTCTTTCTGCACCGGAAGCGCCATAAACGGAAAGTAGAACACCGGCATTCCCATCAGCCGGAAATCGCTGTTGTAGATCTTCGCGGTGCCGTCCACATCCACCACAATGCGCCCGCCGCCGAACAGCCACTTCGGACGCGGCAGCTCGCACGTCGTCACCGTCCCCTGCCGCACCAGATAGTGATTGGGCCCGTGCTTCTCCACAATTTTTCCGGTAAAGGCGAATGGATTGGATGTGGTCAGCACGTAGCGGGAATTCCGCAGCCGCAATCCCACCGTGCCGATCGCGCTGTAGAACGTTCCGATTTGCGTGCGGATATTGTAAGTGCCGTGGCTGGCCACGACGTGCTCGTCGTAAGGGCCGCCGTCCAGCACCACGTGGCCCTCCAGTTCGCTGTCTCCCGTGTCCGCGTTGTAGGTCACTTCATCCGCGCGCAGGATGTAGGTGCGATAGTCGATTTCCGCGTCGCCGCGCAGATGGTAGATGGCCCCTTCCCTTTCCTGTTGCACCGCCCGGATGGTAGCCGGTTCTTCCGTCTGCCCGGCAGGAACCGTCGCCCGAACCGGAGCCGTTGCCTGGGCGCTTTCAGCAGAAGAGACCGTCGTGGCGGCAGGGGGCAGCGTCTGGCTGGTTACTATCCCGTGGGCCAGAAGCAGATGACACAGCCATGCGGTCGTGATAATGATTCGAGAGCGGGTAATCATTAGCGGTGATCTGCAAGCGATGCGTGCGCTCCGCCAGCCGGTCTGCCAACGGAAGCCAACTGACCTTAGCACGCGGGCGGCAGGCGAGGCAAAAGCTGCGCTTTTTTTGGGAGGCGCTTCCGCGCTGCGATCGCTGCCTTGTTTTGCATTCGGCTTTGGCCGTTGAGCGCACAGTTTCCGCTCAGAAATTATTTTTTCCGCGAGTCGTTGATACCACCACCGGCTTGATGCCGGATTGACGGCGACTGGATTGGCGACTGCATTGACGACTGGCTTGATGACGAACGGATCGGCGGACTGTCCGGCCGGCGGCGACCCCGCCCCGCCAAGCCACCTTTGCGCGACCGCTGGCCTCGTGCCGGCGATTGACGATGCTTCTGCGACGCCGGATTCCGGGCTTCGCCCATTCGCCGCTCCGCACCCCGATTCCTGGCGCGTCGAAGTGGCTGCCCGCCTCGAACGCTATCGCACCCGCCGCAAACCCCGCTCGCCGCACTATCCCTCGCTGCTCCTGCCTTTCGACGAGCCCGAGAGCTGGTCGCGTCCCGCGCCGCCAACCGCACCGGCGGCCGTTGCCGCCAGAGTTGCGCAAGACGCTCCTCAAGACTTCGCGCAAGACCTGGCGCCAGACTTCGCGTTCCAACCGAACTTCCCAACCAACGACCAAGGACGACCGGCGGCAGCCGCGGCTACGAGCTTCGCCGAAGCTGGTTTCTCCGAAGCTTTCCAAGCCTCGCAGCCAGCCTGGGAGCAAGCCCCGTACCCAGATCCCGAACCGGCCCAGGAGCCATCCGCCAAGGTCATCGAGTTCCCGCGTTCCGCCGCCATTCCGGTTTTTCGCCGCAGCGAACTGGCCGACCCCGTCTTTGATCGCAATCGTCCGCGCATCGTCGAAGCCCCGGAGATGCTGCCGCCGCCGCCAGCATTAGGCGGCATGTTGATCGAACCCGCTCCGCCGGAGACGCCCGACAAACAAGCCGATTCTGCCGCCGCCGTCCCCTCCGCATCCATCGCCCAGCGCGCCACGGCCGCCCTCGTGGATGGCGCGATTCTGGCGGCGGCTCTGGCGGCGTTTGGCGCAATTTTTCTGCGTGTGAACGCCAGTCTGATCCACACCCTGATCCCCAGCCTGAGCCCGAGCCTGAACCCGAGCTTGATCCGCAGCCTGATTTCCATTCACGGTCCGCTCCCGATCATTGCCGGCGCGCTCGCCGGGATCGCCGTGCTGCTCTGGGCGGCTTACGAATTCCTGTTTCTGGTCTATACCGGCTCGACTCCCGGACTGCGCGCCGCCCATCTCCACTTGGCAGCCTTTGACGGATCGCCGCTCCATCGCCGCTCCCGCCGCTGGCGCGTCCTGGCCTCGTTCCTCTCCGCTCTTTCCGCCGGACTCGGTTTTCTCTGGTGCCTCCTCGACCAGGACGCATTGTGCTGGCACGACCGCATCACCCGCACCCACGTTCAATCGGAACCTCAAGCAGAATAGAAAAGCCCCGGCCGTCGAGCAGCCGGGGCATAAGAACAACTAAGTCGCACTAACTCGCCGCTGGCGTCTGCGGCTGCCGTTCGCACTTATTGCCGCAGCAGCCCATCGCGGTTTTGCCGTCCTTGGCCGCGCCACAGCATTTGCCTTCGCCACAGCACTTTCCGTCTGTGCAGCAGCCGTTCTTCTTGCATTGCGCCATGGCGGCCTTCATGTCCTTGCCCTGGCAACAAGACTTGCCGTCTTTCATTTCGCACTTGCCGTTGCCGCAGCAGGACGCGGCATCCTTGTCCTTGGCATCGGCTGCCCCGTGATGGCAGCAACTTTGGCCTTCCTTCATGCCGGCCATGTTGTGATGGCAGCACGATTTGGCTTGTGGGGCCGGTGTCGAGTTCGGCGCCGCTGGAGCTGCCGGCGTCTCTTGCGCCCAGCCCGCGAGCGACAGGGCAGCGATGACGATCAAAGCAAACACTCTGAATTTCATGACTTCTCCTTATCAAGTTTATGAGAACCGTTGAGGCGTGCGGCCGGCTTGATGGCCGCCGAAAAGGCATCGGGAACTAAGAAAGGAATCTAAACCCGGAGAACCATGCCCAACACGCCCGGTGGAGGACCGGGCGCAACCGCCGTTGCCGAAGAAACGTGCGAGGCCGCATCCGGGGCCGGATTCAGCTCGGCAATCTCCGCCGGAGCAACGTCTCGCGAAAATCTATTTGCGGCGCTTGCCGGTGCGGGCACATTCTGCGGCCCTTGCCGGAAACAACAGCGATGCTCATCCTGGCAAGGCAGACCGCTGGCAGCAAACTCGAGCGCAGCCGTATCCTCGGACTTACTGGACTTACTAAACCCCGGACAGCACGGCAGCCCCGCGGGCATGACGTGATGGTGAGCGGCCATGTGCTCCGCCATCTCACGCGCTGGATGCACATGCCCGGCATGCATGGCGAGCATCGGCGCCAGGGCCATCTCCGCCCAAGCCACCATGACCACCAGCAGCGCCGCCGCAATGGACTTCTTCACCATTCCAATTCAGTGTGGCAGATCGAAGACAGCCACCCTGTGATGATACGCACACGGGGGTGTGATTTCAACGCACAAAGCCAACAAGATGACTACCCCACCAAATCCTCCAGCGCCGCCCGCAACTCGCGAAAGCGAAACTCATACCCACTGGCCAAGAGTTTTCCCGGCTCAACTCGCTGGCTGGCAAGCAACATTTCGTCCGCCGCCTGCCTGCCGAAAGCCAGCCGCAAGGCAAACTCCGGCACCGGAAAGATCGCGGGACGTCGTAGAACCGACGCCAGCACCCTTGTGAACTCCGCGTTGCGCACTGCGTTTGGTGCCACCAGATTCACCGGCCCAGCGAGCGATTCCGTGTGCATTGCGTGATGAATCCCACCCACAATATCGTCCACATGAATCCAGCTCCACCACTGCTGCCCCGCTCCCATCCGTCCGCCGAGCCCTAGCTTGAACGGCGTTAGCATCTTCGCGAGTGCCCCGCCTTTCGCGCTCAGCGCCAGCCCGATCCGCACGTTCACCGTGCGGATGCCCGCCCCGGCCGCAATCCGGCTCGCATCTTCCCATTCGCGGCAAACCTCGGCCAGAAACCCCTGCCCCGCCGCACTCTCTTCGCGCAAAACTTCGTCGCCGCGATTCCCGTAGAACCCAACCGCCGACGCGCACAGCAGCACGCGCGGCTTGACCTCGCTCTGCGCCAACGCCGCCGCCAGATTTCGCGTTCCCTGCACGCGGCTGTCGCGGACCGCCTTTTTCTTCCCCTCCGTCCAGCGCCCAACCACGCTTTCCCCGGCCAAATGGACCACCGCATCGAACCCCGACACCGCCGCCGGTGACAGCGGCGCCAGCGGGTCCCAGGAAATTTGCGCCGCGCTCGAAACCCGTCCCCGCGCCAGCCGCACAATCTGCGTGTCTTTACGTTCAAGTTGCGGCGCAAATGAAGCCAGCAGCGCCTCTCCAATAAGCCCCGAAGCCCCGCTCACCAGAATGCGCTCCACGCCGCACCTCCTTATTCGTACAATACCAGCCCGCCTGCCTTTCTCGGCGCGCTCGGCATCTCGGCGGTGAAATCCCATTCCCGCTGCGTTAGAATCGGTCATGGCGACGTTACGGGAACAGATCAAGACCAACGTTCTCACCGTGACCCGCTTTCGCGAGCTGATGCGGAAGCTGCGCCAGAACCGTCCCAACGACGACCTCACGATCGTCAAGAAGGCCTACGAATTTTCCCAGAAGCACCACGCCGGACAATCCCGCGCCTCGGGCGAGCCCTATCTCGTGCATCCGCTCGAAGTCGGCAACGTTCTCGCCGACATGAAGATGGATTCCGTTTCCATCGCCGCCGGCCTGCTCCACGACTCCGTCGAAGACACCTCGGTCACCGCCGTTGAAATCCGCCAGGAATTCGGCGAACAAGTCGCTCACATCGTCGAAGGCGTCACCAAGATCAGCAAAATCGATTTCTCCTCCAAAGAAGAGGCGCAAGCCGAAAACCTCCGCAAAATGATGCTCGCCATGGTGGACGACATCCGCGTCGTTCTCATCAAGCTCGCCGACCGCCTGCACAACATGCGCACCCTCGAACATCTCGATCCCGAGCGCCAGCAGAAAATCGCCCGCGAGACGCTCGAAATCTACGCTCCCATCGCGCACCGTCTCGGCATGGGCAAGATCCGCGGCGAACTCGAGGACCTCGGGTTCAAGTACCTCGATCCCATCGGATACGAGCAGGTCCACGCCGCCGTCGAAAGCCGCCGCAAAGCCGGCGAAGCCTTCATGGCGCGCGTCGAAGGCGTGCTGCGCAACGCCCTCAAGGAAGCTGGCGTCGCCGGCCGCGTCGAAAGCCGCATCAAGCGCCTCTACAGCATCCACAGAAAATTGCAGCGCCAGCACATCGGCGTGGACCAGGTTTACGACCTCTACGCCATGCGGGTCATCACCAACTCCGTGCAGGACTGCTACGCCGTTCTCGGCATCATTCACAACCTGTGGCGCCCCGTGCCCGGCCGTATCAAGGATTTCATCGCCATGCCGCGGCCCAACCTCTACCAGTCGCTGCACACCTCCGTCATCACCGAGACCGGCGAGGCCTTCGAAATCCAGATCCGCACCGAAGAAATGCACAAGATGTGCGAGGAAGGCATCGCCGCCCACTGGAAATACAAGGACGGCCCCGTTTCCGCCGTTGACGAGCAACGCCTGGCCTGGCTCCGCCAGGTCGTCGAGTGGCAGCGCGACGTTTCCGACCCCAACGAATTTCTTTCCACACTAAAAGTCGATCTCTATCCCGAAGAGGTTTACACGTTCACGCCCAAGGGCAAGGTCCTGGTCCTGCCGCGCGAGTCCACGCCCATCGACTTCGCCTATTCGATTCACACCGAGGTCGGACATAACTGCACCGGCGCCAAAGTCAACGGACGCATGGTCCCTCTCCGCCACAAGCTTCATTCCGGAGACATCGTGGAAGTCATGACCCAGCCTGGACACAAGCCCAGCCGCGACTGGCTCGCCATCGTGAAGTCCTCGCGCGCCCGCAACAAAATCAAGCACTGGCTGAACGTCCACCAGCGCGAGCGCGCCATCGAAATCGGACGCAAGCTGATCGAGAAGGAAGCCCGCAAATACCGCATCTCGCTCAAGGAAATCAAGGACGCCGATCTGCAACGGGCGGCCACCGAATACGGACTCGGACGCCCCGACGACCTCATGGCAGGCATCGGCTACGGCAAGTACTCAGCCCGCCAGGTGCTCGCGAAATTCGCCCCCGCTGGCGCTAAGCCGATATCCGACACCGAAGAGCAGGCCGCCCCCCACGGCTTCACCGGCGGCATTTCGAGCGGCATTTCGAGTGTGGTCCGCCGCGTCTTTGGCGGAGGCTCGAACGCCATCGTCGTCCGCGGTTACGGCGATCTCCTCGTCTACCGCGCCCACTGTTGCAATCCCATTCGCGGCGAGTCCATCGTCGGCTACGTCACCCGCGGCAAGGGCGTGGCCGTTCACTCCATTAGCTGCCCCAACGTCACCAACCTTCTCTTCGAATCCGA
>JBEKQG010000121.1:0-10308 GCA_049519955.1 Terriglobales bacterium
CGATGGCGTCGGGCAGGCTGTGCTCGCGAGAGAGCGCAATCAGGTGGACCAGCACTTCCGTATCGCTGTTGGTTTGGAAGATCGAGCCCAGACCCTCAAGCTTGGCGCGAATCGCCGGCGCGTTGATCAGGTTCCCATTGTGCGCGATCGCAATCGTGCCCTTATTGGATTGCACCATGATGGGCTGTGCGTTGAGCAAGGCCGAATCGCCAGCGGTGGAATAGCGGGTGTGTCCGATGGCGAGAACGCCGCGCAGAGAAGCCAGCACATCATGACTGAAAACATCGGCGACCAGGCCCATGGCTTTGTGCTGGCAGAGGCGCTCGCCATCCGAGGTGACGATGCCCGCGGATTCCTGTCCGCGATGCTGCAGGGCATAGAGCCCGAGATAGGCGAGCTTCTCGGCCTCGGGATGGGCGTGGATGGCGACCACGCCGCATTCATCGCGAAATTTGTCGGAAGCCGCCATTTAGCTGCTCGTCGTTCGTTAATCGTCGTCGGTCGTTGGTCGTTCGCTGCTCGCTTACTCTTTCATACCTGGATCTGTATGCAACGCTCTTTCCAGCGCGCCCTCGTATGCCTCGCGCAATTCCTGCACGCTCGCGGAAACTGCAGGATGATCATCCATCACGATCTCGACCCGGTCGCCGCCGGTTTCGCCGAGCACATCCGCGATGACGCCGTACTCTTCCGCCACCTGTTGGATTCGCGGCAGGTGAACGGGGTCGCAGCTTAGCACGACGCGGCTGGCATCTTCCGCAAACAGCAGGAACTCAAGCGCCGCTGCCTGTTTCGGCAGTCCGACGTTCAACCCGACTCCGGCGGGCAATGCCGCTTCCACCAGCGCCACGGCCAACCCGCCATCGGCGCAGTCGTGCGCCGACTCGATCAACCCCGCCTGAATGATGGCCACCAGAGCGCGTTGCAGCGTGGCTTCGTTTTCGAGATTCAATGCCGGAGGATAACCCCACACGGCGCCGAGAATTTCTTTCGCGTACTCGGACGAGCCAAACTCCAACTCGGCGTCAACGGCGTCGCCCGCTTCATTCGCGCGCAGCAGGACAATTTTCCTCCCGGCCTGCGCGAAGTGCATCTTCGCCGTTTTGTGGACGTCTTCGACAAGCCCCACGACTCCGATCACAGGAGTCGGATAAATTCCCTCGCCCAGAGTTTCGTTGTAGAAGCTGACATTGCCGCCTGTAATCGGCGTATCGAGTTCCTCGCAGGCTTTGGTGATGCCGTCAATCACCTGCGAAAACTGCCACATGATATGCGGCTTTTCGGGATTGCCGAAGTTGAGGCAGTTGGTAGCGCCGATGGGAGTCGCTCCGGCGCAAGCCACTTTGCGGGCCGCTTCAGCGACCGCGTGCATCGCGCCCAGACGCGGATCGAGATAGCACCAGCGTCCGTTGCCGTCGAGCGACATGGCGAGTCCACGATTGGAGCCCTTGATGCGAATGACGCCAGCATCGCCCGCTCCGGGCGCATCGACCGTATTGGTCTGCACCATGTGGTCATACTGTTGCCACACCCAGCGCTTCGAGCAAATGTTGGGACTCGCAAGCAAGCGCTTGAGCTGGGCGGAGAAGTCTCCGCTGGCGGCGAACTTAATGTGCTCCGGCATCTCGCGCTCGACCGGCGGTTCCCAGCGTTCGATCGGGCGTTTATACAGCGGCGCCTCATCGGTGAGCGCGGCGTTCGGAATTTCCGCGACCACCTTGCCGTGTTCGAGCACGCGCATCTTCGCGTCCGATGTGACGCGGCCAACTTCCACCGCATCGAGTCCCCACTTATGGAAGACGCGAAAGACCTCATCCTCGCGGCCTTTTTGCGCGACCAGCAACATGCGCTCCTGCGACTCGCTGAGCATGATCTCGTAAGGAGTCATGCCGGTTTCGCGTTGCGGAACGCGGTCGAGTTCGATTTCGACTCCGCTACCGCCGCGCCCGCCCATCTCGCAGGTCGAACAGGTCAGCCCGGCGGCGCCCATGTCTTGAATGCCGACGATCGCGCCGGTTTGCATGGCTTCGAGGCAGGCTTCAAGCAGCAGCTTCTCGAGAAATGGATCGCCGACCTGCACGTTGGGCCGCTTGGCTTCGGAGCCCTCGCTGAACTCCTCGCTCGCCATGGTTGCGCCGTGGATGCCGTCGCGCCCGGTCTTCGATCCAACATAAATTACGGGATTGCCCTCGCCCGACGCGCGTCCGTAAAAAATCTGGTCGCGGCGCACCAATCCAAGAGCGAAGGCGTTCACCAGCGGATTGCCCGAGTAACAGGGCTCGAACTTCACCTCCCCGCCGAGGTTGGGGACGCCGAAACAGTTGCCGTAAGAAGCGACGCCAGCAACCACGCCGTCCATCACCGAGTGGTTCTTGTGAATCTCAGCCTGCGTAGGCAGAGCTTGCGTAGGGGCAGCCGCCCTCGGCTGCCCAGCCGGGCGCAGCTCGGCAGGCTTTCCGTTGGCCGGCTGCGCAGCCTGAATCGGCCCGAAGCGCAGCGAGTCCATCACCGCGACCGGCCGCGCGCCCATGGTGAAAATGTCGCGCAGAATTCCGCCAATGCCCGTGGCCGCTCCCTGAAATGGCTCGATAAACGAAGGATGATTGTGGGACTCGATTTTGAAGGCGCAGGCCCAGCCCTCGCCAATGTCCACGATGCCGGCGTTCTCGCCCGGCCCCTGCAACACCAGCTTGCTGCGCGTGGGCAGCCGCTTCAGGTGCACGCGCGACGACTTATAGGAGCAGTGCTCGCTCCACATCACGCTAAAAATGCCGAGTTCGGTGCGCGTCGGCTCGCGTCCGCCCAGCAATTGCTTGATTTTTTCGAATTCTTCCGGAGTGAGGCCGTGCTCCCGGATCATCTCCGGTGTAATGGCAGCGATCGCAGAGGTGGTCATGAGAGGGAAGTTCTATTGTCGCATCTCAACCAACTTTTCGCATGTGGATTCGTACCCTGCCGCGGGCCTCCAGACCTGCCACGAACCTGTTCTGGCATGAAGGCCGTCATGGCCGCGATGCGGTTGCGGCTACCGCCGGGTCTTGGAAACCGGCGGCGCCAGCCCGGTTCCCGACCGCAACGCACACGCCGATCGCGGCCAGCACGTACAGCAGGGCGTAATATCGCGGCTCGAAATTGGGATAGACGACAAACTTCGCCACCGAGAAAAGTCCGCAAAGCAGAAGTGGCCGTCTCATGCGCGGCACCAGCCGCCAGCCCACTACGCAAAGCAGCAGGTAAACAACCAGGCTGCTGAGTACTGCCTCTCGCAGCCCGGAACGCAAGGCATGAACGTAGTCGGATGCCGTGAAAATGGGAACCAACAGACCGGGATCCATTTCCGTGAATTTGAATGTGTGCGAGCACAACGCCTTCCATCCATAGCCGAAATGGCCGATTGCCACCGGAGTCATGACTGCGATTCCCAGCAAAACGACAGCCATCCAAATACGCAGTTCACGTCGGAGCGCGAGATAGAGCAGAACCAGCACGGCAAGAATCGCATTCTCGGGGCGCACCCAGGCGGACACGAGCAAAAGCGCAACTCCAAGGGAGGGCCTCACGAAGCAGAGCGAAAAGAGCCCTCCCAGCAGGAACAGGACCGAAAGCGCGTCCGGCCCGGTCTCCTGACCAAGACCATACATCTCCGCCGTCAGCAAAACCAGGCACGCCGTCCACGCGGAGCCGCCGAGCTTTACGACCCACCAGTAGATCAGCGCCGCAATTCCGGCAAACGAGACGGCCGACACCACCGCAATCGACCTCACCAGCCCTACGCCTGCTTCGTGGATCAGATCCAGGGCTTCGATGTACAGGGGCTTGACGGAAAAATAGGGCAGGAACTGCGCGAAGCGGTAAGCATCGGCGTGTTTGGCGCGCCGCACGGCTGCCTCTTCCGTGGCAAGGTCTGTGCCCAGAATGTGCGGCACAACCATGGCCGGCGCTTCCGTGGTCACCGCCCGGTAGGCAAGATCCCGAATCGCCACCGGATCGGAAACATGCAGGGCCAACACATTGCCCACATACTCCACCGTGTCGGTCGAGTAGTTGTTAACGCGGAGAAAATGAAAGAAAAGAAGAAAACTTAGGGCAAAGTACACAACCCCGCTGGCCTTCATGATGTGGAAATATACCACGGGCGCGCAGGGGCTGCGCCTGCGTTGCCGTGGACAACCGTGCGCGCGCTTTGTCTCGTCGTTCGGCATGATATTCAGAGTATGGATTGCGTAACGTGTCCGCCCCGCGCGTCTATACTGACGCAGGTGAAGTCCGTCATCGCCGGCACGGCCGGACACATCGATCCCGGGAAAAACGAAGTTGAAGGAAGTTGGAGTTGAATGAGAAAAGTCTGTGTTGTCGGCGCTGGACTCGCCGGGTCGGAAGCGGCGTGGCAGTGTGCGCGGCGCGGCGTCGCCGTGGAATTATTTGAAATGCGGCCGGTGCGCGCGACTCCCGCCCACCAGACGCAAGACTTCGCGGAACTGGTCTGCTCGAATTCCCTGAAGTCCGAGAGCGAGAACACAGCGCCATGGCTATTGAAGGAAGAAATGCGGCGAGCGGGATCTCTGCTGCTCGGGATCGCGCGTGAGACCTCCGTGCCCGCCGGACACGCTCTGGCCGTGGATCGGGCCGAGTTTTCGCGAAGGGTGACGAAGGCGATTTCCCGCGAACCGCTGATCGCGATTCGCCGCGAAGAGGTCACGCAGGTCGAAGACGGACAGATCACGATTATTGCAACCGGCCCGCTCACGTCGGACGGCCTGTCTCGTGAGATTGCGCGTTTGTGCGCAACCAGTTCCGGCAACAGCCATCTGTATTTTTACGATTCGATCAGCCCCATTGTCGAGGCCGATTCCATCGATATGGGCAAGGTGTATCTGGCGGCGCGTTACGACAAAGGATCGGCCGACTACATCAATTGTCCAATGTCGAAAGAAGAGTACGACCGTTTTTACGACGCGCTGCTCGCGGCGCAATCGGTGGACGAGAAAGAATGGGAGAAGCTGAACTATTTTGAAAGCTGCCTGCCCATTGAAGAAATCGCCCGGCGCGGACGCGACACGCTGCGCTTCGGGCCGATGAAGCCGGTGGGGCTCAAGGACCCACGCACCGGCAGAATCCCGTATGCGGCGGTGCAGTTGCGGCAGGAAAATCTGCGCGCCGATTCCTATAATCTTGTCGGGTTCCAGAACCATCTGAAATTCGGCGAGCAGGCGCGCGTGCTGAGCTTGATCCCCGGCCTCGAGAACGCGCGCTTTCTGCGCTTCGGACAAATTCACCGCAACACGTATATCAACGCGCCGGCGCTGCTGACGGCGGCGCTTCAGATGAAAGCGAATCCCCATGTGCTGTTCGCCGGACAAATCTGCGGCGTCGAAGGCTACGTCGAATCGATCGCGACCGGCCTGATGGCGGGGATGAATGCGTCCGCGCTGGCCACGGGCGGCGAACCGGCGCCTCCGCCGCGAGCCACGGCGTTTGGCTCGCTGGTCCACTACATCACGCAGGCGGAGAGCAGGAATTTTCAGCCGGCGAATATCACATTCGACCTGCTGCCCCCGCTCGACCGAAAGGTCCGCGACCGCAAGGAACGCCATCGCCTGCAATGCGAACTTGCCTTGAGGGAGTTCGACGGCTGGCTGCGGCGCAACGCCTTGCTGCCGGCACCGACGGAACCCGTCCCTCCACCTATCGATTAGGACACGGCAAGCCGCGGCTCCACTTAGCGATCTTGCTGGGAACTCGACGTCTTCATTCCACGTACATTAAAGGAGAGAGTCAGGCTGCGCTCTCATTTTCCGGCGAGCCGCGTCGAACCATTACATGTCTTTTCGCGACCTCATCCAGGACGTGTTCCGTACCCTTTGGGCGCACCGCGTCCGCACTCTGCTGACCATGTTCGGCATTGCCTGGGGAGTGGTCTCGATCGTCTTGATGGTCGCCGCTGGCGAGGGCCTTCGCGTCGGCCAAGCCAAGCAGGCCGAGACCCTGGGCCGCGACATCATGATCGTCTTCCATGGCCGCACCAGCCTGCAGGCTGGCGGCACACGCGCTGGCCGCCTGGTGCACTGGGTTGACTCCGATATTCCCCACATTCAAGAAGAAGCCACCGATTGCCAGTATGCGATCCCAGAGCTCGAACAAGACACGGTGCGTTCGCATACCGCCTTCAACGCCGCCGCCTTCACCGTGACCGGCTCGACGCCGGAGTTCGCCGAGATTCGCAGCCTCGGCGTGAGCGATGGCCGCTTCTACGATCAAGATGACATCGGCGCAGGCCGTCGCGTGGCCTTCCTCGGCTCCGATGCCAAAAAACAGTTGTTCGCGAGCCGTCCAGCCGTCGGCCAGTTCGTCTATCTCAACGACATGCCTTTTACCGTGATCGGGGTAATGTCATCCAAGAAACAGGACTCGAGTTACGACGGCTGGGACATCAACAAAATCTTCATTCCTTTCTCCGCCATGCGACGCGACTTTCCCGACAAGCCGCCGGGCACGCCCTACACCTTCGACCAGTTGCTGGTCGTTCCGCGCTCGGTCGAGCACGACACAGCTTGCAAGGGAGAGATCCGCCGCGTCCTGGCAAGGCTGCACAATTTTGATCCCAGCGACAAGGAAGCCTGCCCCATCTGGGACACCATCCAGGAAGCCAAAGCCTTCCGCACCATGACCGATGGCATGAAGTACTTTCTCGGCGCGGTCGGCATCGTTACGTTATTTCTCGGTGGCCTCGGCGTCATGAACGTGATGCTGGTCGCGGTCCGCGAGCGCACCCGCGAAATTGGAGTCCGCAAAGCCATCGGCGCTCCGGCGAACAGCATCCTGCGCCAGTTCTTTTTGGAGGCGCTCATTGTCGCGCTGATCAGCGGCGGCACCGGGCTCATCATCGCGTTCGGCCTGTGCGCGTTGGTCGATCTGTTGCCGATGCCGGACTTCTTCGCGGGCCTGCTGCCGACGTGGCAGACGGGAACGCTGGCCATTGCAGTGCTCGGAATCATCGCCATCCTCTCGGCGGTGTATCCGGCACGCCGCGCCGCCGCCATCGATCCCATCGAGGCCCTGCGCCACGAGGCTGGTGGCTAGCATGATTTATCAAATCCTAAGCGAAGCCTGGCTGGCCCTCCGCCGCAACCGCACGCGCAGCGCTCTCACCATGCTCGGCATTGTGTGGGGAATCGCCACCGTCACGCTGCTGATCGCCTATGGCGGCAGCTTCCGCGAAATTCTCGTCGGTGGCTTCAACGCCTTCGGCAAAGGAGCCGTCATCGCGTGGCCGCAGCAGACCAGCGAACAGCCCGGCGGCCAGCGCGCCGGAAAGAAAGTCGTCCTCGAGCAAGCCGATCTCGACATGATCAAGGAGACGGCCAATTATGTGCGCCACGCGTGTCTTGAGACGGTGCGCCGTCCCGGCATCGCCTACGAAGACCGCATGGTGGGCACCGCCGCCGTGCGCGGCGTTTGCCCCGAATACGGCGATATGCGCAACGAGCAGCCGTCCGAGGGCCGCTGGATCAACTCGCTCGACGAACTCGAGCGCCGTCGCGTCGTGTTCCTGGGCGCGCGCGTGCGCGAGCAGTTGTTCGGCGGACGCCCCGCCGTCGGCGAGATCGTCGAGATCGCAGGAGTCCGGTTCACAGTGATCGGCACCATGGACCGCAAGATCCAACTGAGCAATTATTTCTCCAGCGACGATGAATCCACATGGATCCCTTACTCTACGGCGAACGATCTGTGGAACGCGAAGTACGGCGACGTGCTGGTGTTTGAACCCATCGCGCCGCAGTTCGAGGCGCGCGCGGAGGCGCAAGTTCTCGCCGCGATCGCCACGCGGCAGCAATTCTCACCCACCGACAAAAAGGCCATTCAGATGTTCGGGCGCGAAGAATTCCGGCCCGTCATCAACGGCATCACCATCGGACTGCAAGTGCTGCTCATCTTTATCGGCATTCTCACGCTCGGCATCGGCGGCGTCGGCGTCATGAACATCATGCTCGTCTCGGTGGATGAGCGCGTCCAGGAAATCGGTTTGCGCCGCGCTCTTGGCGCGCGCAAGTGGCACATCAAGGCCCAATTCCTTTCCGAAACGCTGCTCATCATGCTGCTCGGCGGCGCCATCGGCATCGTCGTGTCTTACGTGGTTGCCGCCGGCGTGGGAACGCTTCCGCTGATGGGCCCGCTCTTTGAAGACGACTCCGGGAAAGCCGACATCCACCTCAGAATTTCATTCTTCACCGTCATGATTTCAACGCTGGTGCTGCTGCTCGTCGGCATACTGAGCGCGCTGATCCCCGCCTCACGGGCCGCCAACCTCGATCCCGTCGAGGCCCTGCGCTACGAGTGAGCGGCCGGGGCGGTTTTCGTTTCTCGGCTGCGAGCCACGAGATTCGAGCCGCGGGCAACCGGTTTTGCTCGAAGCTCGTGGCTCGTAGCTCGCAGCTCATTGACGCCGCAACTCTTCCCGCGATACCTTGGCGACGTTGGTGTGAGGTCGTCCATTGCCCGTCTCTGCCGTTGATTGCATACAGCCCGCGCTCCAGCACGCGCGCGAACAACTCTTCACCCGTTTCCGCTTCGGCCAATGGTCGCGCCTGGCGCTGGTTGGAATTCTGGCGGCGGAACTGCGTTCCGGCGGATGCAATTTCAATCCCGCTCAGTTCGCCTCGCACGCGCGAAACACCGAAAGACCGTTTCCGTGGCCGGGCCTGTTGCGCGGCCTGCCGTCCTTCAATCCCGCGCACATACCCGCGCACATCGGGCAGTTCATCGGATTGATCGTGGCCGGAATCTTCGTCGCCGTTGTGCTGGGCTTCGTCTTTCTTTACATCCACAGCGTCTTCCGCTTCATTCTCTTCGGCTCAGTTCTGCGGCGGGAATGTTCGATCGGCGACGGCTGGCGAAAATGGCATCGCGCCGGAGGCCGCTTCTTTCTCTGGCAGCTTGTGTTCCAGATTGCCGCCGGGATGTTTCTGCTGTTTCTGATTGGCGTGCCGCTGGCCGTCGCTTTTGCTTTGGGGTGGATGCAAGATCTACAGCAACACGTTGGGCGGTTGGTGGTCGGAGCGCTTTTTCTCGTCGCCCTGTTCATGGTGTTCGTGCTGACCGCCGCCGTGGTGCAAGTGCTGGCCAGGGATTTTCTGGTGCCGATTATGGCCCTCGAAGATCTCGACTTCGCCGACGGCTGGCACCGTGTGCTCGCGATCGTCCGGCCCGAGAAGGGCAGCTTTGCCATTTACCTGCTGCTCAAGTTCGTGCTTTCGCTGGCCGCAGCCATTCTGTTCGGCATCATCGCCATCATCCCCTCGCTGTTCGTCTTCGTCCCGGCTGCCCTTGTTGTGGTGGCGGGCCACGCCGCTGGGATTGGATGGAACGTGACGACGATCAGTCTGGCCATCATCTTCGGAACCATGCTGCTGCTCCTGCTGATTTACCTGGTCGCTCTGGTGTGCGTGCCGGCGACAGTTTTCTTCCCCGCGTACGCGCTGTATTTCCTGGCCGCTCGATACCCGAATCTCGACGCGTTGCTGCATCCAGCCGCCGCGGCTCCCGCGCCGGAGTTGCCACCAGTCCCAGAACCTCCGCCGCCGTTCGAAGCGCCTCCGCTGCCGCCGGAGGCAGAGCCAATCGGCTAACGTGTTCCTGATTCGAAGGCTATTTCATTGATGCGTCTTCTTGGGGTACCCGTATATCTCTTCGGGCGTGCCAACCATGAAACAAGCAAGGTTATTGCTTGCAAACTCCACGGAGCCTACTAGGATATAGACGTCTTTGGAAAGGGGATGTTTCGGGGTGAGCCGGTACATAAACGGTTTATCGGCGACGGGTGTTATCCCCAGATCAGCAATTTCCATGTGTCTTATCTTGGTGGGGCGATATGTGGACCAGGTTAAATGCAACATCTGCGGTTTGATGGTGTCATGATAGAGAATGAAAACTGGTTGTTCGGTGGCTGTTTGACAAGAGTCGTTAATGGCTTTGCTTGCCGACACCACTCCTTCGAAATTTCCCTTAGCAAGAGCCGCTTCAAATTTTGCGGTGGCCGCGAGGTATGCGGGGTCGCCCTTCACCGGAATCTCCACAAGACCATGAGGGGACTGAAAGTAAATGCCAAAAGATTCTGGGACAGGTTCTCGCTTGCACCCCAGCAGAAGCGATCCGATTGCGAGCACGAGACTTCCAGCCACTACAGCGCGACTAGGTCTTCGACCACATAAAGATGTACCTATTAAGGCACTCGTGGAATGACGAAATGGGACGCATCGTGGGGACATGCAAACCTACCATCGGGTGCGTGTCCAGCTTGGAAAGCGGGAT
>JBEKQG010000122.1:0-10305 GCA_049519955.1 Terriglobales bacterium
ATGACGTCTTGGGAATTGTCGGTGACGAAAAAAAGCTCGGAAAGCCTGTTGGATCTGACATCCGTGAGGGCAAGCGTACGACGATTCTCCAGTACGCCCTATCTAAGGCTTCGTCCTCTGATCGGAAAACGCTTGTGCGCGTCGTTGGCAATCATTCCGCAACACCTGCCGAAATTCGGCAGGTACAAGATATCTTAAGCCAACGCGGCGGGGGCATCGACTACACCAAGGACCTGGCGCAACAATACATCGACAAAGCCCTGCCCTTTCTCGATGAGGTCCCAGAGTCCGACTACCGGACACTCTTGAATGCTTGGGCGCAATATATGATTCACCGTAAGTACTAGGTCCGAGTAAGCAACCTGGCTCAAAGCCTAGGAGGTGTTATGGCGGAACGAATAGAGGTTTTCGTGAGTTCCGATATGATCGAGCTTGAAAGCGAGCGGGAGATTGCAGAAACCGACATTAATGAGCTTAACCTTCGAGCGATCTTGTTTGAGCGTTTTCCTGCGTCGAGCCGGTCTCCTGTTGCCGCTTACGTAGAGGGTGTTCAGCGTTGCCATATTTTCGTAATGATCCTGTGGCAATCGTTCCCCGGGCCCGTGAAAAAAGAGTACGAGGAGGCTGTGAGGCGCGCAAAGCCTGTCTTGATCTTTCGCAAGAGGCTAAACGAAGGCGAGAAACGCTCTGAGGATCTGGCGAAATTTCTCGAACACCTCGAAGGACATGATCAGGCCCCTTTCGCGATAAGAACGACATTTCACGAGTTTAGGAAACTTGAGGCACTTTCCGGGTCCTTGCGAGACGCGCTGGCCACGGAGATCGCAAAATCCTACCAGACCACTCGGATCTCAACGACTCGGGAACAACTATACGATCTGGGCACGGAGATCATACAGGGCGCGCAGAAGAGGCTTTACATCGTTCAAAGAACACCGGCGCTGTTCTTGGGACCAAGGAAATATCTGGCCCCCGAAGGTCAGAAGAAGCATTTTGAAAAGCGATTTGTTGACGAGCTCACAAATTGGATTGAATGCGCGAGAACTGATCCCAAGAGGACCCTCTTATATCCCTTCTCCGTGCCCAATACACGCGATGCCTTAGACAACATTGAGTCAGAAAGCGGCAGCCCAGGGAGCGTCGATCGCTTCCGCTTGATGGTAGCTAACCGCATTGCCAAGTACAAGGAGATCGAGAGAGAATCAGGGGATAGACTTCGCTTTTTGCCGCTCAGTGGACCGTTTTCGGGACCTATGGCAGTAGGAGACAATCGATTCGCTGTCTGGATTCTCGGCAAGGACTCGGCGGTGTCTTTGTCGCAAGAAAATGACTCTCTGGCGACGCACCTCGCGGAGCAGCTTGATCAACATGTTGAAGAGAACGTGCAGACAGAGACGATTCTTGCAGAGCTGGGTTTGACTGCATCGCAAGGGTGATCATGAAGGCCTTTCGAGAAGCCTCGGGAGGGCAGGCGATCTGCGCCAGCACTTCGTAGGCTTGCGTCTGCAGCGCGTCTCCGGCAAGTATGGCGATGGCTTCGCCGAAGGTTTTGTGGCAGGTGGGGCGTCCGCGGCGCAGGTCGTCGTTATCGAGCGCGGGCAGATCGTCGTGGATCAGGGAATATGTGTGAAGCATTTCGAGCGCGGCGCCGACTCGCTCGATGCCAGCGGGGAGCGGGCTGGCAGACGATGCCGCTGCGATCATGCGTCCCGCTTCCACGCACAGGATCGGACGCAAGCGTTTGCCCCCGGCAAACACGCTGTGGCGCATGGCCTGATGGATAGACGCCGGATGCTCGGCAGCCGCCGGCAAGAGTCGCTCGAGGGCGGCGTCGGCGGCTTCCCGTCCCTGTTCAAGAACTTGTTTCAGCATGACATCGCAGTATAGCAAGCGGGCTTCGCGAAAATAAAAAGGGACGCTCACAGGCGCCCCTTGCCGAACAGCCTTTTTCACGAAAACGGCTGACCGCGTCTCAAGAGCCCGAGAGACGGGGCCAGCCTCGTCTCTCGGGAACGGACAAACGATCAGGCGGCTACGCGGTGCATGAGTCGCTGCAGCAGCGAGCGCACCACGTCGTCTTTGCGCGGCTCACAGATGTCGGACGCGCCCAGACTCAGGGCCTCGGTCCAGAGCTTGTCGTCGGCCAGACGGTGCGTGCCGACGATGCAAAGGTCGGGGAACTCATGATGCAGGCGACCGACTTCATCCGGCCCCGAAGTTTCCAGATCCATCACCACGGCCTCGGCGCTATGCCTTGCAACCGCGGGACGGACCTCCTGGTACGTGCCAGCCAAATAAACAGATTCAAAGTGTTGGGAGAGACTGACCGCCAGAGTTTGGGCAGTTCTAGGGTCATTCTGATAAAGGACTACGCAGAGTGGTTCCATAGATCCCCCTGACTACACCGCAATTCCGCCGCGGCATTGGCTGCGACAGCAAACTGCCAGCACAGGCGTTATCAATTCCGAGTCGTGACCGCGTTACTTGCGCAACGCTTTCTCGGCCGGGGGTTCGAACGGTTCAGTCTGAAGCTTTCCGTTCTGCTTTAACAGAATCTCCACTTTCCCTTCGGCTTCCTCAAGCTGCTTCCGGCAGGTGGCGGAAAGTTGCATGCCTTCTTCAAAGAGCGTCAGAGACTTCTCCAAAGGGGCTTCCCCTTTTTCCAGTTCTTGGACGATCTTCTCCAAACGCTCCAGGCAATCCTCAAACTTTACCAATCCAATTGCTCCTACATCCTATTGTAATGCCGCTTGGGATGAGAAATGTAAAGTGAATTGTTTTGATTTGCACAGATTTCTTGGCGGAGTGTTCCCAAATCTACACTGTCGTCTACACTGGGGTCCGCCGCTTGGAGCCGAGAGCTTCCAGAACATCCACTGCCGAGGCATATCTTCCCATGGGAGCGCTGATCTGCGCGCCCTGGACCCGCTCGTGGACCGCCGCCAGCATTTCGCGAGCGATGGCCACGCCTTCCGCGCGCGCCGCCTCCGGACTGGCGGCTTTGGCCATCCGGTTGAGGATTTCATCGGGCACGGACACGCGCAGCTCGTTTTTCATAAACTCGGCGTTGCGCGCGCTGACCAGCGGCCAGATCCCGGCGACCACCGGAATGCGGCAGTGCTCGATCCGTTGCAAAAAAGTTTCCAGCACCGCGAGGTCGAACACGGGCTGGGTGACGACGTATTCCGCGCCCGCCTGCACTTTGTATTCGAAGCGCCTGATTTCTTCGTCGAGGTCAAGCAACCCCGGATTCGCGCCCACGCCGATGACGAAGCCGGTTCCGGCGCCGATTGGGTTTCCGCCCAAATCCACGCCCCGGTTCAGGTTGTGGACGATATTCACCAGTCCAATGGAATCCACGTCAAACACCGCCGTGGCGTCGGGATAGTTTCCCATCTTCGGGGGGTCGCCGGTGATGCAGATGAGGTTGCGGATCCCGGTGGCTGCCGCGCCCAGCAGGTCGGACTGAATGCCGAGCACATTACGGTCGCGGCAGGTGTAGTGCAGGATGGCTTCGATCTCAACCGCCTGCTGTATCAACAGCGACAACGCCTGGTTGCTCATGCGCGCCGAGGCACGCGGACTGTCTGGGATGTTGATCGCGTCCACGCCGACTGACTTGACAAACTGCGCGCCCTCGATCTCCTTGCGGATATCGGTCCCCTTGGGCGGCACGATCTCGACCATGGTCACGAATTCGCCAGCGGCCAGCTTGGCGCCGAGGCGCGAGCGCTCGGCCATGGGAACGGCCGCCGGAGCCGAAGGGGCGGCGGCGGAATGGATCGCCTGTGAAATCGCGGTCTTGCCGCGCGCCTGGCTCACCCGCAGCATCGCTTTCATGGCGCGAATATGATCGGGCGTGGTGCCGCAGCAACCGCCGATCAGCCGCACTCCGGCGGCAACGAAATTGGAGGTGTAGTTCGCCATGTATTCCGGCGAGCAGAGATAGATATTGCGGCCTTCGACCGAGCGGGGGATGCCGGCGTTGGGCTGCGCGGCCAGAGGCAGGGAAGTGACGGCGCGCACCCGCTCGATTGCGTCCAGCATTGTAACCGGGCCCACGCTGCAGTTGATGCCGAGCACATCGACGTTCCATTCTTCGAGCCGGGCGGCGAAGGTCTCGGGGTTCGAGCCATCGAGGCAATTGCCGTCTTCGTCAATCGTGACCTGGGCGACGATGGGAACCTTCGGATTCACGTCGCGACAGGCGAGCACGGCCTGGTGCAACTCTTCCAGGTAGCCGAAGGTCTCAAGCATCAGCACATCGACGCCGCCCTCGACCAGTGCCGCCGCCTGTTCGCGAAACGCGGTCCGCGCCTCTTCGAAGGAAGTCTTGCCCAGCGGTTCAATGCGAACGCCCAACGGGCCCATGGATCCGGCAACCCAAACATCGAAACCCTTGGCCGCTTCTCGAGCCAGGCGAGCGCCCGCGAGATTGATGTCGCGCACGCGGTCCACCAGGCTGTGGCGTGCCAGGCGGAAGCTGTTGGCGCCGAAAGTGTTGGTTTCGATCATCTCGGCGCCGGCCTGCAGATACTCGCGGTGGATGTCGCGAATCAGGTCCGGCTGTGACAAGTTCAGCTCGTCATAGCAGCGGTTGATGAAGATGCCCTTGGCATAGAGCAGCGTCCCCATGGCTCCGTCGCAGAGCACGGGCGATTGTTTCAGGCGGTCAAGAAGGTCCTGCGGCATTTACCTGAGGATACAAGAAGCGGCAAGGTCTTCGCATCTGGCACAGGCAGGGTTTCAAAGTCTCAGGGTTTCAAAGCTGAGCCTGCGGCCCTGAACTCTGAAACGTCGGAACCTCCTGCTTTCGCTCCTTTGCTATAATCCTTGTTCTTGCATCCAAGCAAATATCCGGCATGAGGTTGGAGTTCCAGGTTTGAAAAAGGTCCCGGTTCTTTTGTTAATCGTGCTGCCCGCCAGTTTGATGTGCTTGAGCTGCGGCACCAGCACGCCCAACGGCTCGCTGGAGCCGAGCGCCAAGTATCGCGCCTTCGTCACGAATGAAGTTTCGGCCGGCACATTGAGCGCTGGTATTTATATCGTCGACGCCGAAACGGACGTGCGTGTGTCCGCGTCCATTTCCGCAGGCAACACTCCGGGAATGATGGTGCTCACGCCCAGCCGGGCCCAGACCCTGGTGTTCAGCGGCAACGGCACCGAAACCTCCGACAACGTGATCAGCATCGTTGACAACGCCAAACAATCCACCGCGAACAGGGTGACATTGCCCGGCATGACCGAGAGCTTTGTCGTTTCGCCGGACAGCTCCACCGCATACGTTGCGGTGCCCACCGCCCAGGTGACGGGTCAATCTCCCGGAGCCATCGAAGTCATTGGTCTGGGTTCGGGCGCCATCACCGCGTCCATTAGCTGCCCGCCGGTGAACCCGGCCAATCCCGTCTGCGTTTGGCCCGGCACAGTGCCTCAGGGATTCAACCCGCCATACCGTTATCTTGCCATCGGCAACACCGGCACTCGCCTCCTGGCTTTCAGCGAGGGGCAGGATTCCGTCGCGAATGTGGTTGCGGTGATTACTCCGTCGAGCGTCGGAACGGAGGAACCAGTCGTGACTTTTGTGCCGGGCTTCGACCATCCGGTGGCGGCGTTTTTCAGCAGCGACGACAGCATTGCATATATATTGAACTGCGGCGCCGAGTGCGGCGGACAACAGGCCAGCGTTCAGCAACTCAATCTGACCAATAACACTCTAGGATCGAAAGTCGCCGTTTGCGTTCCGAATACAATTCAGTGTGCCGGCAGTGCAGCTCTTGTCAATGGTTCGACCATGTATGTGGCGGGCACGCCGGTGCGGTCGCAGCCCTGCACAGGGGAAACCACTGCGGCACAGTCCTGCGGACTGCTCACCGTCGTCGATCTGTCTAAAATGGCGGTGACGAATTCCGGGATCGTCATTACCGACGGATATCACACCCGCCTGTCGCTGGCTTCGAATGGACAGCTCTTCATTGGCGCCAGCGCCTGCACTGAAATTTCCACGACTACCGAGACCCGCGGCTGCCTTTCCATCTACAACACGCTGCCGGAAACGACCGTGGGGAGCAATCCGCCAGGCGGCGTCTTAATTCCTCCCGAGAACGGAGACGTGACCGGCCTGCAACCCGTTGCCACGCGCACTGTGGTGTATCTGGTCCAGGGCGGAACGTTCTATATCTACGACACCACCACCGATGCCTTGCTGTACAACGCGAGTAATCCGGGCGATTCCGGTAAGATCGTCAACCTCGTGGGCGATTTCGTCGACGTCATCACCCCCGATTTCTAGGGACGCTGCGCGCGAATCGCGGTTCGCTATTGGTTGCTCGCTCTTGGCTTTGTTGACCAGCGAACGACTAACGACTGACGACTGTCCTCCTACCGCGGCACCAGCGTCATCTCGTGCTTCTTGCCTTTCTCGATTGCCCCGGAAGAAAACGGAAATGCGAACGTCCAGCCTTCGTACCATGCGCCCCACTGGTCCATGTAATGCGGACTGAGGAAGATTCCACTCTCTCCCGTCACCAGGTTCAGCGTGCTCCCGTCAAAGTTGGCGAAGTCCCACGTCAGCCGCTCGGAGGGCCCAAAGCCGCGGGCACCGGCCCTCACCGTGTACGTGCTCCCGCTCAAGGGATGGGATCCCGGCCCCGTGAAGCGCCCAATCGCCGGAATCTGGCTGAGTACGTAATGCTCGATTTCAACCGGATAATTCGTTCCCCATTTCCATTGACTGAGGTCGGAAGGAACTTTCGGAGCAAACGTCACGCCATCTTTCGCAGCGACTCCCGTCTGACTTATGGCGTTCTCCACCGCAGTCGTCAGCACGCTTTCATAGTCGGAAAATCCCGGAGGCAGCCAGCGCGCCGGCTGCTTGGTGAGCACATTTTCCAGCCACACCGACGACATCGCCCAGCGATAACTCTTCCAACTCAGCGCGCCCGAATCTGCGCCTGAACTCGGGCTTGCAGCCGCACCCAGCTTCGGCTCCAGTAGCAGCCGCGCCAGTTCCTGACGCGCCTTCGTCTCAATCGTCGGAGCCGCCGACTCCGCCGACATCCGGCCATCCCAGTCGCGCAGAATGTCCGCCGCCCGCTTTGCCCGGTCTGAAGCCCGCGCCGCATGGTCGATCGCATACACGAACTTGTCGGCGCAGAAGCGGTCATAGGTGGACGACACATCCATCTGCAGCGCCAGCATGTCCGCGGGCGCAAATTTCCTTCCCGATTCGAGCACGCGATAGATTCGGTCCGTCCGCCATGGCGCTTCCCATTCGTTGCCGATCGCATATTTATAGTCGTCCGGCGTAATGCGCCCGTTGGCAGTGGCCAGAATTCCCGACGGCGGATCATAAATGTGCGGCATCTCGTCGAAGGGAATAAATCCTTTCCACTCGTGCGCGTCGTCGCTGCCGATGACGGGCAGGCTGCCATCGCCCGCCGCGCGGATCGGCACCCGCCCCGTCGCCTGATATCCGATATGGCCATCCACATCGCCGTACATCACGTTTTGTCCGGGCGCGCCAAACGCCGAGAACGCCTTGCGAAACTCATCCCAGTTTTGCGCCGAGTCCACGTCGAAGAACATCAGCCCTATGCCGTCCTGCAGCGTCCAGCGCAAGGCGATCTTGCGCGTCTCGCCCGGAAGCAGTTCACTAACGATCGGTCCGTGCCGCGTCATCACCACGTCGAGCGCCACGTCCGGCTTGCCTTTGACCTGGATCGTTTCCATCCTGTGTTGCGGCTCCGCCCAGCCCGCCGGAGTTTTGTATTGCCCCTGCGCGTTGAATTCCTCTATGTAATCGTCTTCGACCGCCGCACCCACGTTGGTGAATCCCCAGCCGATGCGCTGGTTGTGGCCGACGATGACGAACGGAACTCCCGGCAGCGTAACTCCGGCCACGTCGAAATTGCCGGTAGTCGTTTTCAGGTGTGCCTCAAACCACAAGTTCGGCATCTGGTGGTCGAGGTGCATATCGTTCGCGAGCAGCGGCTTCCCAGAAACCGTGTGCTGCCCGGAGACCACCCAGTTATTCGATCCGGGACGGAACGAATCATCGGAGTCTTCGGCCTCGTATCCGCTGGCGATTCCAATACCAGATCTGAGCGTCGCGAGCTTTTCCCCCGTGAACCCCTGTGTCCCCTCTGGTAAAGTCATTTCCCGCCCATCGCGCCGCATCGAAGTCAACCGCCCGTTACCACCCTCCGGATCCATTTCTTCCTCGTCATCCTCATCGTCATCGGTGTCGCCGCTGTGCACCGCCGGCACTTCGTCCATGCGCCGCACCTCTGTTGGAGGACGGTCGCGCCATGATGAATTCACGTAGAGGTCCGCGGTCAACTCCGGGCCGAGCTTCGCCAGAATTTTTTCTCGCGTCAGCGCGGGCGGAGTTTCGTAGTGGGTCAAGTCCTGCACCATGCGCGCACCGATGAGCAGGGAATCGGTCACCGTCCACGGCTTCGGGGCGTATTTCAGCAAGCGGAATTCCAGCGACAGGCGGTCGCGGTGCGATTCGAGAAACGCATTCACGCCGCGCGCGTAGGCTTCGATGTATGCGCGGTCGCGCGTCGAGAGGCTCTTCTCCGCCGCCTCGGCCGCCAGGCGCAGGCCCAGAATCCGCTGCTCGCGGTCCATCGGAAGGGTGGCTTCGCCGATCACTTCCGAAAGTTCTCCGGCTGCGGCGCGGCGCAGGAGGTCCATCTGCCACAGCCGGTCTTGCGCGGTCACATAGCCTTGCGCAAAAAACAAATCTTCGAGCGTGGCCGCCTCAATCGTCGGAACCCCTTGCCCATCGCGGACTACGCGGACCTTGGCGGAAATGCCGGGCACGGCAACGCTGCCATCGAGTTGCGGCAAAGGGGAGCGGGCGATCCAGTACAGCCACCAGAGGCCGACGATGAGGGCGGCCAGCAGCAGGCAAACGGCGTAGTAGAGGATGCGCAGCGCAGGATGGCGGCGATGGACTTCAGGCTCGGAAGCTGTAGAAAACATGACTCAAGGATTGTAGGAGCGCGTGGTGCCCGTGACAACCGCGCAATCCAGAGCGTAGGAGCCTTTCTGACAGTGCAATTGCGACCGCCCAGCCAAGCCCCCGCCCAAGCGAAAACTGGAAGCGACACCCTGAAGATTTCAGGGAGAGTAAAATCTCTTCGGGACGTCGGAGGAACTTGTATGCCCGTGAGCTGTGACGGTTGTGAAGCATTGCTAACCAGGGTGAATGCTCTCGAGAAACAGGGCCGAAGGGTGCGTTTTATTGCCTCACTCGCACTCCTGCTTCTGTTTGCGATGCTCAGTCTCGTCTCTTCATACGTCGTTTTTCGAAGAACGATAAAGGCGCAAGAGTTTGTAGTTAAGGACGCTCAGGGCAGCGTTCGCGGCACCCTCGGATTGAATGGCCTCACAATCACCGGGAGTGATGGAACTTCGAATATTCGGCTAGTTGCATCTGCCGACGGCGATGCGCTCCTGATGACCGATGCTGATGGCAAAGGGCGCATTTATCTCAGTGCGGACGAGAAGAAAACTGCGATGCTATCCCTGGTTGCAGAAGGGGGAAGCGCAGATGTCCAGGTCAGCCCGATTGGAAGGGAAGTCGATTTACAAGATGAGTTCGGGGGCTCCCAGGCTACCCTTGAATCCATGAAACACGGCAGCTCGCTCACCCTGGGCTGTTGTTCGGGCGCGAAGGAACAAGGGATTATGACGACCAACGGAATCGCTTTCTGGGACACGAAGGGCAAAGTCATCTACGCTGCTGGAAAGTGATACTCGTCGCTTGCAAACAGGGATGTGGCAGGGACAAACATGAGTGAGATTGTCAAAGCCTACGCGCTGCTTTCATCTTTGAAACAGAACTTGCCCAACACTTTCGAAGTGACGAAAGAGTGGGTAGACGACTACCACTCGATTCTTGATTCGGTCGAAAAAGAAACAGGAGAGAGCCTAGAAGAGTTCCGAATCCCGGACGGGGAGTTGCATCGGCAGGTCACGGGCGGAAACTACCGCACAGGAATAACTACCTACGGGAAAAACATTGTGGTTCAGCGTGCTCGATTTATGCTGAAGGTCGATGCTGTCTTGGGGTACTTTCAGTTTCAGACCCCCTCACCACCAGATAAGCAACCCATTGGATTCAAGAAACCGTGAGGTCGGGCACCCCATCCAAGGAAAATGATTGCGATAGACCTGATTGGATAAGAGGGAAGGCTCGATAGAATCCCGGTAGTCTTGAGGTTGAGGACCGAAAGACGCTGGGAAGGTAAGGAGCCTTCACAATGATGATTATAGGGTGTGATTTTCATCCGAGTT
>JBEKQG010000123.1:0-10151 GCA_049519955.1 Terriglobales bacterium
AGCGCGGCGCTTCGGCTTGCGTCTTCCGTCTGATTCCATTTGAGATCAAATCGTTCCACCAGCTCGGCCTGCCTCCGGTGGTCAGCAAGCTGTGCGACAAACCGCGTGGGCTGGTGCTGGTGACGGGGCCGACGGGTTCGGGCAAGTCCACGACGCTGGCGGCCATGATCGACAAGATCAATACCGAGCGCCACGAACACATCCTCACCATCGAGGACCCGATCGAGTTCGTGCACATGAACAAGAACTGCGTGGTCAACCAGCGCGAGTTGCACTCGGACACGAAGAGCTTCACGGACGCGCTGCGGGCCGCGCTGCGCGAGGACCCGGACGTGGTGCTGATCGGCGAAATGCGCGACCTCGAGACCATCGAGTCGGCGCTGCGTATCGCGGAAACCGGCCACCTCACCTTCGCCACGTTGCATACCAATTCGGCGTCTTCCACCATCAACCGCATCATCGACGTGTTCCCGGCGCACCAGCAGTCGCAGATCCGCGCCCAGCTTTCCCTGGTGCTGGAAGGCATCTTGTGCCAAGCTCTGCTGCCGCGGGGCGATGGCAAGGGACGAGCCATGTGCATGGAGGTCCTGGTGCCCAATGCCGCCGTGCGCAATCTGATCCGCGAAGACAAGATCCACCAGATCTATTCCGCCATGCAGTCGGGCCAGGAGAAGTTCGGCATGCAGACCTTCAACCAATCGCTCGCCACCGCGTATTTCCAAAAGCAAATCACCATGGAAATGGCGTTGACGCGCTCCAGCAATCAAGACGAACTGCAGGAAATGATCGCGCGCGGCGCCAGCCTGATGGGGCGGAACCATCCGTCTCCGCTGGGCAAGGGCGCGGCACCCATGAAGCGCTGACGGCGGGAAACGCGCGGTGGCGCAACGGGCCATGAGACGAGGAAGAGGACGAGCGAAGAAACAGGAAGGCGCAGGCGGCCCGCAGCAGGGGCAGCCGGCGCCGGGGGAACACGGATAAGGAGAAAGCAACCATGCCGGTTTTTACATTTTCGGGAAAGACCGCTTCGGGCGAGAAGGTTCAGGGAGAGCGCGTAGCCCCCACCAAGGACGGGCTGGCGGCGCAACTTCGGAGGGAGCGCATCACGCCCGGCTCCATCCGGGAGAAGGGCAAGGAATTTTCCCTGCCCACTTTTGGCAGCGGCAAGGTCAAGGTCAAGGACGTGGCGATATTCTTCCGCCAGTTCTCGGTCATGATCGACGCCGGCCTGCCGCTGGTGCAGTGCCTGGAAATTCTCGGCGCCAACCAGGAGAACCCCAACTTCCAGAAAACGCTGCTCGGGGTGCGGACCACGGTCGAAGGTGGCGCCACGCTGGCCAATGCCATGCGCCAGTATCCGGTCGTCTTCGACGACCTTACGACCAACATGGTCGAGGCGGGCGAGACCGGCGGTATTCTCGATATCATCCTGCAGCGCATGGCGATCTACGTGGAAAAGGCGGTCAAGCTGCGTTCGGCCGTCAAATCGGCGTTGATCTACCCGGTGGCCGTCGTCTCGTTCGCGATGCTGATCGTGGCCGCGCTGCTCAAGTGGGTGGTGCCGATCTTCGCGAACCTGTTCGTCGGATTGGGAGTGGCGCTCCCGCTGGCGACCCGCATCACCATCGGCCTCAGCGATTTCGTGGGTCATTTCTGGTGGTTCTGTATTGTGGGTGTCGTTGCGCTCGTCGTCGGCATCAAGCAGATTCGCAAGCACCCGCGAGGCCGATATTACTTCGACGCCGCGCTGCTCAAGACGCCCATCATCGGCATTCTGCTGCGCAAGATCGCAGTCGCCCGCTTCACGCGGACCCTGGGCACGCTGATCACCTCCGGCGTTCCGATTCTCGAAGGCCTGGCCATCACCGCCCGCACCTCGGGCAACGCCGTGCTCGAAGAAGCGCTGATGAAGGTGCGCAAGGCCATCGAAGAGGGCCGCACCATCGTCGATCCCCTCCGCGAATGCGGCGTTTTTCCCAACATGGTGACGCAGATGATCGGCGTGGGCGAAGCCACCGGCGCCATGGACTCCATGCTGCAGAAGATCGCGGACTTTTACGAGGACGAAGTCGACTCCGCCACCAAAGACATGCTGGCCATGCTGGAGCCGGTCATCATCATGCTCCTCGGCGTCTCCATCGGCGGCATCGTGATTTCCTTGTACATGCCGCTGTTCTCGATGATTGCAAAACTTTCGGGGTAGAAAAAACCGTCGTTGGTCGTTAGTCGCTGGTCGTTGGGCACAACATCCCCGGCGCTGGCGACTAACTCCGAATGTCCGGGTTAGCGACGAACCGCGAACGACTAACGACTAACGACTAACGACTGACGGCTAACTTCATGCACTCCATCTCCGATGAACGGAACTGGCTGACCTGGCTGGTGAAGGTTCGCATCCTGATCCTGCTGGTGCTGCTGGCCATCGAACTCACCGTTATCCGTCTTACGCCCAACCCCCTGCCCGTCCTGCCCTTTCTCACCGGAATGGCGCTGTGGTTTGCGCTGTCGTTGTTTTTCGTGTTTCTGGTTTCGGTGTGGAGCGAGCATCGTTTGCAGGCCATCCTGCAGGTGCTCGCCGATCTTGCCATGGTCACGCTGATTGTCCATGTCACGGGCGGCATCGACAGCTCGCTGAATTTCCTCTACCCCCTGGTCATCGTGGTCGCGTGCATGTTGCTGCCGCGCTCCTGGGGATATCTGAGCGCGGCCCTGGCTTTCATCCTGTTCGGGACGATCCTCGAACTCGATTATTTTTTGGTCATTCCCTCCTATGCGAGTTCGCATCCCAAGCTGAAGGCGCTGCAGGTCGTGATTTTCGTCAACCTGTTTGCCTACTTCGCCATCGCCCACCTGGCCGGCCTGCTGATGAGCAAGCTCCGCCAGGTGGATGTGCAATTGAAGGACGCCAGCGGCGCGCTCGAAAATCTGCAGGCGCTCCACGAAAATATCGTGCAATCCATGAGCGGCGGCGTGATTACGACCGGGCTTGACGGATGCATCACGCTGGTCAATCGGGCGGCCCAGCAGCTGCTTGAAATTTCCGAGGCCGAATTGCGCGGGCGCTCGGTGGCCGATCTGTTTCAGGACCCGTTGCCCCACCTCGGCGTGGCCCGCACCAATGCCGAAGTCCGCTACGTCACCGGCAACGGCTTCCACAAGACCTTTCGCGTGCTGGTTTCCGCGCTCAACGTGAGCGCGTGCGGCGGCCTGGGCTTGGTTTATTCGTTTGACGATCTCACCGAGGTCCGCCGTCTGGAGCGCGAAGTGCGCATGCAGGACCGGCTGGCCGCCGTGGGCCGCCTGGCCGCTGCCATTGCCCACGAGATCCGCAATCCCCTGACTTCGATTGCCGGTTCGGTCAGCATGTTGTCGGATGCGTCCACTCTGAATTCCGAGGAGCGGCACCTTTTGCAAATTGTGATCCGCGAGTCCGACCGCCTCAACAACATTGTCACCGATTTTCTGGCGTACTCGCGGGGCAAGCAGTATCGCTTCGAGCGCGTGAATCTGGTTCCGTTGCTCGAGGACACGCTTACTTTGCTCGGACACCGTCTGGCCGCCGAAAGCACGGGCATCAAGCTGGGGCGGAACTTCGCGAAGTCCGAAGCCTGGGTGCTGGCCGACGGCGACAAGCTGAAACAGGTGTTCTGGAACTTCGCGGAAAACGCGGTGCGCGCGATGAAGAAGAAGGGTGGGAGCCTGACCGTGGCCCTGGCCGAGCGCGGCCCGGACTGGGAGATGAGCTTCGCGGACACCGGTCCCGGCATCGACCCGCAGCAGACGGAGAAGATCTTCGAGCCTTTCCAGTCGAACTTTGAAGGCGGAACGGGCCTGGGCTTGGCCATCGTGTACCAGATCGTGCAGGCGCATGAGGGCAAGGTGTGGGCGCGTTCGGAACTCGGGAAGGGAACCAGCTTTGTGTTGCGGTTGCGGCGCATGGAGAATGCCCACGAGCAGGGCGCCGCCGGGGGAACTGCCTCCGCATTCGGCTCCGCCGGAGCGGTGCTGGCAGGCGCGGCAGGAGGAACGAGTGGGTAACATTCTCGTTTGCGACGACGAGCGCTCGATCTGCGAACTGCTCGACATTGCCCTGCGCCGCGATGGCCATAAAGTCGAAACCGTCACCGGTGGCGAGTTGGCCAAGCGCAAGATCGACAGCGCATTGTTCGACGTGATCGTTACCGACATCAAAATGCCGGGCGTGGATGGGGTCGAAGTGCTGCGCCACGCGCACCAGATCTCGCCCGATTCCGCAGTGATTCTGATGACGGCGGTGGACGATTACGAAGCCGCCGTGCAGGCGGTCAAGGCAGGCGGCGCGAGCGATTACATCCGCAAGAGCCCGGCACTGGTGGACGAGGTCAAGCTGGCCATTGCCCGCGCCGTCACAAGGGTTTCGCTCAGTCGCCAGAACTTCGCCCTGCGCCGCGACGCGGCCGCGCGCAACTCGCTCGGCAATATTGTGGGCGCCAGCCCGGCGATCGAAAGGCTGAAGGAGACCATCCGGACCGTCGCCACCACCGGCAGCACGATCCTGGTCTACGGGGATAGCGGGACCGGCAAGGAGCTGGTTGCGCGCGCCGTGCATACCTGCTCGCCGCGGGCCGCCGAGGCTTTTGTTTCGGTCAACTGCGGCGCGTTTCCAGAGACGCTGCTCGAGAGCGAACTCTTCGGTTACGTCAAAGGTGCCTTTACGGGGGCCAACCAGAACCGGCGCGGACTGTTCGAAGTCGCCGACCAAGGCACGGTTTTTCTGGACGAAATCGGCGAGATGACCATGCCCATGCAGGTCAAACTGCTGCGCGTGCTGCAGGAGCGCACGGTGCGTCCGGTTGGCGGTACCAGCGAAATTCCGGTGGATGTGCGCGTCATCGCCGCCACCAATCGCGATCTCGACCGGCAGGTTGCCGAAGGCACGTTTCGCGAGGACCTCTACTATCGTCTGAACGTGATTCCAATCCGCGTGCCGGGTTTGCGCGAGCGCCGCGAAGACGTTCCGCTCCTGACGAACCACTTTCTGAAAAAATATGCACCCGGGGCAGGGAAGAGCATTCACAGCGTCGAGGCGGCGTCGCTCGAAGCGCTATCCGGTTACGACTGGCCGGGCAACGTGCGGCAACTGGAAAACACGATCGAACGGGCGGTCGCGCTCGAAACCACGAGCGAGTTGCATGTCGAGCTGCCGGCGGAACGTCCGAAAGCGCGCGCCGTGGCTGCGGGCGCGGAAACCGCAATCAATACGACTATGACCCTGCCCACAGGCTCCGTCCTGCCGGAAGGTGTGAACATGGAAGACTATGTCGCGCAGATTGAGCGCTCGCTCTTGCAGTCCGCGCTCGGGCAAACCAGCGGTGTGCAAGTCCGGGCCGCTGACGTGCTTGGAATATCCTACCGTTCATTCCGGCACATGATGAAAAAGTACGGGTTGTAAGCCGGCTGTCAGCGCTTAGTCATCCGGCGAAACCGAAAAACCAGGTTGTCAGTTACTTACACCCGTTCCCCGCCAACTATTGTTATTGCGCTGTGTAACCTGCACCTGTTCGAGTTTGGCGGTTGCAAACCAGTCCTCGACCTCGTCGCGACGATGATAGAAGGCTGTGGGCGCAATCAGGTGGTCGAACACATTCCAGAAGTTTTCCGCGAAAGAATAGCCGGAAATCGCGCAGAGATATTCCGCATACGGCAAATGTTGTTTCACCCATCGTAACCGAGGTCGATCCTGGACCGGCCGGTAGACCAATTTCAGCGCCAGATACAGCGGAAGGGCCAGTAAGAACGACAGGCCACGGGTCACGAGTTTCGGCAGCCGCGAAGTGAGGTGGATGCGAACGGGGTCAACAAATCTCTCAATCCAGAGGTTCCCCTCTTTGCCGTACACCCAGATTGAGAGTCGCCCTCCAGGCTTGAGGTGTCCCGCCAACGCAAGAAATCCCCGCTTAGGATCGGGAAGGTGGTGCAGCACGCCGATGCTGTACGCCAGATCGAATGGCTTGGCAAACGGCAGACGAAGGATGTCCGCCTGAACGATATGCACGTTTGGGAGATGGCGCGTGTTGTTATAGGCCGCTTCAACAGCATCGGACAAATCGATCCCGACAACCTCTCGCGCCTGAAACTGGGCAGCCAGCACGCTGTGCCGCCCCTTGCCGCAACCCGCGTCCAGTACCACCCGGCCGGCAAAAAAAGCTGAAGTCAGCGGTTTGACCCAATCGAGGAACTCTTCCCGGTCCGCATCGGTCAGCGCCGAATAATGCGTCCATTCATAGCCGAAGGCATCTGCAGTGGCCTTTTGGGCGGGAGGCAACTCGGAAGGAAGAAAGCGCGGAATGCCCCGAGTGATGGGGAAGGCCGCCTTGCACCCCAGACACACCAGCTCCCCTTCAACTATGCCCACTTCATCGGTAGATTTCTCATGCACAGCGAAGCCATTGTGGCACGCGGGGCATATCAAAAACGGCAAAAGGCCCTTTTTCATGGAATAAGTTCCTTTGTGCAATCGGCCAAAGAGTTGCTATAGGGATGTTGTCCTTGCAGCTTGTGGCCGACGGGCGAGTTATCGTCAATGGCAACTCTGAGCGTGAGCATTCGCAAAATCCAGTAACATGCAAGGCCAGCAGTAAGGTGCTTCAGTGTGTGTCCACTTACAACGTTGCCGAGCGAGTATATTTGCGCATCCAATAACTCAAAACATTTCGCTATAACGTAGAAAATGAATACATAGAACAAATCCGCCGTTCGAGTGTACCGTGGCGGAAACAGAGTAATAATTGTTGCAATCGCAATGATTGGGAAAAACTGCACGGACAGGTAGAAACGAATATCGCCATGCCCCTGCACCTCTCCCAGGTACCAATACCGGACGCTCGCGATTCCCAAGGCAATAAGAGGCAAGGAGAGCCAAAGCCCGATCCGTAGCGAGACGCGCTCCGTGATTGTCGCAGCGACAATCGATGCGAAAGAAACCGTCATGGGCAGAAGATCCCAGATCAGACGGAAATTGCCGGGGACGAGGTGGTAGTAGGCAGAGCCGACACCTGTAGCCGCGACGCCAGCAAAGAAAAAGAGGTAAGGGATTCGCTCGCAACGACGAGTAAAAGCAGCATTAGCCGCTCTGCCAAAGAGGAAGCATAGGCCCCAAACTCCGACGAGAATGAAGGGGACATTGGACAGTACATCAAAGCAATGCTGAATGTGGAAGATGGTGCGTTGATCGGCGAATACATGGTAGCCGGGCCATAAGGGAATAGGTGGAGTGAGGCACAGCGTGGCAGAGGCGGCCAACACCACGCCAACCAGAATTCCCAAACGCACCGCACGGCTCCGCACCCGCAACTTCTGTACCATGGTCTCGACCGTCACCATTCATGCTGATTCTGCGCATCGCCTCGGAGTGCGCCACACGAGTTTTGCCGCTGGCGCCAGCGCCGTACGCGATTATACATTGCCTTGTGCGACTCGGATGGGCTTAGCGAGCGAGCAATCCCGCCGCCCAGACCAGTACGGCGATTCCGATCACAATGCGATACAAGGCGAACGGTGCGAAGCCGCGCTTGCGGACGTAGCCCATGAACCAGGCGACAGCCCCGTAGGCAACGATGAAAGAGACGACGAAGCCGATGGCGAGGACGATCCATTGGTGAGGCGTGATTTGGGCGACGCCGATGGGATTCCCATCTTTGCCGGAAAGCGATTTGTAGAGCGTGTAGAGTGTGGCCACCGTCATGGTTGGGATAGAGAGAAAGAAGGAGAATTCGAGCGCGGCGGCGCGCGACATTCCCACCAGTTGTCCGGCGGCAATGGTGGACATGGAGCGCGAGGTGCCGGGAAAAACGGCGGAGAGAATCTGGCAAGCGCCGATCCAGATGGCTTGGCCACCGCGGATGTCGTCCATTTGCCAGGTGTTGATCGGCGTCCCTTCAATGGGCTCACCGGCGGCCCCGGGCCCGGCCTTTTCCCAGGGCGCCTTCATGGCGTCGATGATCCACATCACGATGCCGCCGATCAGCAGGGCGGCGCCCATTACGTAGAGACTCTCGAGGTTCTTGCCGATCACTTTCGTCAGCAGAAAAGACGGGATCGCGGTGACAACAAAGGCGATCATCACCAGGCTGAGGGGATGCGTCAGCACGGTGCAGTCTCTTTTTTCGCCAGCAGGGAACGTCGAGATGAGCTTGGCAATATGTTTGCGGAAGTAAATTGGCAGAACCAAGATTGCGCCGAGCTGAATGACGATGGAATACATCTTCCAGTAGCCGCTCTCGAGCGGCACATGCAGCAGGGCCTCGGAAATGCGGAGATGGGCGGTGGAACTGACGGGGAGGAACTCGGTGAGGCCTTCGACGATTCCCAGCAGCGTGGACAAAAGGTAGTCGTTCAAGTGTTTTCTCCAATAAAAGTAGAGACGCGGATTGCCGCATCTTAAGCGGAGACGGGGCAAGCCCCGTCTCTACAAAAGTTTATTGTCTCACCTTGCAGGTCCTGCGTATCCCAAAAAAACTCTCCGGCTTTTATCACCGGCGACGACCGTCATTGGCGGTCTTTTCTGGAGTTGGCTGCGCTCGGGGCTTCGGCAAAGCGAGCAGGGTCGCGGGGGCGGTCGTCTCTACATGGACGGGCGAGGGCGGCCGTTCCTCCGCGAGCGCAGGGTCAACGTTCGGCTTCAAAGCGGTAGCCGATCCCGCGCAGCGTTTTCAAATAGTGGAAACGGACTTGGTGAACTCGATCCTGCCGTCGGGTCAGGTGTCTTTCGGATACTACGCCGCGCGAACCCCGTTGTGCGCTAGCTGTCCGTAGCCCATCGAGCGCAGATTCGACCAGGAGTTTGCCAACATCGCCGTTGGCGTTCCCTTTGCTCTGAACTCCGCCAGGCGTTACACTTCGGGATATGAATACGACGAACCAACCGAATGTGAAGTTCGTGCAAACACCCGATTACCGCGAGACCTACTCCAACAGCGTCCAGATCCGTGTGAATGTGTGGGATTTCTTTCTGGTTTTCGGGACCATGCAGCAAAACTCCGAGACGCAAGTGGAATTGCGGAACTTTCAGGGGATTTATCTGAGCCCGCAACAGGCGAAGGCGCTCATGGCGCTCTTGCAGCAGAACGTGGCGAACTACGAGGGCGCGTTCGGCGAGATCAAACTCGATCCCCGCGCTCCCGTTGGCCCCATTCACTGATGTACCGTACAACGATGGCGGCGCGGCCGGCGCATACCGATCCGAGGGCAGGACCGCAACTTGCAACGCCGGCATGGGCGCAGCAGTTTCTCCTGTTCGCGTTGTTCTTCGCCGGTCTGATGCTTGTGCATGCGCCGCTTCTGCGCCTTCCTTATTTCTGGGATGAGGCCGGATACTACGTTCCCGTCGCGCGCGATCTGTTCCTGACCGGCTCGCCGATTCCGCACTCCACGCCATCGAACGCGCATCCTCCGCTGGTGATGGCGTATCTGGCGCTGGCCTGGCGCGTCTTCGGATACTCAACGCTAGTGACGCGCACCGCCATGCTGGCCCTGAGCGCATTCTCGCTGCTGGGGCTGTTCCGGCTTTCGCGCGTGGCCGCCAATCCTCCTTTGGCGAGGACCGTAGCGTGGGCGACCATCGCATTGGTCGCGATTTATCCCGTGTTCTTCACCCAGAGTTCGCTGGCGCAGGTTGACTTGCCCGCCGCCGGACTTACCTTCTGGGCGCTGGCCGCGTATCTGTCCGCCGATAAGGACGGCCGTCCGTGGAAGCAAGCAGTGTGGTTCTCGCTCGCCGCGCTTGCGAAAGAGACCGCAATTCTGGTCCCGCTGGCGCTGTTTGGCTGGGAACTGATCGGCTACTTCATGCGGCGAACTTCGAGAAAAAGCGCGAAAGAAGCTCGCTGGAAGAACTTTCTTCCGCCTGTGGGCAGGCGCACGAGCTGGCTTTTTCTGCTGCTTCCGATTGTGCCGCTGGCCGGCTGGTACACCTACCACTATTGGAAGACGGGCTTTGTGTTCGGCAACCCCGAATTTGTTCGTTACAACGTTTCCGCCACGCTTAATCCGATGCGTATTCCGCTGGCTCTGGCGATGAGGCTCTGGCAGCTCTTCGGATATTTCGGTCTTTATCTGCTCACGCTGGCGGGATTGCTGTCCATGATTCGTCCGCCGCGTATCGAAAACGGTAC
>JBEKQG010000124.1:0-10090 GCA_049519955.1 Terriglobales bacterium
CTGCGCGACACGTTCAAGAAAGAGACCGTGTTTATTCGCTCGGGCGGGTCGATTCCCATCGTGACCGACTTCCAGGACGTGCTCAAGCTGCCATCGGTGATGATGGGCTTTGGGCTTCCGGACGACAATCTGCACGCTCCGAACGAGAAGTTTCACATTCCGAATTTTTATCGCGGGATTGAGACGATTTGCTTGTTTTTTGAGAAGCTGGGGTGAGGTAGGCTCAGGCTTTTGGCTTTGGACGCGAGGTTCAGGCCCGCCGGGACAAAGCCCTGCGGGCCTTGTTTTTTCCGTGCTAAAATTGGCTCGTGAAGACGCAGCGGAAGTTCACAGTTGTCATCGAACGAGACGAAGACGGCTATTACGTCGCCACCGTTCCCGCCTTGCGGGGATGCCATACCCAAGCCAAGAACCTCGACACTCTCATGAAGCGCGTTCGGGAGGTCGTTGAACTCTGCTTGGAGGATCCTCCCATGAGCCCATCCCTGGAGCTCATCGGCATCCAACAGATATCGGTATGACTCGCCTTCCCCGCTTGAAGGGCAAGGAGTTGGTACGCCTGCTCGAAAAACTCGGGTTTGAGATTGTGAGGACGTGAGGCAGCCACTTGTTGCTGAGACACGCTGATGGGAGGGCAACGACTGTGCCGGTTCATGCTGGCGAAACGCTAGGTCCCGGTCTTCTCCGTTCGATTCTTCGCGATGTTGAATTGTCGGTGGATGATCTCCTTCGAAGTCGCTAAACGGTTTGATGTCTAGCGCGCTAGGGGTGCGTCAGAGATCCGCACTGCGACGACGCCGGAACCCAGCCAGTGACTCGCCAAGCGCGTGGCTTCAGGTAAAATATAAGGTTAAGCTTGCGCGTCATGCGCGGGCGGATTTTTGCGGCGTTCGATTTCGAGCTTTTCCAGTTCAATTCTGAAACCAAGGCGGTTTGATGGCACTCAAGATAACCCCCAAGAAACCAGCGGCGGAAGATCCACGACACACGCAGGCGGTGCAGAGCTACGAGTCGGGGCTGCGCGCGTTGCAGGAGCACAAGTTCGAGAATGCCAAAGGCCACTTACAGAAGGTGCTGAGCGGGCCGAACAAGTCTCTGGTCGACCGGGCGCAGGTGCACATCCTGGCCTGCGAAAAGCAGCTGCAGACGCCCACATTGCAGTTCAAGAGCACGGAAGAACATTACGACTACGCCGTGTCGCTGATCAACGCGGGCGACTATGTGACGGCGCGCGAACAGCTCGACAAACTCTTGAAGCAGGACCCGAAGGCGGAGTACGTTCTGTACGGCCTGGCCGCGTTGCATTGTCTGACGGGCCACGTGGAAGAATCGCTGACGGCGCTCGACGAAGCGATCCGGATGAAACCGGCGCTGCGCTTCCAGGCGCGGAATGACGGCGACTTCCAGAATCTGGCGGAAGATCCGCGCTTCACTGAACTGCTGTATCCGGATCCGGGCGCCGAGGCCGAGGCGCCGGAAGAAGCGAGCGCGTACTAAGGAAACTCCGATTAAGTTTACGCGGGCGAGACGGAACAGTTTTAGAGGGCGACCCGCAGCGGCTAAAGCCGCTTGTGTAGCGGCCCCTAGAGGCACGGCTAAAGCCGTGCCCTACCCAAAGCCATTCGAAAACGAACTTAACCGGAGTCTTCTTAGCTAGAGCTAGCAGCTCGAAGCTGTATTGAGGCGCGATGCTTCCCCCAATGCGCACCAACTCATCCGATACCGGCAAGGCTGGCCCCGAACTGCGCGTGGTGGCAATCGGGGGCGGCACCGGACTCTCCAGGCTGCTGAAGGGGTTGAAGCGTTATGTGACCACGGCGGACCTGGCTCCCAGCGGCCAACCCACGATTCGCGAATTGAGCGGAGTGGTGACGGTGAGCGACGATGGCGGATCGAGCGGCCGTCTGCGCAAAGAGTTCAACATGCTTCCGCCGGGCGATGTGCGCAATTGCATCGTCGCGCTCTCGGAAGACGAGGCGCTGATGTCGCGCCTCTTCCAGCACCGTTTTCAGAAGGGCTCGGGACTGGAAGGCCACAGCTTTGGAAATCTTTTTCTGGCGGCGCTGACTTCGATCACCGGGGACTTTGCCGAGGCGGTGCGGCTGTCTTCGGAAATTCTGCTGACGCGGGGCCGAATCTATCCCGCAACGATGACGAGCGTGGAAGTGGAAGCGTCATTCGAGGACGGCTCGCGGGTGCGCGGCGAGACGCGGATCACGGCGAGCAAGGGCAAGATTCGAGAGCTCGTCCTGGTGCCAGCCGACGTGGAGCCGCTGCCGCAAACGCTGGCGGCCATTGCCAGCGCCGATCTGATCACGATTGGGCCGGGATCGCTTTTTACCAGCCTGATTCCGAACTTGCTGGTGCGGGGAATTCCCGAAGCCATTATAGAATCTCCAGCTATCAAGGTGTTTATTTGCAACTTGATGACACAGGCCAATGAAAGCCTTAATTTAAGTGCGGCGGAGCACATCCGCGCGCTCGACGACCACGCTCGCATCCAGTTGTTCGACTACACGCTGATCAATCGTACCGAAGCATCGCCGTAGATGAAAGCCAAGTACGCTTTGGAGGGAGCTTCGCAGATCGCTGCGGACATGGATGCGATCGAGGCCATGGGCGTGTGTCCGGTGCTGGGAGACTATTTGGACGAGGGCGAGGTTGCGCGCCATGCCACAGAGCGAGTCGCGCACGACCTGATGGCGCTGATGGCGCAAGCGCCAGCGCGACAGACGGTTCGGAGTTGATGGCTCCTGGTTCGTATGAGTGCGCCGCTTTGGGGGATACCGACCTGCTGGCCTCTGAGACGCGGCAAGCCGCGTCTCTACAGTGGGATTCGCGGTATATTGACTGAGCATGGCAAAAACGTTAAAGAGCAAATCGAAATCTTCCCGAGCGGTTCCGCAGCGCCCGCGTATTGCGATTGCAATTATGGCGGCAGGCAAGGGCACGCGGCTTAAATCGAAACATCCCAAGGTACTGCATGAAATCGGCGGCAAGCCGATCCTGGCGCACGTGATTGCCACGGCCACGAAGGTCGTGCCCGTGCAGGACGTCTTTGTGATCGTCGGGCATGAGGCGGAGCGGGTGCGCGAGGCGGTCCGCGCAACCGGCGTGAACTTCGTGCTGCAAGCCGAACAGCGCGGCACGGGACATGCGCTCATGGTGGCGCGCGAAGCGCTTTCGGGTAATCAATATGACCAGGTAGTCGTGCTCTCCGGCGACGCGCCGCTGATTACAGCCGAGACCATTCAGAAGCTCAGCGAATTCCACGCGGCTGAGAAGGCGACGATGACGTTGCTCAGCGCCGAACTCGACAATCCTTATGGATATGGGCGCGTGATTCGCAAAGGCGGACGAGCGGAAGTGCAGGCGATTGTGGAGGAAAAATCCGCGACCGCGCAGCAGAAGAAAATCTGCGAAATCAATTCCGGGTTCTATGCCTTCGATGTGCCCGCGTTGTACGAGCATATCGACCATCTATCCACCGCGAACGCACACGGTGAGTACTACCTCACGGACATGGCGGGAGTATTTCACCGGGCGCGCAAGAAAGTGGTCGCGATGAAAGCCGAGAACGCGGGCGAAGTGCTGGGAAGCAACACGCGCGCCGAGATGATGATGCTGGATGCGCGGCTGCGGCTCGGGAAGTGCCGCGCGCTGCTGGAGGCGGGCGTTACCGTTTTTTATCCGCACACATGCGTGATCGACAGCGACGTGGAAGTTGGCGCCGACACGGTGATTGAGCCGTTTGTGCAGTTGCTGGGTTCGACGAAGATTGGCGAGGATTGCCGCATCCGCTCTTACAGCGTGATTGAAAATTCCGTCATTGGAGACCGGGTCACGGTGCGGCCGGGGACGATCGTGGAAGACTCGCGCGTGGCTGCGGGAGCTGTGCTGGGGCCGTACTCACATCTGCGGCCGGGCAGTGAGATTGGCGAAGGCGCGCATGTGGGCAACTTTGTCGAGACCAAAAAGATCAAGCTGGGCAAGGGATCGAAGGCGAACCACCTTACGTATCTGGGCGACGCGGAGATCGGCGAAGGCGTGAACATCGGCGCGGGCACCATCACGTGCAACTACGATGGCGTGAACAAGCACAAGACGGTGATCGAAGATGGCGCGTTCATCGGCAGCGATTCGACGCTGGTGGCGCCGGTAAAGATTGGTCGCGGCTCGTACGTCGCAGCCGCGAGCTGCATCACGGACGATGTGCCGGAGGATGCGCTGGCGCTGGGGCGTTCGCGGCAAACGGTGAAAGAGGACTGGGCGCGGGCGAAGCGGGAAAGTCGTCGTTAGTCATTGGTCGTTAGTCGTTCGCATCTGGTTGGCAGCGTATGGACGTCGCGGCTTCACTTCAAACTTTTCCCGATTTGACTGTCAACGACCAGCGACTAACGACTCTTCTCGGGATTCGACTACACTAGACCCGAAGCGAAAATCATGACGCCAAACACTCCAACGCAAGAACCATCTCCAGTCCGCTACGACGTTTCCCTGCTCACTGCCGAAGACTTTTATTTGTTCAACGAAGGCAGCCACTATCGCGTTTACGAAAAGATGGGCGCGCACCTGTTGGAGTCGGACGGAGTTGCGGGCGCCGTCTTCAGCGTGTGGGCTCCCAACGCGCGCCAGGTGTCCGTGATGGGCGGCTTCAACGGCTGGAACCGGCAATCCCATCTGCTGCAATCGCGCGGGCAATCGGGAATCTGGGAAGGATTTGTCCCCGGAGTCGGCAAAGGCACGCTCTACAAGTTCCACATCGTCTCGAACCGCCACGGGCACCGGGCCGACAAAGCCGATCCGGTGGGCGTCTACGCCGAAAAAGCTCCGCGCACGGCATCGGTGGTGTGGGACCTCGACTACACGTGGAACGACGCGGCCTTTCGTGAAAAACGGGGAGAAGCCAACTCGCTGCACGCGCCCATATCGATCTACGAGGTCCACTTCGGCTCGTGGATGCGGGTTCCGGAAGAACACAACCGCTCGCTCACATATCGCGAGATTGCGCCCCGCCTCGCCGATTACGTGAACAAACTGGGATTCACCCACGTCGAACTGCTGCCCATCATGGAGCATCCTTTCTATGGTTCCTGGGGATATCAGACGACGGGGTACTTCGCGCCCACGTCGCGCTACGGAACGCCGCAGGATTTCATGTATTTCGTGGACTACCTGCACCAGCACGGCATCTCGGTGATTCTCGACTGGGTGCCATCGCACTTCCCTTCCGACGACCACGGCCTTGCCTACTTCGACGGCACGCACTTGTTCGAGCACTCCGATTCGCGGCAGGGCTTCCACCCGGACTGGAAGACGCACATCTTCAATTACGGGCGGGCCGAGGTGAGGAGCTTTCTGATGTCGAGCGCCATGTTCTGGCTCGACAAATATCACATCGACGGCCTGCGGGTTGACGCCGTCGCTTCCATGCTGTATCTCGACTACTCGCGCAATCCGGGCGAGTGGATTCCCAACAAGTACGGCGGACGGGAGAACCTGGAAGCCATCGACTTTCTGCGGCGCTTCAACCTCGAAGCCTACAAGGAGCATCCCGACATTCAGACCTACGCGGAAGAATCCACGGCCTACGCCATGGTTTCGCGGCCCACGCATCTGGGCGGCCTCGGGTTCGGCATGAAGTGGGACATGGGGTGGATGCACGACACGCTGAGCTATTTCCAAAACGATCCCATCCATCGCCAGTATCACCACAACCAATTGACCTTCCGCATGCTGTATTCGTTCCACGAGAATTTCGTTCTGCCGCTGAGTCACGACGAGGTGGTGCACGGAAAAGGCTCGCTGATCGGCAAAATGCCGGGCGACGAATGGCAGAAATTCGCCAACTTGAGACTGCTTCTGGCTTATATGTTCGCCCAGCCGGGGAAGAAACTGCTCTTTATGGGCTGCGAGTTCGGCCAGGTGAGCGAGTGGTCGCACGATCGCAGCCTGGACTGGAACGTGCTGGAATATCCGCTGCATCGCGGACTCATGAACTGGGTCGAGCAGCTCAACCGCGTGTATCGCAGCGAACCCGCGCTGCACTGGTTTGACAACGACCCCAACGGATTTGAATGGGTGGACTGCAACGACGCGCCGGCCAGCGTGATTTCGCTGCTGCGCAAAGGCAGGCCCGGCGAAAGCCCGATCCTCGTCGCGTGTAATTTCACTCCCGTGCCCAGGGTGGGATACATGGTGGGCGTGCCGGCGGGCGGCTACTGGAAAGAGATCCTGAACAGCGACGCCCTGGAATACGGAGGCGGCGGCTCGGGCAACATGGGAGGCGCCGAAGCCCGTGAGGAAAAAACGCACGGGCGGCCCTATTCCTTGCGGTTAACGCTTCCGCCGCTGGGCGCGCTGTTTCTAAGAAGAGCGTAGGGGCGGACGGACAACCGAGGGACCAAGGGACGGTGCGTTCTCCGCGGACCGGAGAAAGACGCCCCAGAAGGGGAACTTATGAAGAAGAGAGTCTTCGCGGTTACGACAACGCTGGCGGCATTGCTGATGGTGGCTGCCATCGGTCACGCGCAAGCGCCGACACAGACTAAACCGGCGCAGAGTAAATCGCCGCAGACGAAATCGCCGAGTGGATCATCGCCGAGTGCGACCGCGACGGGCGAAACATTGAAGGTCGCGGGCTATGCCGGGCAAGCGCCGATTCTGCAGATCAACGGCAAGTCCTGCGTGGAGCTTGAACAACTGGCACGCCTGACGCAGGCGTCCCTGACCTTCAAGGGACACCAGATCGTCCTCAGCCTCTCCGCGCCATCCGCCCACGAGCCGGCGGAAGAGACCAAGGCCAAACAGGGGTTTTCCAGAAGCTTCCTGCAAGCGGGCATCGAACAGATGGGAGTGATCCGAGAGTGGCGAAGTGGCATTGCCAACGCGATCCAGAGCGGCTTTCCATTGCCGGAAGACTGGTTTTCGGCGCAGCGGAGGAACGCCGATAAGAGCCTGGCGCTGGTCTCCGCCGCGATGTCGACGGACGACGACCACAAAGCCTTCCCGCTGCTTTCCGCCGAACTCAACAACGTGCAGAGGTTGAGCGAAAACTATCTCGCTACGCGCAAGAACGCGGAATACATAGCACCCGGTTCGCTGGATAACGATCCGCTGAACCAGCAAATCCTGAGTTGCTTACGGGCATTCGCCGCCATGACTGCCGACAACAAGTTTCAGGATGAGGCGGCGTGTCACTGAGGCCGGGGCACGTCTCGCGCTCTTCGAGACGCGGGTGGTAACGGCCCCACCGTAGATTACAAACCGCATGTATGCACTTTACGCAACCCATTGAAAAGCTGAGGATGATGGCGTGAATTATGAGAAGTTCAAGCTTTCGTTCTGGCACCCGTTTGGGCCTCATGCTCAAGAAGGTATGGACGAAATCATCGGGCGGAAACGCGCGGAAATTCTAGCGAACGGCTGGACGTTATGGTCCTTTACGTACCGCCCTATGCTCGCGGATTGGCACCGCGAGCTGCAGAGTGTCACGCAAGATGGAGTGTTCGCATTTTGCTCGGAAGGTAAGGGAGCCGTTGATCCAGTCCGCGAAGGGAGCCTAAGCAGGGCAATCGAATGCCAGCACTACCGATTCGTGGACAGCGGAACGGAATGGCTTCCAATGCCAAGCGGTGTCAGGGTTCCCCATCCGTTTCAGCCGGGCAGGAAAAAGCTGGCATCAGCGTTTGTAGTGCAGCGGATCATTTGCTCTGTCGAACCATTTCAACGCCCAGCCGTGGAATGGTTTTCCCCGGATAAGGGTCCGTGGTGTCAAACGAAGATTCCGGCTCGTGGCGTATACCTCATGCGACCGGGCGGCATGGTTACGATGAGAAATGTCAGCGCTATTTTGGAGCTAAGACCGCCCTACCTAGCCGTGTGTTCGGCTGAGGAAATTAGTATATGAGGCCAATGTTCACGATTCACGCCGGAGAATATCTAGTCGGCGATCATGTCCAGCGGCGTTTGAAGTTGAACGTGTGGATACCTGCTAAGGATACTGGCATCGACTTGCTGGTGACCGACCGGGAAAACCGCCGCACCGTCTCGCTACAAGCAAAATACGGCAAAGACTTCCTGCCAGAAGAAAAGAATCCCGAGCTGCGGGAAAAACTCCGCTGTATCAGTTGGTTCACCTTGAACAGAGCGAAACTGAAAGATTCCCCGGCTGACTTTTGGGTTTTCGTGTTGCATGGTTTCAAAAGCAAAGCGCCAGATTTTGTGGTCATTCCCACGGCAGAACTGCGGCAGCGCATGACGAAACTGCACAATGAAAAAACGCTCCAAATTTATCTTTGCACCACGGGAAGCAATCGCTGTTGGGAGATAAGGGGGCTGGGACATGACATGCTCCGGATAGAGGAAGGCAAAAACAAGAGTCCTTTACGTGACTTCACGCAGTACCTGAATGCGAACGGATGGGCTGCATTAATTAAGAGACTAACAGCGTGAAGAGAATTTCAAAGGCTTGCCTAAAGCACATACCTCCGTCACAAATTACAAGCCGCCAATTGCAGGGCCTCGGCTGGGCGGTGAAAAGCCCGGCAGCGCAAAATGCGTGGCCCCATGGCAAGGCTCCAGAATCGCTCCATCAATCCGGCTCTCATGCTAGACTCGCAGTGAGTCAACCACCTTGCGGATGCGCATCCTCACCCGCTACATTCTTGGAGAAGTCGTCTCCCACGCGCTGATTGGCGCGGCGGTTTTCACCTTCGTTCTTTTCACCCGCGATCTCGGCCGCATTCTCGAACTGGTGGTCCGCAACAGCGCCCCGCTGCCGAGCGTGGCGGAAATCTTCTTCTTTACGGTTCCCGTCGCTCTCACCTACACCATTCCGATGGGAGTGCTGGTGGGCATTCTCATAGGACTGAGCCGTCTGGCCGCGGACAGCGAGATCACGGCCATGCGCGCCAGCGGACTGGGGGTGTGGACCTTCCTGCGGGTGATTTCAATTTTTGTGGTGGTGGCGTGGCTGCTGGCGCTTGGCAACAGCGTTTATCTGGCGCCACGCTCGCTTGCCGCCCTGGGACAACTCCAAGACAACCTCAAGTCGTCGCAGGCGTCTTTCGAAGTACAGCCACGGGTTTTTTACGAGGAATTTCCGAAGAAAGTCCTGTATGTGCAGGACGTCAAGGCTATGTCCGGTGGAGCCCTGTGGAAAGGCGTGTTCCTCGTTGATCTGACCGAACCAGCCGCGCCCAGCGTCAGCCTGGCGCGTGAAGGCCTGCTCGTCAGCCAGGGACCCGATACTCTGGACCTGCATCTCAGCAACGGCTCGACGCACGAGACCGATCCGAAGGACCCGGACCATTACCAGATCTCAACCTTCCAGACCACCGACATTCCCATTCAGATCCCGGCAACACAAAACAGTCAGGAACACGAACCGACATCGTTGGGCGAGCTCAAGATCGCGGACCTGCTGCGCATCGCGAAGACCTCGGACCCGGTGACGCGGCGGTGGCACCTGATCGAATACCATCGCCGCCTGGCGCTGCCCTCGGCCTGCGTCGTGCTGGCGCTGGTCGGAATTCCGCTCGGGTTGTTTTCCAAGAAAGGCGGGAAGTCCAGCGGATTTGTCACGACCATTCTGCTGGTTTTTCTCTACTATTCGATCTCTGTGATCGGGGTGTCTTTCGCGAAGCAAGGACGCCTCTCCCCGGCCGCCGGCGTTTGGCTGGCCGACTTGGTGTTTCTTGCCGGAGGAGTATTCCTGTTGTGGCAATCGGAACGGCGCCCGATCGAACTGGCTGGCTTCCGCGCCTGGTTTAAGACACCATGGTCGAAGACATTCTGGATCAGGACGGCAGCGTCCAGAAGTGCGAGGCCAGAGGTCGCGCCGGGCGCGCCTTTGACGCCGAGTCTGGCGAGGCTGCAAAGGAACGGCGGGAAGTCCCGTCTGCGTGAGGCGTCCATGCGCCGCCGCGTCTTTCATCTCCGATTCCCGACCATTCTCGACGATTATGTGCTGCGCGGATTTACTCTTTACCTCGCCATGATTGTCGCCGCCTTCCTGACGCTGTTGCTGGTGTTCACGCTGTTCGAGTTGCTTGGCGACATCATGCGGAACCAGGTCTCGCCGCTCACG
>JBEKQG010000125.1:0-9996 GCA_049519955.1 Terriglobales bacterium
CGTCCGCTCCATCGCGGCCTGCGTGTAAGAGAACATGCCCTCCATGCTCTCCTACCCTCGCCGCCTGCAAAGCGGACACTTCACTTGCTATCTCAACCGGACATATCATCTGCTAACGACAAAAATCATTTTCCCCTTGACATGAACCGCGATTCGGGGGACAATCCGTCCACGTTTGGGGTCGATACGGAAATCCCCGCTAGATATCGTAGAAGTCCGCAATTACTAAGATTCCGATAAGTACGTTTTTCTGGATACGGTGGACTGGGGTTCGGTTCTGCTTAGGGCAGGCTTCATCCTTCGTCGCTGACGAGCGCGAGAAATGCGTGTGTTAGCCACTGACGGACTGCGCATGGCGAGGTCTACACCAACTGGGAAAACGGTGCAGTTACGCAACTGCGGATTCTACTCACACCTGTGAGACAGAAAATCTAAATGGGAGGACACTAATTATGAACAACTGCAAGTTGCAGCGATGCGGTGCGCTTCTGGAATCAACCCCTCGATGGGGTTGCCTGGCTAGGTGGTTGGAGCGGGGGGCGTCATTCCGCTTTATGCTGGCGCTCGTTTTCAGTTTAACCTTGCTCGCAACCGGTGCGCGGGCCGGTGATCACATACTCTACGACTTTGCCGGGACGCCGGACGGCGCCACGGCGGCCGATACGCTGGTCGCCGACACCTACGGCAATCTCTACGGGACCACGGTGGACGGCGGCGCGTATGGGTACGGGACCGTGTACGTAATGTGCGCTCCGTTGCCATCCACTTCTCTGGACATTCTTCCTTGCGTAGCGGGATCGGCGACCTGGACGGAGAATGTACTCTACAGCTTTAAGGGAGTGGCGGGCTCCGATGGAGCAAATCCCTATGGCACGCTGATCTTCAACGGGCTCTATGCGGCGCGGGCGTTCACTCTCTATGGCACCACCTACTACGGCGGCGTAAGCGCTACCGGTACGGTGTGCACCACAAGCCCAAATACGGGTTGTGGGACTGTGTTCGAACTCTGTGCGCCCTTGACCAGCGGCGGGTGCGGCCCCACATCCGGCGGCTGGTCGGAAAAGGTATTGCATGCTTTCGCGGGCGGGACCGACGGGGCGTATCCCTATGGGGGGGTGATCTCCGACAAAACCAGCGACCTCTACGGGACGACCGTGTACGGAGGTCACTTGGGCACGTGTTTGATCGGCACCGTGAACGCGTACTGCGGCACAGCCTTCAGGGTGAAGCCCAACTCCACCTTCTCGACGTGGACGGAAACGATCATGCACAAATTCAAGGGCGGGGTGGATGGAGCGAATCCGTACGCGGCGTTGTGTTGCAACACGATCTCCTCGAATCCCTTTTTCTATGGCACGACGCTTCGGGGCGGCACACCCACCGGCGGCGGGCCGGGAAATGCGGGCGTCGTCTTCAAACTGCAAAACGTCGCCGGCTACCCGGAAACGATCCTGTACGACTTCTGTAATTTGTTGGGTTGTCCGGACGGCGGGCATCCCTATGCCAATGTGATCTTCGACGCTTCGAGCAACATGTACGGCACAACGGCCTATTTTGGCAACTACGCCCATGGCACAGCCTATAAGCTGACGCCCCCGGCGTATACCGCCGAAACCGTGCTCTACAGTTTCTGCATGCTCGGAGTTGGCTGCCCGGATGGCGCTACGCCGCTGGCTGGGTTGACGCTGGACAGCGCGAACAACCTGTACGGCACAACCGATCTTGGTGGCGTCGGAAACGGTGAAGTGTTCCAACTGCCTTTCCCCGCCTACACGCCTGCGGCCCCGCTCCAGGCCTTCACTGGAGGCCTCGGCGACGGGGGCAATCCGTGGGGCGGGGTGATTTTCGATCCAGCGATTCTCGCTGGCACGCTATATGGCGCAACCACTGCGGACGGCAGTGTATGTATTACTTGTGGAGTGGTCTATTCCGTGCCGTAGCGACCAGCCCACCTGGTGTGGGCCAAGGCTGAGATGCCCTGCCCTTTGCTAAAAGAAGGGCAGGGCATTCTTGTTGTACCTAGCGCGCGGCAGGATTCTCTAAACACCTTTCGGCGGGCCGGGCTCGATCGGCGTCGTCATGGGACTCGCCGCCCACGCCGATCACTTTCTCGCTTACCTCGGCATGATCGTCGGTATCGCCGCCCTCGGCCTGACCGTTTATCTTTTCTTGGGCCTCGGAGGCCCATTCGTCAAACGCCTGGGCCCCAGCGCCATGGGCGCCATCAACCGTGTTTTCGGATTCTTGATCCTGGCCATCGCCGTCCAATTAGTCTGGAACGGCGCCGCCGACTTCCGAGGATGATCCCACAGGCGTAAAGCAGATTCTCAACCGCTTGGTACCCTGCTCTCCTAAGCAAGTTGATTCACCTACCAACGGGCCTCGCTGACGGCTTTGCGGGCTCCCACTTCGTCACTCGCGGTCCACATTGCCTTGCATGTGATTACGGCGCGAGCCGCAACGGCCATCCGTTGGTGGTCTAATGGGAATGTTTCGCCAACAACCGGCATAGTTTCCGGTTAGCCGACAATACACCCGGAATGCGCCCAGGGTGGAATCTGCATGCGCGGAATAGGAAAATGTGAGCGGTTTGGAACAGACAGTCAGAGTCCTACCGAATAAGATGGTCTGGTTTCACCTGGATGCTCCAAGGTTCTCAGGCCGGAGCCCGAAGGCCGCGAGGGTTCGACTTCAGAATCGGAAGCAATATCAAATCCCAAGCGAAATTTCAGACCGCCGCAAGGCGAGAATCTTCGGAGGATTCCATGAAGCGAGCATTCCTGTTGATCGTTGTACCGGCCCTGCTGGTCGCACTGGGGTTCGCACAAACTCCCGCGGCGAGCATCAATATAGACCAGACCATTAAGGGTTGCCTGGGTGGCTCGGATGGTAACTACACAGTTGTGGAAGACAGCACGGGCCACATTTTCAAGATCACCACCAACAGTGTTGATTTCAAGCAACATCTGGGCCATGACGTAGCCCTCATCGGACACAGAGCTAGTGGGGCGAGTTCCGCCGCTGCTGATAACAGCTTTGCCGTCACCGAACTGAACATGATCGCGGAACACTGCGCTGCGACGGCCGCCGCAACCATTGCGACTGCCAGCACGCCGTCCGAGACTGCCAGCACACCGCCTGCGTCGGCTACTGCACCCGCTACCACTACCAGCGCCATTGCGGAGAATGCCATCACACCCGCTGTAGCCGCCACTCCACCTACGGAGACTGTCGTCACACCGGCTGCGGCGGCCGCTCCACCTGCGGAGATTGTCGTTACACCCGCAGCCACCGCCCCTCCACCTGCGGAGATTGTCGTTACACCCGCAGCCACCGCCGCTCCACCTGCGGAGACTGTCGTTACACCCGCCGCGACTGTCAGCACGCCTTCGGAGACTGTCAGCATACATGCTGCACGTCCTCGGATACAGTCAGAAACACCTGCTGCAGCCACCACTGCACCCGATGTGACTGCCAGCTCGTCCTCGGAGACTGCCAGCACACCGGCTGCAGCCGCCACTCCACCCGCTGCGACCTCCAGGGGCTGGTCCGTCTTGTACTTGATTGCGTTCGCGGTGCTGGTAATCGTCCTTGGCACGATGGTTCCCGTCTTCAACAGGTGGAGAAAACGGAAACTCTTGGAGCGGACGGGCGACCAAAATCTTTCTTTTACCCGTGAAGCGAGTTCCGACCAAGACAAGAGTGAAAAGCCGGGGCCACGCAAAGCTGCCTAGGCTGAGTGCAGAGTAATGATTCCGAACATTGGCGCCGGTGGCAACCGCTGCCGGCGCTTGGGCCGCTTTAGCGCCCAATAGAAAAGCCACCCCGCAGGTGGTTTTTCTCCTTTGCCTGTCAATCGCTACTTGGCGGTGTAGGCGCCCTCACAATTCCCTGCGACGGTTGTTGTCGTAAGGATTTGGATGTCTTTCCACCATCTGCTCGCGGATTGTGTCCCGATGACGGGCTAGCCGGAAGTAATTGTTAAAAACAAGGCGTTTGCACTAACTGGGAATTGTAAGTGAAATGGATCGCCAGATTGCCCGCGTCACACCACTGTGAAAACGCCAGAGAATGCTTGACAACCAGAGCTATAATAGAAACATAGGTTGCAGCCCAGGCCGCCGCCAAGAAATCTAATAAGATCTTTTAAATCTAGACTTTGCGCGATCATCGTAGGACAACTCCTTGATTCTAAAGACCAAAGCTCCGACGGTCGCCAGTAACTCATTTGTCTTGAAGACTTTAGCTATAACTACTTTGAGATGAAGACTTTAGCGAGATAGTGGGGGGTAATCCATCAATGCGAAGCAACTCCTTGATTCTAAAGGACGATGTTTCGATGGTGGTCAGATAACTCATTTGTTTTGAAGACTGTAGCGTTAACTCTTTTGAAATGAAGACTTTAGCAAGATGGGGGTAGGGGGGTACCCAAGCAACCAAATCCAATCCACGCACTCATTTCGTCTCTGAGAACCGAGAACACCCACGCCCACGGTTACACCAACTGTGAAAACGCTCTAAATATGACCACCGTAACCCCACGCCGCGCTGTCTTCTGCTATACTCCTATTAACGCTTTTGCTACGGTTTGCTCGTCACGCGGGGATCCTGTTGGATCCGTTACACTTCCGCCATTTCCTGCCCGCCGTTTGGTTCCAGCGCCAATTTCAATTAGAGCGGCATGTGAGCTCTCGCCACAAGTCTAAGGACAAGTGTTTGAGAAATTTACGTTTAGCCCCTCCAGAAAGATCACAATCGAATGACCACATTTACCGAACTGCCCCTGTCTGCCGCTTTGCAGCAGAAGTTGGCGGCAGCTCAATTCGTTACCCTCACACCCATCCAAGCCCGCGCCATTTCTCCTGCCCTTGAAGGCAAGGACGTGATCGGCACCGCCCAGACCGGCACCGGCAAGACTCTCGCGTTTCTGATTCCCATCATCGAGATGCTGCGCGCCGAATCGTCGAAACCTGATTCATCGAAGAACGTGCCATCGAAGCCCGTCCGCGCCCTCGTCCTCTTGCCCACGCGCGAATTGGCCATGCAGGTCCACGAGCAGTACGAACAACTGCGCGAAAAAAACATGCCGAATGCTGCGCTCGTCATCGGCGGCGTAGCCGAGAAGCCGCAGATCGCCAGCCTGCGTTCCGGCTGCGAATTCGTCATCGCCACTCCGGGACGCTTGCAGGATTTCATCACCCGCAAGTTTGCCGACCTGCGTCAGGTGAAAATCCTCGTCCTCGACGAGGCCGACCGCATGTTGGATATGGGATTTCTTCCCTCCATCCGGCGCATCGTGCAGATTCTGCCCCAGCGCCGGCAGACGCTTTGTTACTCCGCCACCATGGAGCAATCGGTGGCCGCGTTGGTCAACGACTACACGCGCGAGCCGGTGCGCATCGCGCTGGGCTCGGTCCTCAAGCCCGCGGAGAGCGTGTCGCTCGAAGCCTATGAAGTGCGCCCGTCCGAAAAATTGGATGTGCTGCGCCAGTTGCTCTACGAGGAAAAGGGCCAGACCCTGATCTTCACGCGCACCAAGCGCGGCACCCAGCGCTTGGCCAAGGAGCTCGAACGCGACGGTTTCTCCGCCGCCATGATCCACGGCGACCGCACCCAGTCGCAGCGCAACGGCGCTTTAAGCGGATTCCAGGAAGGCCGTTACCAGGTTCTGGTTGCGACCGATGTCGCCTCCCGCGGCTTGCACTGCGACGACGTGGCCCACGTCATCAACTACGACATTCCGAAGATGGCGGAAGACTTCATCCACCGCGTCGGCCGCACCGGACGCGCCGGCTCTCAGGGCCGTGCCTCCACGCTGGTCACCGGCGCCGAGGTTCTGGACTTGCGCAGCATCGAGCGCACCTTAAAGTTGCGCATCGAACGCAAGCAGGTCAACCCGTCGGCCAGCGAGCAGCCCAAGCGCTTCATCCAGAACACCCTGGCCTCGCGGACGCTGACCCGTTTGCCCGGCGAGGTATTTGTTTAGAAATTTTGTGCCGAGATGAACCAAATTCGCCGGAGCCTTGCGCTCCGGCGAATTTGGTTGGAATTCTGAAGTTTAGTGTCCGGCTGGTTTGCCCTGTGGTTCGAGTAGTTCTGCAGCATCCGGTTCGGCGTCGCTGCCCACGCCGAACAGCGCGGCCTGCTCCGCGGCGTGCTCCCGCATCTGACGTAATTCCTCTGCCTCGTCCACCACTCCACCTCCCGGCTTGTCCTCTTTCCGCTGAGTCTTGCGCTCATTTTTGTCCCGTTGTTTTTGTTGGCGCGCTTGTTCTTTTTGGCGCTTGGTGAAAGTCGATCGGCCTCGTGGCATTCTGAACCCCCGTATTTATAAGGTCATTTTCATGGGCGGCTACATGAAGCGTTTGTAGGATTTGCCCAGTTTTTGTCCTTGGTATACAGCACTGGAAGAAACCAGGAGATTGGCGGAATCTCTCGTTTGTTTCGAGTGTTGATTCTAGTATAACCTCGAACCGCGCCGCACACCTGCTCTGCCGCGCTCGACGGGCCTATCGCACATGAATGTGATGCGCCTGGATAGAAGCTGCGTCTTCTGAGAACTGAGAACTTCCTTCCGTTTGCCACTCGCGACAGCGCCGTGTTACCATCGAAAGCGTTACGAAAATGAGAAGAGACAGGAGTGCAACAGGTAAGTGTTAGCCAGAGAGCAAAAACAGACCGTCGTTGACACGTATCGCACGCACGCTACCGATACCGGAAGTCCCGAAGTTCAAATCGCGCTGTTGAGCGAGCGCATTGGTCAGCTGACGGAACACTTCAAAACGCACCAGAAAGACCACGGCTCGCGCCGCGGACTTCTCATGATGGTGAGCCGGCGTCGTGGTCTGCTCGACTACCTGAAGAAGTACGACTCGGAACGGTATAAAACCGTGATTTCCAAGCTCGGCATCCGCAAATAACAGCGCGACCGGCCCCGTGTGGGGCCGGTTCCAGACTCCGAGAGCCTTAGCAATGTGCGTTTCCAACCGCGGCCTGGCATGTGCCTATCCAAGCGGACTCCGTATCCCCGCGCCTGCCCTTCTTCCTATAAAGGATGGTCTATGAAGCCTGAAGTCACAAAAGTCTCCGTCGAAATCGCTGGCGGCAAACAACTCTCCATTGAAACCGGAAAACTTGCCAAGCAGGCCCACGGCGCAGCCGTCGTGCGCTTCGGCGAAAACGTCGTTCTCGCCACCGCGACCGCCAATCCCGAGCCCCGCGAGGGCATCGACTTCTTTCCCCTTACCGTGGACTACCGCGAATACACCTATGCCGGCGGACGCATCCCCGGCGGTTTTATCAAGCGCGAAGGCCGCATGAGCGAGCGCGAGGTCCTCACCTGCCGCCAGATTGACCGCCCCGTCCGTCCCATGTTCGCCGACGGATTCAAGTGCGAGACCCAGGTCATCGCCCTGGTCCTTTCCGCCGACACCGATAACGATCCCGATGTCTGCGGCATCAATGCCGCTTCCGCTGCCCTGACCCTCTCCGATATTCCCTTTCTCGGCCCGCTTGGCGCCGTGCGCGTGGGCTTGATCGATGGCCTCTTCATCGCCAATCCCACCTATACCGAAATGCGCGACGGACTGCTCAACATCATGGTCGTCGGCACCGCCGATGCCATTGTCATGATCGAGAGCGGCGCCAAAGAAGTGAAGGAAGAGACGGTCGTGGACGCCATCGAGTTCGCCCACACCGAAATCAAGAAAATCTGCGCCGCCATCGAGGAACTGCGCGCCAAGGTCGGTAAACCCAAGCGCCAGGTGACGCCCCCGGAATTCGACGAGGCCTACTTCAAAGCCCTGGAAACGAAAATCGGCGCTCGGCTGGCCGACGCTCTCGACACGGCCAAGCATCCGAAATCCACCAGCTACGAACTCGTCCGCGTGATCGAGAAGGAACTGCTCGCCGCCGTGCCCGACGACGACGCCGCCGCCAAGGCCAAGATCAAGAAGTATTACGAGGTCCTGCGCGAGCGCATTTTCCGCAACCAGGTCATCGACCACAAGCACCGTCCCGACGGACGCGCCTTCGACCAGATCCGCGAAATTTGGATTGAAGCCGGCATTTTGCCGCGCGCCCACGGCAGCGCCGTCTTCACTCGTGGTGAAACCCAGGCGTTGGTCACCACCACGCTCGGCACCAGCGACGACATGCAGCGTCTCGAGGGCTTTGAAGGCGAAGCCAAGAAGCGTTTCATGCTCCACTACAACTTCCCGCCGTTTTCGGTTGGAGAAGTTGGATTTATGCGTGGCGCAGGTCGCCGCGAAATCGGCCACGGAGCGCTCGCCGAGCGCGCCATTTCCTCCGTGCTTCCCACCGAAGACAATTGGCCTTACGCCATGCGCGTCGTCTCCGACATTCTCGAGTCCAACGGCTCGTCCTCGATGGCTACCATTTGCGGCGCTTCGCTTTCGCTCATGGATGCGGGCGTCCCCTTGAAAGCCCCGGTCGCCGGTGTCGCCATGGGATTGGTGAAAGAAGGCGACCAGTACGCCATCCTGACCGACATCGCCGGCGCCGAAGACCACTACGGCGACATGGACTTCAAAGTTGCCGGAACCAAGGAAGGCATCACCGCTCTGCAAATGGACATTAAAGTCGCCGGAATCACTTCGCAGATCATGCGCGAAGCACTGGCCCAGGCGCAGCGCGGACGCTTATTCATCCTCGGCAAAATGGACGAAATCATCACCGAAGGCCGCGGCAAGGTCTCGACTTACGCGCCTCGCATCTACACTCTGCAAATTCCGGTCGACAAAATTCGCGACGTGATTGGGCCCGGCGGCAAGATGATTCGCAGCATCATCGAGCAGACCGGCGTCAAGATCGACGTGGAAGATTCCGGCAAGGTCAACGTGGCTTCGAACGACGAAGTCTCGGCCAACAAGGCTTTGCAGATTATCCGCGATCTGACCGCTTCCGCCGAGGTGGGTAAGACCTATCTCGGCACGGTCAGCCGCCTCGCGGATTTCGGCGCTTTCGTCGAAATTCTGCCCGGCTTGGATGGCCTGCTGCACATCAGCGAAGTCGCCGAACACAGAATCAAGGATGTTCGCGATGAACTGAAAGAAGGCGACCAGGTGCTGGTGAAAGTTCTGGCCGTCGAAGGCAACCGCATCAAGCTGTCGCGTAAGGCGATCCTGAAAGAGCAGCGCGCCAAAATGGGTGGGGCTCCGCCTCCACCGGAAACGGACGAGCCAGCGGACGCCGATCAATCGTCGCAGCCCGCGCCGTTAACACCGTCAGTGCCGCAAGGCGTGCCCACAGCGGTGATCGAAGGCGGCGCGGATTTCGATGCCGACGACGAGCCAAACTTCAACCGCGTGGATGGAGTCGTTGCGTCGGTCGAAGCGGGCGCCGGACGTACGGAAGCTCCGCGTGAAGGACGTCCCAGCGGCGGCGGAGGCGATCGTGATCGCAATCGTCGTCGGCGCGGTGGTCGCGGCGGCCCAGGCCGCGGTCCCGGAGGTCACGGTGGCAGCCACTCCGGCGGCGGCGGTGGCCGCGGCAGAAGGTAAGATCAGTAGCCAGTTGCCAGTAATACGAAGGGCCGCAGCGATGCGGCCCTTTCTCTATACCGCCGATTGCGAAAAATGCGCAGAAGTACGCGGACGGGAGTGTCCGCGCCACACGGGAATTGTCAGAAAGACAAGCGTTTGAAGATCGTCTCCGGAATATGTCGCACGACGGTCATGATGTAGCGCCAGATTCTCGGAGTGTAGAGAACGTCGGGAGAGCGTCGTTCGAGGGCGCGCACGATGTCGCGAGCAACCCGCTCCGGATCGGCAAAGCGCGCGGAGTTGGGCAGGTGATCGGTCATCGGGGTCCGCAGCGGCCCAGATTTGATGGTGATGACGCGCACGCCAGCCGGATGCAGGCGGCTCCGCAGCCCTTGCAGGAAAAGGGAAAGAGCGCCTTTGGCCGAGCCGTAAACGTAATTGGCGCGGCGTCCTCGATCTCCGGCCACAGACGTAATCGCAGCCAGGCATCCCG
>JBEKQG010000126.1:0-9982 GCA_049519955.1 Terriglobales bacterium
AGAACGCCCTTATTTGCAATTCCCGCCACCCGCGCCGGATTCCTGCTGGCCGCCGCCACGGCCTGGCGCAGGTCCCATTCGGCGAAACGAGCCAGATTGCGCACGGCGCGATCCATGGTCAAAACGCTGCCTGCCAGCTTGCCGCCGGCCATGCACTTGCCGTCGTGGACATCCACTTCGACGGACCCGAGCCGATAGCGGCCGTCCGTCATGCCGGTTGCCGAAATCGCATCGCTGATGAGCACGGTTTGTTCCGGGCCTTTGGCCCTGGCAACGAGCTTTACGATTGCCGGATCGAGATGCACGCCGTCGGCGATGATGTCGGCGCTGACGCGGCGGTCCGTCAGCACCGCGGCCAAAATACCAGGACTGCGATGATCTTGCGTGTTATGACTCAGCGGACGCATGGCGTTGAATGTGTGCGTCGCATGGCGCGCACCCGCCTCGATTCCGCGTTCGGCTGCCTCAAAATCGGCGTCGGAGTGTCCCAGGCTCACGCAAACGCCGCGCCGCGCGGCTTCGGCAATGACGTCGGGCGCGGCGCCCAATTCGGGAGCAATCGTCATCATGCGAATCCGTCCCCGCGCCGCTTGCCAGAGCCGCTCGAAGGTGGCCAGCTTCGGGGCCAGCAAATTTTGCGGCGGATGTACCCCGCGCTGCGCATGGCTGAGGAACGGCCCCTCAAGATGGATTCCAAGCGGCACGGCCCGACACTTGCCGTCCGCATTCTGCCGTTCGCGATCTTGCGCGCATTCTCGTTCGCGCTTTTCGATCGCATTCGCCAGCCGTTCCAGCGCGCGCAAAGTCGCATCCATGGGAGCGGTGACGGTGGTCGGAAAATAACTCGTGACCCCATGCCGCGCCAGCAATCGTTCAATCGCCGGCAGCGCCGCGGCGTCTTCGTCCATGACGTCATATCCGGAGCCGCCGTGGATGTGAAGGTCGATGTACCCTGGCGCCATTGCGCCATCGGCGAAGTCGGTTACGGAAACTCCAGCGGGAACCTGCCGCCCGCCCCGGGCGGTAATCTCGAGGATGCGTCCCTGCTCGACAAGGACGAGAGGATGCTCGACGGCATCCGTCGGAGTCAAAAGCGTCTCTGCAGTAAAAGCCAGCATAGAAACGTTTTAATAGCGGGAAATAGCCAACTGTCACCATGATTGTAACAGCCTTTGCGCACCGGCAACTCAACCCTTGGGTCCAACCCGCAAGGTCAATCCGCAAGCCAACGCGCAGGAATGAGCGTTCTGTTCAAGACGGCCCCGCCGAGCCCGCGCCACCCTGCCGCCGGGCCGCGGAATGTTATACTGTCTGAGTTCGAGCCGCCGCGTCGTTCCTGTGGCGGCCGTCGTCGAGTGGTCAGTCGGGGAGTGGCTCAGCCTGGTAGAGCACCTGGTTCGGGACCAGGGGGTCGGAGGTTCAAATCCTCTCTCCCCGACCAATATTTTCAAGCACTTAGTTCGCTGGTTGTAGAGCCCCTGGTATTAGCCCAGGTGATCTATCTCAAAAAGCCGCAAAGACATTGACTTTCTCGCGACGGCCGGGTGCAGGCACCGTCACAAAATCATCTACAGATGAAAAGCGCCAATGTTTTCGGTGGCTTGCGTGAGCAGGCGGAATTGTTGCGCACCACAGCTTTGCCACCGGACCGCCCGTTCCTGACTGCGGTGTGACCTTCACTCTCGCCTCCGACGGCTCCAGCGCGGCAAAAAGGCATCAAGAGAGAGGAGGCTCTGAGTGTCTGTTTTTCAATCTGCCAAGTTGTAGGCGTAATTCCCCTTCATGAAATTGTTGCTCGCTGTAGCAATCAGAACCGCCGCCCCGCGACCTTCAGTGTAGCGAGCGAGCCCGCAGCTTGGGTCATGCCCATGAGATAAAGTATCTAACTCTCTATCTTCTTGATGTATAGACGGAGCCCAGCCAACACCATCCCGATCGCGATGAGGGACATTCCCAACCCGAGACGGCGATAGTTGCGCTCAACCATGGCTTCCTTCCCGGCTTGCAGGTTCTTGGCGGCGATTTTCAGGCCGGCTTCAATATCCTGGTCCACCAAGTCCGTCCGGAAGCTATGGATCGTGACTCGAGCCTTGGTCAGCGAATCCCTTGCCTGATCCTGTCCCAGCCGAGCCTCGCTCACTTCCATGCCAGAAGCCTCGGCGACACGGAGAACTTGGTCTGCGCTCTTGATGGCCTCGTCCAATTGGCTCAAGCTGCTCAGTAATTCTGCCCTGGCTTGATCGCAGCGGTCACCTCGGGTATGACACCTCATGCAGACGGCGGCAGAACCAATGCCAAGATATGCGTCCGTTGGATGGCCGATGCCATGATTGCTATGACAAACGACGCATCCTGGAAGAGAAGCCGCGTCAAAGGCCTTCTTGTGCGTACTTTTTTCGTACATCTGGGCCTGGAACGCGTGACAGTTCGAGCACACATTCTGGACCTTGTCGACTCCGGGTGGTGCCGCACCATGGTTCCCATGACACGTTGAACAGGTTGGCGCACTCAAATCGCCTCGCACCGCCAGCGCTTCGTGGTGCACGCTCGTGCTGTACTTTGCGAACTGATCCGTGGGAATGGAATATCCCTTCATGTAACTCGCGTCGGCATGGCAGCGAGCGCAGGTGTTCGCCACCTTGACCGGGTTCACCGTGGAGCGGGGATCGCTGGGTGCCCTTAGATCGTGGACACTATGGCAATCCGTACACACTGCAACTTTCGTGTCTCCAGCCGCGAAGCGCTTGCCGTGCACACTGGTGCGGTACTGGCCCAACTGGTCCGTGCGCAAGCTGGGGTTGAACTGCCGAATATAGGCGGGATCGGAATGGCAACTTCCGCACAACTCGGGGATCTGCTTACGATCGATCTTACCTTTCCACCCCGCCTTTCGGCTCATGGCCTTGTCTGGATCGTCACTGGTTGGATCGCCCCCGTGGCAACTGGCGCAAGTCAAACCCTTTTGTGCGTGTATATCCTGGCTGAACTTCTCCTGGGTCACTCCCAATGGATCAGGCAAGGCGGAGTGACAGTCCACGCAGGAGTTTGTGGTTTGCCCATAACCCAGGCATGCTGCGAGCACGACGAAGCCGGCCAGCCCGACATGGGCTGCGCTGAACGGTCGGAGCTTATTTCGCAAGAAGGCCATAAACACTCATACCTGCAATGTACGCAAGAGCAAAGACTGCAAGCCCAGTGATCCACCGTTTCATGCGTGAGGGTTGGTCACTCTCAAAAAAAGGCAGCAGAATCCACAACAAGCCGGCGAGTCCGAAAGTGAGCACACCCAGAACCTCTCCGTCGATGAACCACACTTTGGACGGGATGAGCTTGAGCGTCTGGAACATGAAGAGGAAGTACCACTCGGGCTTGATTCCCGCTGGGGCAGACACAAAAGGATCTGCCTTGACACCGAGGTTCCACGGGAAGACGGCTGCCAACGCGCCCAGTACTCCCAGGGCGACGTACCAAGCCATCATTTCCCGCAGCATGAAGTTGGGAAAGAATTTCATTTCCCGTTTCGCAGACGGATTCGCGGTCCACTGCACCTCCAGTTTCGGGGGAATGCTCATGCCAAGGCGTTGCACCAGCAACAGGTGCAGCAGGAGCAGCACGGTTGCAATTCCGGGTAGAACGGCGACATGGAATCCAAAGAACCTAGTCAGCGTGGCTCCTGTCACATCTTCACCACCCCGGAGGAAGATCATCATGGGCTTACCGACGATCGGAACCTGCCCGGTAATCTCGGTGCCGACCTTGGTGGCGAAGAAGGCGAGCGTGTTCCAGGGCAGCAGATACCCGCTGAACCCAAATCCCATGACCAGAAATAGAAGAAGCACACCGCTGACCCATGTCAGCTCTCTGGGTTTGCGGTAGGCCTTGAGAAAGAGCACGCTGAACATGTGCGCGAAGGCAGTAAAAATCATGAGATTGGCCGACCAGGAGTGGATGGAACGAATGAGCCAGCCAAACCGCACCTGGGTCATGATGTACTGCACGCTTTCGAAAGCCTCGTTGGCGCCCGGACGGTAATACAGGAGCAGCAAGATCCCGGTCAGCACCTGGATCACGAAGAGAAAAAGGGTGATGCCTCCGAGGAAATACCAGTAGGAGAGGCGATGATTGGGGACGGTCTTGTGGCGGAGCGGGGCGGTGAGGTCGTCCCAATCCAGTCGTTCATCAAGCCAGTGGCGGACGGCGGCGAACAAGGTCACGCCTCCCGCTTCCGGCTGACGACAATGTCATCGCCGCGCAAGTGGACATCAAACACATCGAGCGGCCTGGGCGGAGGACCGGAAACGTTGCGGCCATTGAGATCGTAGATTCCGTTGTGGCAGGCACACCAGATCTCGCGCAGATCGTTGCGATACTGCACGGTGCAGCCGAGGTGGGTACAAGTGGCGGAGAGAGCGCGATAGGTGCCGTCGCTGTTCATTATCAACAAGCCGGGACGGCTGCCGAAACGGAAAATCTTGCCGGAATTCGGCTTCAGGTCCCCGAGCTTGGCGGCGACGACCTGGTCCCCGCCGAGATCTACCACCGCCGGAGGGACAAGGTAGCGCAACACGGGATAGATGAAAGAAGCAAAAGAGGCAAGTAAGCCGCCACCGAGGAAGACTTCAATCACGCGGCGGCGCGTAGGTTCGGGTTGGGAAAGTTGCTCAGTGGTCATTCACTGCGCCCCCTGCCGCAGGAATCATTCAGGATACGGATCGTCATTTTCGTGGGCCGATTCCCCAGGGTCAAGCAGAACGCACTTCCACGGTACGCTGCATTTCGCGCACCCACATCGTCTGGAATAGCTGCAGGCGATGTCCAATGACGACGGCCAGGTTCAGAGCGATTTTGTATCCAGCCGCCGGATTTGCGGCAAAGTACTCAAGCAACGCCTCCCGAGGCAGGGCGATAACATCCGCTTCATGCAGCGACGCGGTGGCGGTGAGGGTGAACCGGTAGGGCGGAATCAGTGCCGACCAGCCCACGGTCTGACCGGGAGACCTCTCTTCGACGAAAATATCCTCTTCCCGGCCCCGGACCTGCATCGGCAGGGTAAGCCGGATTCGGCCACGTACGGTCAGGAACAGGCGATCGGCTGGGTCTCCCAATTCGAACAGCGAGATTCCGTTGGGAACGAGCAGCCTGGTGCCGAGCGCCAAAACTTGCTCGATTTCAGCGGACGAGAGTCCGTTCAGCAGTTCATAGGTCATGAGCCACTCCCTCAGTTCACAAACGGCGAAGTTGTCTTGCTGTGCAACTGGGCGTGCGTGGGAAATGCCAGGAACGATTCCGCGGCCGCCTGTTCCATGCGAACGTGGTTTTCGATTTGCAGCAACAGAACTTCAATTGGCACCTGCGAGGTCGGGACAGCGGGTGGTACAGTTGCCGATACGGCGTTACGCTCCCAGAAAAAGTGGGCCGGAGCAACCGCTTTGACCATGGGAAGCTGGGGTTGCACAGTTGGATCCGATGACCTCGAACGCGTCGCCGCGCCAAACGCAACCGCCGCGATTGCCATTCCAAATACGCTGAGGCACAATCCCATCAAAAACATTTCCATGGCAGAAACCCTCCTGTGACACTTCTTATCGCACGTGCTATGCCACCGTTGGCCGCGCCTTAACTCCTTTTCCTTCAGACGAGGTGGGGATGTGCGGAACAATCGGACTGCCACAATGTCAGGTCGAGACTGACTATTTGTCAGACTATTTGCAAGTTGTTGACGGCGGTCCGCGCCTGTGCCATTATCCCGCCAGCTCTGTGTCCCCATGATGAAGCTGCGTTTTGCCAGCATGACGGTTGGCCTTGCACTCGGTGTGACCGCGGCGGTGGTTGTGGCCTGCACGGTCGCCGCGTACGTCTTTTCAGTCCGTCACTTTCAAAGCCTGCTCGAAACCGCACACACCAGTGCGCTGGCGGAAGGCGAATTGATCCGAACCGCGCTCGAGCACCAGATGGTGGGAAATGACCGCACCCTGATCGCGCAAATGGTCGAGAGCTTCGGTAAACAGTCGCGCGTCGAACAACTCGTAGTGCTGGATCGCAATGGCGTGGAACGCTACTCGAGTAAGCCGGGGACCGTGGGAAACGATTTCCGGATTGACTCTCCCACCTGCCAGGCCTGCCATCGCGATCCGCCGGAACGCCGCGGCTCCAGCCGCGTAATTGAGACCCAGGGTGGGACGATTCTGAGAACCGTGGTGCCGATTCGTAACCGCGAGCAGTGCTACCGTTGCCACGATCCCAGCCAGAAAATCAATGGCATCCTGATTCTGGACTACAACGCCGGAGAGGTCCGCACGGCGATGACGCGGGACCTGCGCTGGATGGTAGCCGGCACCGGGGCCTTGACCTTCGTCATCGTGGGCGCCATCGCCCTGGTGATCCGGGTGTCTGTCCTGCGCCGCTTGCAGCGTTTTGAAACCACGGCGCGCCTGATTTCCCAGGGCGATCTGGAACGGCGTGTGCCTGCGGAAGGCTCGGACACGCTGGCGTGGATGGCCAGGGAGTTCAATGCCATGGCCGACTCCGTGTCAGGCCTGGTTGGCGAAGTACGTACCCAGCGGGAGCGGCTGGAAACGGTAATCAACAGTATTGATGACGGGATTGTAGTTCTCGACGCGGAACGAAAGATTATGGCGGCCAACGACGCGTTTCTACAGCGAGCCAACAGCTCCCGCGAGCAGGTTCTGGGCTGCTGCTGCTACGCACTTGAACCGGGGCCGTGCAACCTGTCCGACTGCCCCACCCTCGCCTGCCTGCGGCTGGGTGCGCGCCAGGTCCGGATCTGCGAGCGCAAAACCGGCAACGACACGGTAGCTTGGGAAGAAATCCACGCTTCACCGATTCTGGATGCCTCGGGGCGGCTGACTCAAGTAGTGGAGGTTTGGCGCGACATCTCCGAGCGGCGAGCGGCCGAGGCGAAGCTGGCCGAGTCCTACCGCCTGGCGTCGGTCGGAGTCCTGGCCTCTGGGTTTTCGCACGAGATGAACACTCCCCTGGCAACGACCCTGATGTGCGTGGAGGGAATCCTCCGCGAAACTCCCCCTGGGCAGAACGGGCAAATCGATGAGGCCAGAATCCGTGAGAATGCGACGATCGCGCGCGACCAGATCCTGCGCTGCCGCGGTATCACCCAGCACTTCCTGCGCCTGTCTCGCGGACAGCGTCATGCCGCAGATATCGTGGATCTGAATGCGGCCATCGCAGCCGCCCAGAGGCTCGTCGATCCGACGGCCCGCGCTAACTCGGTGGCTGTCGCAGTGCGGCCGTCCGCAACCACCCTGCACGTCCGGGCCGACGAGGCCGAGTTGCAGAACCTGCTGGTCAATCTGCTGCTCAACGCGATTCAGGCATCGAAGCCGGGCGGCAAGGTCGCCATTGCCACCGAAGGCGGCGATGCGGTGCACATTCGCGTCACCGATGAAGGATGCGGGATTGCCCCGGAATACCGGCAGAAGATATTTGAGCCTTTTTTCAGCCTTCGTCAGGGCGGCACTGGCCTCGGTCTGTTCCTGTCGCTGAACGCGGTCCGAAGCTGGGGAGGCAACATCTTGGTCGAGAGTACCCCCGGGAAGGGGTCTATATTCGAAGTCGTGATGCCTGCAATCGATCCCGGTCTGCAACCGAAGGACGGACTATGAAGCCGCCCTCCCTCCTTCTAGTCGATGACGATACCGCATTCCGGCAAGTGATGGCGGGCGAACTGAGCCGTCTCGGCTACGAAGTGGACGCGGTGGGCTCGGGTGAGGAGGCAATCCAGCGAGTCGCAGCGGCAGAACCCGAAGTCGTCTTGCTCGACCTGCACCTGCCCAAGATGGACGGGCTCGAGACGCTGAAGGCCATCCAAGCCGCCACGCCGACAGCCGAGGTCATCATGTTGACCGGACACGGTTCCATCGATACCGCCATCGAATCGATCCGTATCGGCGCCTTCGATTATGTGGTGAAACCTTGCCCGCTGGACGAACTCCAGATTCGCATTCAAAGGGCGCTCGAACGGCGATCGCTGCGCCAGCGGGCGAATCTTCTTGATCGGGTTCTCACTCCCCCGAATCCCGGCAATTCCTTCATCGGCGACAGCCCGGAATTCCGCCGCCTGCTCAGCCTTATTGATCGGGTGGCCCCCAGCGATTCGACCGTGCTCATAACCGGCGAGACGGGCGCGGGAAAGGAACGGGTGGCCAAGCTGATTCACGCGCGCAGCTCCCGCCGGTCGCGGCCCTTCGTGGTAGTCGAGTGCGCCGCACTACAGGAAACCCTGCTCCAGAGCGAACTGTTCGGCCACGAGCGTGGCGCCTTTACCGGAGCGGACCGTGCCAAACCTGGATTATTCGAAGTCGCCCATGGCGGAACGATTTTCCTCGACGAGATCGGGGAGGTGAGCCCGGCGACGCAGACCAAACTGCTGCGCGTCCTCGATACCTCCACGTTCCGCCATGTCGGCGGCACCCGGGAAATTCAAGTGGATGTCCGGGTTCTGACCGCGACCAATCGCGATGTGCCCTCCATGGTGCGGCAGGGCCTTTTCCGCGAGGACTTGTTTTACCGCCTGAGCACGATCACGTTGGAGGTGCCGCCCCTGCGCGCCCGAGGGGCCGACGTGGACCTGCTAGCACAACACTTCGTGACCGTGCTCAACGAGCGCTTCGGCTCCAGTAAACAAATCGGCGAAGCGGCCCTGCAATTACTGCGACGGCATAACTGGCCCGGGAATGTGCGTGAGATCCTGCACGTGGTCGAAGCGGCTCTGGTCCTCTGTGAGGGATCGCAGGTTCTGCCGGAGCACCTCCCCGTCTCCTTGCGGAATCCGAAGCCTGCCCCGCTGGCCGGTCCGTCAGCGCAGGACGCCCCGCTGCCGACGCTCGAAGAAGCGGAGCTCAAGCACATCCGATTGGCGATCGAAGCCAGCAAGGGTCACCGCGGAAACGCAGCTAGGATTCTCGGAATCAGCGAACGGAATTTGTACCGAAAACTGCGCGAGCACGGCCTGCTGTCGTGATTCCCCGATTCACTCTTCATGGGCAGGTACGAGAGAATCATCCAGGGTGTGCATCGCCAAAATTCCATGCGGGCGCAGAACGGACCTTGTCCCTAACGAAAATCCTGTGCGGTGCACCAGCGAGCGCCTTGCCCTAGGAATCAGGATCTCACGAGTTCGAGTCTGTGAAAGAAATTCACTGAGGCGCGCGTGGAGCAAGTGAGAGCAGTTCAGACAGAGATTTCAAGAGACCGAGCAAGGGGTCGCACGCGGGCCTGGGCTGTTTCAGGCGGCTCGTCGTTCGTAGCGGTGGTGTAGCCCACCGACCTGGGATACCGCCACGACTGGCCCGATTTCGGGCGGCTGAATCGGGCATGGTTCGGGCGAGTCTTTCCCCAGGGACAAATGCGTTCTGGATCGGTGGGAGTAGTCAAAATAGGAAGCGAGGGGTCGGCGTAGCGAGCTTTCATGGAAGACAATCACATGGTCGAGACATTCGCGTCGAATGGAACCAATCACCCGCTCCACGTAGGCTCGCTGCCATGACGAACACTGCGTAGACAGCACCTCCGCTGTAGACGATTTTGTAGTGCACCCCTCAAAACTGGGCACAAGGGGCCGTGTTTGAAGCAAGGGTTGGGGCGAAGCGGGCACGAGCGTCGTGCGGGGTTCGTCCGTGGACGTGTTGCGAATGCTCCGAGCTAGAATGTCGTAAGTCCGCGCATTCCTCCGGGTTCGTGCTGCTGTCCATGAGGAACCCGGCGTTTTACTCTTCCGGTTTATGATGAGATGGCTTCTAGTCGCAGAGCATGAATCGGAGGCGACGGGAGAAATCGAGGCGGCCACCGCATTTTCTGAGCGTTGGTTCGCCTTTTGGGAGTTGCCTTATGACGACAGAAATCGCGCTGCACGATCCCCTGCTATTCCGGCAGGCTTGCTACATCGACGGAACCTGGGTGGGCGCGCTCGGCGGCGAAGAAATCAAGGTTGACGATCCCGCCACCG
>JBEKQG010000127.1:0-9831 GCA_049519955.1 Terriglobales bacterium
CCGGTTCCTGATGCTGTTGTCGCTCGTGGTGTGGCTGGGCGGCGTGATTTTTCTCGCCTTCGTGCTGGCGCCCACGGTTTTTTCGCCTGGACTTCTTCCGACCCGGCACTTGGCGGGGGCGATTGTGGGCCGCTCGCTCGATTTACTGCACTACATGGGCATCGTTGCAGGGATTGTTTTCCTGGTCGCGTCCATGCTCTACAACCACATGGCGGCGGGAAATGCGCGGCCGCTGGCGGCGCGGCACCTTTTGATTGCGCTGATGCTGCTGCTGACGGCGATCTCGCAGTTCGCCATCTCTCCGAAGATGCACGCGCTGCGCGCCGAAGTGGGCGTGATCGATAACGTGCCCTTGGACAATCCGCTGCGCATGGAATTCGACCGTCTGCATCTGTGGTCGGAGAACTTCGAGAAGGCGGTGCTGTTGCTGGGCTTGGTCGCGCTGTACGCGACCGCGCAAGCGCTTGGGCGAGAGGGCGATCGCTAGCCGGACTTTGCCATTTTGACCGCAGCACATCGGCTGTGCCCAGCGAATCTCGCGCGCGTATGCGGATTGGGCGCGATGATTTATTCTTCTTGTTGGCCTGAGACCTGAAACCCAAGAACTGAGACCCGATCATGAAAACTGGCATCATCGGTCTGCCGCAAGTCGGCAAGACCTCCTTGTTTCGCATATTGACGAAGGTGGATCTTTCGGAGCAGGCGTTTTCGAACCCGCGCGAGGCGCACATCGGCGTCGCCAAGGTGCCCGACGAGCGGCTGGACAAGCTGGCCGCGCTCTACAAGCCGAAGAAGCTGACGCACGCTTCGGTTGAGTACGTGGACGTGGGCGCCATCGGCCAGGACGCGCTGAAAGAGACCGCCTACATCGGCCATTTGCGGCAGGTGGACGCGCTGATTCACGTGCTCCGGGCGTTTGAAAACGATGCCATTCCGCACGTCGGCCCGATCGACCCGCTGCGCGACATCAGGAACGTCGAGTTCGACCTGATGGTCAGCGATCTTGGCCAGATCGAGAAGCGGCTGGAGCGGCTGGAAAAAGACCTGAAGAAGATGAAGACGCCGGAGCTGGAGAAAGAAAACGCGCTGCTGATCCAGGCCAAAGCGCATCTCGAAACCGAAAAGCCGCTGCGCGAAATGGAAATGACGCCCGAGGACAAGAAGCGCCTGCGCGGCTTCATGTTCCTGAGCGAGAAGCCGATGCTCTACGTGCTCAATATCGGCGAGAGCACGGAGCTCGGCAAAGACCTGGAAGCGGCGGTTGCGAAATACAACCTGACCGAGGTGGCCGCGCGTCCGAATGCCGGGGCAAGCGCGATTTGCGGCAGGGTGGAAGCGGAGCTGACGGAGATGAGCGATGAAGACGCGGCGGAATTTCTGGGCAGTTATGGGCTGACCGAAAGCGGACTGTCGCGCCTGATCCGAAAGAGCTATCACCTGCTGGGACTGATCTCGTTTTTCACCGCTGGCGAAGATGAATGCCGAGCCTGGACGATCCCGCTGAATACGCGGGCGCAGAACGGCGCGGGGGCGATTCACTCTGATCTGGAAAAGCACTTCATCAGAGCCGAGACGATTCGCTGGGATCAGTTGCTGGAGGCGGGTTCCGAGGCCAATGCCCGCGCGAAGGGGACGATGCGACTGGAAGGGAAGGACTACATTGTGCAGGATGGGGATGTGATGCACATTCGGCATAGCGGGTAATCACAGGTTGCTTTTGGGAAAGCTCTGCTTAAGTACCCGCGAGAAGCTTAAACCACCGGGTACACAGGGGGTACACTGGGGAAAGCCGGGACTTAATCAGAGCTTCCTTAGCGGGTAAGAATTTGGCAAATTGGGGGGGGTACCCCCCCTACCCCAAAATTGGTTAAGTTGTTCACGGTAAAGCAGTTAGAGGTAAAGTATTCAAAAGATGTGACTTAGCGGTAAATTCTGCGATTTGGCGTACACTTGCGGGGGTGCTCGTCGCTGCCATAAGTTGTCAAAGAGCGGTGGAAAATGACGGGAAATTTGGATCGTCTCTGGAGACGGGCGAATTCCCCGATGGAGCATGGTCGAGGAATGATCGCACCGATTGGGGTGTAGGTCTGTGATGACGGTACGGGAAAATTGTGATGAAAAAGGCGGGGGGAGCCCTGTCCATCTCTTGAACGCGCGAAATGGGGCACCCGGTCTTGTTAGAGTGCGGCTGAGCCAGCCCCCTGGGAGTGTTTGACAGTAGAATCGGCGTTGAGGAGAACCTCGATGACGAACGGGTTTCGAAAAACCTACGAAATGCATCCGAATCCCCCAGCGGCAATGGGTTGGGATGATTACAAGTTAAAAGTCGTTGGCGAGTGGAAAGCTCTCCTCGATTCTCAAGAAGGGCGTAATGAACGGAATATCCATCATTTTCTCGACATGCACCCTAGCCTGGTCCCAGGAGCGGGAAGAAACGCCTTTTTTGTTGCGATGATTTCAGAGCCTCCACTGGCCGGGATCGGTCAGAAAAAACCAGACTTCCTATGGCTTGCTGGAGACTCGCTTAATTTCACTCCAGTCTTCATAGAAATCGAAAGCCCACGCAAGCAGTGGTTCACGCAGGCAGGTCAGCCGCATCACAATCTCACTCAAGCGATGAATCAGCTCGGAGAGTGGCGGGCTTGGCTCAACCGCGCCGAAAACCAACTTGTCTTTTTCGATCAGTTCCACATTCCCGATCGCATGCGCCGGCACCAACATTTTCGGCCCAAGTTCATTTTGATTTATGGAAGGCGGCAAGAATTAGATGGGCGGCCTGAGCTGAACAGACTTCGCGCTCAGTTTGAGCGCGAAGATCAGACGGTTATGACTTTCGATCGCCTAGAGCCGTCTCATGAGCAAAACCTCTACATTTCGGCAACAAAGACACAGACAGGGTATCGTGCCTTGGCCGTTCCAGCGATTTTTAAACTTAGCCCGATGATTGCCAAGGATCTACCGCTTGTGCAGGACATCGCTGACGCTATCAGACGCAACAACTGGATGAGCCGCGAAAGGCAAGAGTTCTTAATCGAACGTGTAACTTATTGGGAAGAGTGGGAGCGGGGCGGTGAAGGCGGCATAATGAACGGGGCTGATTGGGAATAGGCCCGCCGCCTCGAATGAAGTAGCGAGCGGGCGGGCCCACCCGCGAGTATTTTTTTATTTCAACTGGCGAATCCGCTCTTGCAGGAATTGCCGCTCTGGTTCCTGTTGGGTCAGCGCCGGCGCCTTCTCATAAGAAGCACGAGCCTCAGCTGTCCTGCCGAGCCTGCGGTACATATCTGCCCGGGCTGAATGCGCCAGGTAATAATTTTCCAATTCACCATGTTCCAACACCGCGTCGATATGCGTCAGACCGACCTCTGGACCATCGCACATTGCAATTGCCACGGCACGATTAAGCTCTACAACAGGCGAAGGCTGAATTCGTACCACTCGGTTTTAAAGGCTTTTCTATTGCACATGAAAGAACCGGTCAAGCAAAAACATGCAAGCCGCCCCGACAAAGACCAATAGGGCCATCTTCACGCCGGGTTCTTTGTTTACTTCGGGGATCAAGTCCGACGCGGCGACGTAAATCGTGACGCCCGCCGACAAGGGCAAGCCGAAGGCCACCTCGTGGTGGAAGATTGCCATTGCCATGACTCCGGCGACGGTGGCGACGCCCAGCGCCACCGACGAACCCCAGGCGAAGGCGCGGCTGCGGCCACTGGCCAGCATCACCGATGAGACGGTGAATCCTTCCGGAATTTTGTGCAGAAAAACCGCGAGAAAGATGATCCAGCCGAGCGCCGGGGAAACCAGGAATCCCGAGGCAATGGCGATGCCGTCGAAAAATGTGTGGATCAGCAATCCGATCAGGACCGAATATCCCTTGTGCGAATGCACAAATTCGTCGGCGTGCGTCTCTTCTCCAAAGTGGAAATGCGGAGTGACGGTGTGCTCGAAGAAATGGACGAGCAGGTATCCGCCGAGGATGAGAAATCCGGCATACGGACCGCGCAGCTTAATGCTCTCCGGTACCATTTCGACGAGCGCCGTCGCCAGCATGAAGCCCGCGCCGAGCGCGACAAAGTAGCGGAGGTAGGACCGCTCCCAACTTCGCTGGACAATGATGGCGCCGCCGAAGACGTTTGCGCCCGCCGCCGTCAGGCCGAGCAGCACACTGGTCAGAATGGGAGACATTGAGAAGAAGAATAGCAGGAAGCAGTGGGCGGTGGTCAGTGGACGGTGGTCAGGGTAGAGGGCTGTTCTGAAAACTTACGTTCGTTGACGCCGCTTCTGTTGCCGCTTCCTCCACACTTCATGGTCGGTGGAAGTGACGTCATGGTTTACTAGTCCTGGCTTGAATGGCCGAAGCACATGTTTAACTCGATGCCCCGTTCGCGGATAAACGCTCGTGAAATAAAGTGCCGCTCCATCCCATCGAACATTTGAAATCTTAAGCTTCGTTCCATCACCCTCGTCAATTCCGTTTACGACAAAGCGCCCGTCGACCACAGCAATCATATAAATTACGGAAGTCTCAGAAATCGGATTCTCTACCTCTTGCCAAGTCCCAACCAACGGGTGGTTGTAACGCGCAAGAATCCGGAATTTTTCTTCCGGATCTTCCCAAGTTCCGACCAGCGCGTGGTCCGAGCGCACCCGCGCCTTGCTCGCGGAGGCGGTCTTTTCCTTGGCGGACTTCCTCATACTGTTGATTCTCCTACTTGGCTATCCCACTAGCCCATTGTAGCAAGCAACGTAAGTCATAAGATTTCAAAGAACCCAATAGCCCAGAGCGTTCTTGCAACCAGCTATAATCCGCTGTAACTGAAAGCTGAAGGCTGACGGCTGCTCTCATGCGCTTTGAACTTTTCGTGGCAACCCGATATCTTCGCGCCAAACGGCGGCAGGCGTTCATTGGCATCATCACCGGGATTTCTGTCCTGGGAGTGGCGGCGGGAGTGGCTTCGCTGATTGTCGCGCTGGCCGTCAACAATGGATTTCGGCAGGATTTGCAGGCGCGGCTGCTGGGTTCGACGGCGCACATCAGTCTGCTGCGGGTGGAAAGCGACGGGATGCGCGATTGGCGTCCGCTGCTCGAGAAGCTGTCGAAGCAGCCGCATGTGGTGGCGGCGGCTCCGGCGATTTACGAGCAGGTGCTGATTTCGCGCGGGCCGCGAGCGCGCGGGGCGGTGCTGAAGGGGATGCTGCCGCAGTATGAGCGGCAGGTCAGCGATCTGCTGAAGACGGTAACGGCGGGCTCGGCGGCGGCGCTGGAGGCGGAACCCCCGGACAGCGCTGGCGGGGCCGAGCTGCGCTCGGCTGGACAGCCGGGGGCGGCTGTCCCTACGCGGACGGGCGGGGCCGAGCTGCGCTCGGCTGGACAGCCGGGGGCGGCTGTCCCTACGCGGACGGGCGAGGGCGCCCGCTCCACACAGACACCGGCCGAATCCCCCGACGACCTAGCTGGGGTACAGCAGCGCGTGGCGGCGATGCCTCCGATTATTCTCGGCAGAGACATGGCGGAGGAGATTGGCGCGACGGTGGGGTCGGTGGTGCTGGTGACTTCTCCGCAGGGCGAGCTGACTCCATTTGGCATGGTGCCGAAGTACATTCGCTTTCGCGTGACGGGAATATTCAACTCCGGCTTTTTCGACTACGACTCTTCCTGGGCGTTCATACGGCTTGCGGACGCGCAGGAGTTGTTTGGGCTGGGCGACGTGATCTCGGTCATCCAATTCAAGCTCGACGATATTTATTTGGCAGGCGAGGTGGCGCGTTCGCTCGAAAAGGCTGCCGATCTTATTTCAGCAAGCCACGGCTTCATGGCCACCAGTTGGATGGAGCAGAACAAGCCCCTGTTCCATGCTCTGAAAATGGAGAAGGTCGTCACGTACATTACGATTGGGTTGATTGTTCTCGTGGCCGCGCTGAACATTTTGATCTCGCTCATCATGATGGTTATGGAAAAAACCAAGGACATCGCGGTGCTGATGTCCCTGGGAACCAAGAAGAAACAAATCCGCCGCGTGTTCATAGCGCAGGGCGTGCTGATCGGAGTGATTGGGACGGTGATCGGACTGATCATGGGCTATGCGATTTCATGGGTGGGGGGGCACTACCACTTCATTTCGCTCTCGCCCGAGGTCTATTCGATCGACTACGTTCCGTTTGCGCCTAGCGTGTGGGATGGCGTGAAGGTGGCGCTGGGCTCCATCGGGATTTCGTTTGTGGCGACGATTTATCCGTCGTGGTCAGCGGCGCGAATTCTGCCAGCGGAGGCGCTGCGGTACGAGTAGTCGTCTTGTGTGGTGACGAGGTTTTGCGCCGTCTGGGCGGCCACCACACGATCTCCCTTCTGTGACCACGGTCACGTTGCAATTGTTTTCCAGAGGTATACAGTCTTGCGTACCTCCTTCCCGCAGGCGGAATCTCGGGATTGAGCCGAGCCTCTTCATGCTCCGTTGGATCGTGGTCTAATGGAGCAAGCGCCGTTTCCTCCGCGTTGCAGCGGAAGGCGACTGGCGGGCTTTGGTACTTAGGAGGGGACGTTTGCATCTAACCACTCAAGATCCTCTGCTGAGGGTCGAAGGGTTAAGCAAGGTGTTTCGCTCAGGCGAAGCCGAGTTGGTGCTCTTTGAGAACCTGTCTTTTGAGGTCGCCAAGGGGACGATGCTGGCCATTGTGGGGCAATCGGGTGCGGGAAAGAGCACCTTGTTGCATATTCTGGGAGCGCTGGACCGGCCTACGGCGGGTGCGGTATATTGCGCGAACTTCTGCGTGAATACGCTCTCCGAGGATGCCGCCGCCGAGTTTCGTAACCGCGAGATCGGCTATGTGTGGCAGTTCCATTACCTGCTGCCGGAATTCACGGCCTTGGAAAATGTCGCCATGCCGCTGCTGACGCGCGGGCAGGCGCTAACTACTGCCAAGCACGAGGCTTCGCGGTGGCTCGGCGAGGTGGGGCTGGAAGCGCGCGGGCACCACCGTTCGGGCGAGCTTTCCGGAGGCGAGCAGCAACGGCTGGCGCTGGCGCGGGCGCTCATCACCCAGCCGCAAGTGCTGCTGGCAGATGAGCCTACGGGCGATCTTGACGGGCGCACCGGGGAACTGGTTTTTGAATTGGTCGCGCGATTGCATCGCGAGCATCAGTTGACCTCTTTGATTGCAACGCACAACCTGGCGTTTGCACGACGGTGCCATCGCGTTCTGCGGTTAGATCGGGGCAGAATAGAAGAAGTGACGCCGGAGTCGCTTTCGGCGTGATTTAGACGGATATCGCTTGGGAGATTGGGCGATATAAATGCATAATTGAGAGGGTAGGGACAGGGTTCGGCAGAGCGGGGCCGTTCCACAGAAGCTCGGAGAGAATGGGCATATGTTCGAACGCTACACAGAGAAAGCCCGGCGCGTAATCTTCTTTGCGCGCTACGAGGCCAGCCAGTTCGGATCTCCTTATATTGAGACCGAACACCTGCTGCTCGGACTGCTGCGCGAAGACAAGGCCCTGACCAACCGCTTCCTGCGTTCTCATGCGTCGGTGGAATCGATCCGGAAACAGATCGAAGGCCACACGACCATCCGGGAAAAGGTTTCCACTTCGGTCGATCTTCCCCTGAGCAACGAATGCAAGCGCGTGCTTGCCTACGCCGCGGAAGAGGCGGAGCGGCTTTCGCACAAGCATATTGGCACCGAGCATCTGATGCTGGGATTGTTGCGGGAAGAAAAATGTTTTGCGGCCGAGATTTTGCACGAGCGGGGATTACGGCTTTCGACGATCCGCGAAGAGCTGGCGCGCACCAGCCAGGAAAAAGCCGCGCCGCAACGCGGACAGCGCGAGTCTTCTTTACTGAGCGAGTTCTCCCGCGACTTGACGCAGTCGGCCATGGATGGCCAACTCGATCCGCTGGTGGGCCGCGACGCTGAAGTGGAGCGGGTGGTGCAGATTCTGTGCCGCCGCACGAAAAACAATCCGGTGCTGATCGGCGAGCCGGGAGTGGGCAAGACTGCGATCGTGGAAGGACTGGCGCAGCGCATCGCCGACGGCGAAGTTCCTTCGTTCCTCGCCGACAAACGCATTCTGGCGCTCGATCTTTCTCTGATCGTCGCCGGCACGAAGTATCGCGGACAATTCGAGGAGCGGCTCAAGACCATCATGAAAGAGCTGATGGAGTCGCAGAATTCGATTGTGTTTATCGACGAGCTGCACACGCTGGTGGGCGCGGGATCGGCGGAAGGCTCGCTCGACGCCGCCAACATTCTGAAGCCGGCGCTGTCGCGCGGCGAAATTCAGTGCATCGGCGCGACCACGCCCGCGGAATATCGCAAGTCGATCGAAAAGGACCGGTCGCTGGAGCGCCGCTTCCAGTCGGTGAAAGTTCCGCCGCCGAACGAAGCCGACGCGGTCAAGATCCTCTTTGGGATCAAGGACCGGTACGAAAAATTCCACGCCGTCACCTACACCGACGACGCCATCAATTTTTCGGTGTCGCATTCGAACCGCTATATTCCCGACCGCTTTCTGCCGGACAAGGCCATCGACCTGATCGACGAAGCGGGGGCGCGGGTGAAGCTGCGCCAGACCTCGCTGCCGGAAGAACTGACGGAAGTGCAGAAGCGGATCAAGTTCATCGTCCATCGCATGGAAAACGCCATCGCGAACCACGAGTTCGAGAAGGCGCGCTTCTACTCGGACGAAGAACGCAAGGAGCGCGAGAACCTGCGCGCCCTTCGCGAAAAATACCACCTCGATGAATCCTCCTCCGGAGTAGTCGGCCGGGAGGACATCGAGGACGTGGTGTCGCGCTGGACGGGCGTTCCCATCACTTCGATCAAGGAAGAAGAAACGCAGAAGCTGCTGCGCATTGAAGAAGAGCTGCACAAGCGCATCATTTCGCAAGACAAAGCCATCAGCGCCCTGGCGCGCGCCATTCGCCGCTCGCGCGCGGGGTTGAAGAGTCCGAACCGTCCCATCGGGTCGTTCCTGTTCCTGGGCCCGACCGGCGTCGGCAAAACCGAAGTGGCCCGCACCTTGGCGCAGTTCATGTTTGGCAGCGACAAGGCGCTGGTGCGTTTCGATATGTCGGAATTCATGGAGAAGCACTCCGTATCGAAACTGATCGGCTCGCCTCCGGGCTATGTGGGCTACGAAGAGGGTGGACAGCTTACGGAGCGTGTCAAGCGGGCGCCGTACTCCGTGGTGCTGCTCGACGAAATCGAGAAGGCGCACCCGGATGTGTTCAACATTCTGCTGCAAGTTTTTGAAGACGGCCAGTTGACCGACGGCCTGGGCAACACGGTCGATTTCAAGAACGCCATCATCATCATGACCTCGAACATCGGGGCGCGGCACCTGATGAAGCGCGAGGGCCTGGGCTTCCAGTCGTCGAAGGAAGAGATGGTTTCGGAGAAGGTCGAGGACCTGGTGAAGGGCGAGGTCAAGCGCACCTTCAATCCGGAATTCCTGAACCGCGTGGATGAAGTCATTCTGTTCATGGCGCTCACGGAAGCGGACCTGATCCAGATTCTCGAACTCATGGTCAACCAACTGAACCAGAACCTGGCGCAGCGTTCGATCACGGTGACGGTGGCCGACGAAGCGAAGCGCTGGATCCTGAACCAGACGCTGACCGACCGCAACTACGGAGCGCGTCCGCTGCGGCGGGCGTTGCAGAAATACATCGAAGATCCGCTGTCGGAGGCGCTGATCCAAGGCACGATCACCACGCGGCCGGCATTCATCGAGGTCTTCCTCGAAGCCAATAAGCTGTATTACCGCCCGGTGGATTCGGAGAAGACCGAGGGCGTGCTGCTGTACGAAAGTTAGTTCTCAGTTCCCGG
>JBEKQG010000128.1:0-9681 GCA_049519955.1 Terriglobales bacterium
GAGACCCGAGGGCAAAAAGCAGGGTCGCCCACTCGGTGTTGTTCTCCGCCGTATCGGCAAATGTAGGAATAGCCGTGCAGGGATGGCCGGGCGGGAACTGCTGGCGAGTCAACGAACACAACGTGGAACGCGGGCCGCATTCGAGGAACAGGTCATGCCCCTCCTCCTTGAGATACTGCGCCGCTTTCGAAAACTCAACCGTTGCCCGCGAATGATTGGCCCAATACGCGGGATTGGTCGTTTCCGCGGCAGTGATCGGCCGTCCTGTGACCGTCGATACAAACGGCCTCGCCGGAGCGCGCAACTTCACTTTGGCGACGGCCTCGCGCAACGGCTCAATCATGGGATCCATCATCGCGGAGTGGAAAGCATGAGAAGTATGCAGGTGGCGGCATACAATGTTGTCCGCCTCGAGCTGTTTCTGAAATTCGACGACATTCGCTTCCGGCCCCGACACCACACAAAGCGCCGGAGCGTTGTTGGAAGCAAGCTGAATCGCCGCCGGAAGAATTTTTCGAATCGAATCCGCGCTGCCGCTTACCGCCATCATGGACCCGCGCGGCAGGTCCTGCATCAAGCGCCCGCGAAGAGCGATCAGGCCGAGCGCGTCCTCCAGGTCCCACACGCCGGCCAGCGTGGCGGCGACAAATTCTCCGATGCTGTGTCCCGCCATCATGGCGGGCTCGATGCCCAGGCTCTGCCAGAAACGCGCCAGCGCGTATTCGATCACGAAAATCGAGGGCTGCGTGAAAAACGTGTCCTGGAGCGAAATCTGCGCCGTCTTTTCGTCTCCACTCTGGGGATAAAGCAATTCGCGCAGGTCCCGCCCCAGATGCGGCTTGAGGTGTTCGCAGCAATCGTCCACGACCGCGCGGAAGAGCGGCTCGTCGCGATAGAGGTTCAGCCCCATGTTGACGTACTGCGTGCCCTGGCCCCCGAAAAGAAAAACGACGGGAGGATCTCGCCGTTCGCAGCGTTTGCTGCCGCAGCGCAGCGGATTCGGTTGCAGCAGCAGTTTCGCGGCTTCGCTGGAATCGGCCGCGACCACGAATCGCCGGTGCGCCATCTGCTTGCGCCCGGTTTGAAACGTGTAAGCCGCATCCGCCACCACGTCCGGCGCGGCACTCGCCAGATGTTCCGCCAATGCGTGGCTGTAAGCCGCGAGGGCCGCCGGACTCTTGGCCGAAAGCGGCAAAAGCTGCAACGGACGCGATGCGCGCGCTCCTTTCGCCACGGGCGCTTCTTCCAGGATGACGTGAACATTCGTCCCGCCAAAGCCAAACGAGCTGACCGCCGTTCGGCGCGTTTCCTCTCCGCGAGGGAAGGGAATCAGCTTGTCGGCGATGATGAACGGGCTGCTGTCGAAATCGATCTTCGGATTTGGCGTTTTGAAATGCAGCGTCGGAGGAATCTGTTCGCGATCGAGAACGAGCGCCGCTTTGATCAGGCCCGCCACTCCGGCGGCATTCGTCGGGTGCCCGATGTTGCCCTTGATCGAGCCGATATGGCAGAACTGTTTCTTCCCCGTTTTGCTCTCAAAAACTTTTCGCAGCGCTTCGAACTCAATCGGGTCGCCCACCGGAGTGCCCGTGCCGTGCGCTTCGATGTAGCGGATGGTTTCGACCGGAACGTTGGCATTCGACTGCGCCAGCGCAATCGCCTCCGCCTGCCCGTCCACGCTCGGGGCCAGAAAAGATGCGGGACGCGCGCCGTTGTTGTTCTTGCCCGTGCCGCGAATCAGGGCATAAATCGTATCGCCATCCGCCACAGCGTCGGCGAGCCGCTTGAGCACGACCACGCCCGCGCCGTCGCAAAACATGGTCCCGGTCGCGTCGGCGTCAAAAGGACGGCAGTGGCCGTCTTTCGCAAACGTGCCTCCCTCCTGATAAAGGAACCCACTCTTTTGCGGTACCGTGATGTCAGTGCCGCCCGAGAGTGCGATGTCGCACTCATAGTCGAGCAGCGCCCGGTAGGCCAGGTCCACCGTTAAGAGCGTGGTCGAGCACGCCGTATTCAGGCTGACCGCCGGCCCGCGCAGATCCAGCAGATAGGCTGTCCGCAGCGCGATGTAGTCCTTCTGGTTGCCGTACTCGACGGCCAGCTTGCCCGCCATGGCCAGCAAATCCGGTTGGGTCAAAAGATTCGTCGTGTAGTAGTGATTGTCGCCGATGCCCGCAAACACGCCGATGCGCCCCTTGTATCGCTCCGGATCGTAGCCGGCGTTTTCCAGCGCCTGTTGCGCCAGCTCGAGAAAAACGCGCTGTTGCGGATCCATGACTTTCGCTTCGAGCGGATTGATGCCAAAAAACGCCGCATCGAAAAGGTCCGCGCCCTCGATCAACCCTCGCGCCCGTATGTAGTCTGGATCGTTGCGCAGATGCGGATCGATACCGGGACCCAGTTCCTCCGGTGTAAAAAAGGAAATCGATTCGACCGAATTGCAAAGGTTGCGCCAGAGTTGGTCGAGATTGGCCGCGCCCGGGAAGCGCCCGGTCATGCCGATCACCGCGACCGCATCGCGCGCTCCTTCGTTCCCGTCTCGCGGCTTGCGCTGCGAATCGCGCTGCAAGTTGCGTTGACGCCGCGCCCGGTTTTCAGCTTCGGCAAGAAAGTCGGACTTCGTTTCGCTCTCTTCTTCTTGCAGAAATTCCGCAAGCTTTGCAATCGTGGGATATTGAAAAACTTTGACTGGCGGAATCTCCCGCTCATAGCGGGTCTGATACTGACTGACCATGCGCACCGCTCCGAGCGAATCGCCGCCGAGATCGAAGAAACTGTCGTCGATGCCGACTTCCTCCAGTTGCAACAGCTCGCACCAGAGCCTCGCCAACTGCTTTTCCGTCGCTGTCCGCGGAGCGATAAAGTCCTGCGCCAGCAGCGGCCGTTTGCCCTCGGGCCGCGGCAGCGCCTTGCGGTCGAGCTTTGCGTTTGGAGTCAGCGGAAACTTTTCCAAACGCACGAAAACCGCCGGCACCATGTAGTCCGGCAGCGTGGTTTTGAGGGACTGGACCAACAATGTGGAACTCAATCCTTCGCGCCCCGTGTAATACGCAACCAGCCGCTTATCGCCGGGACGGTCCTCGCGCAGAATCACGACGGCCTGCGCGATTCCCTCGATCTTGGTCAACGCACTCTCGATCTCGCCCAGTTCGATGCGAAATCCGTGGAGCTTCACCTGCTGGTCCAGCCGCCCCAGAAATTCCAGCGTGCCATCCGGGCGATAGCGGACTTCGTCTCCCGTGCGGTAAAGACGCGCATCGAGACCCTCACCCGTAGCCACGCTCGCGAACCTCTCGGCCGTCAGCTCCGGGCGCTTCAGATACCCGCGCGCCAGGCCCGTGCCGCCAATCCAAAGCTCGCCCGGCGTGCCCTCGGGAACCGGCTTGTGTTCCTCATCGAGGACACAGAATTGCGTGTTGGCAATGGGCGGCCCGAGCGAGATTTGCTCGGGCGATGTGAGGCGTTCCGTCGAAGACCAGATCGTGGTTTCCGTCGGCCCATACATGTTCCACAGTTCGCGGCAGCGCGGCAGCAATTGACGCGCCAGGTCCGCCGTCAGCGCCTCGCCTCCGCACAGGATGCGCAGGTCGCTCTTTCCTTCCCATCCGCTTTCGAGCATCATGCGCCAGGTTGTTGGCGTTGCCTGCATCACGGTCACCGCATGGTGCGCAAGCAATCGTTGCAGCTCGCGCGCGTCCCCAGCCTGTTCCGCCGTGGCCATCACAATCTCGGCGCCGCACACCAGCGGCAGCAGGAATTCCAGGATCGAGATGTCAAACGAACTTGTGGTGACCGCCAGCAATCGATCGGACCGCACCATTCCCGGCGTTTCCGTCATCGACAACAGGAAATTGACCAGTGCTCCCCGCGGAATCATCACTCCCTTCGGCTTTCCCGTCGAGCCCGAAGTGTAAATCAGATAGGCGAGATGTTCAGGGTCGCCGCTCAAGCCGAGGTTCGTCGCTGGAGCCTTCGCCAGCGACTCGCGTTCCCGGTCGAGCGGAGCGTCAAGCAGAATCACGCGCGCCGTCGTTTTCGGCATACTTTCCCGCTTCGAAGAATGGGCCAACAGCAGTGAGACTTCCGAATCCGCCAGCATGAACGCCAGACGTTCTTCGGGAAACTTCGGGTCCAGCGGCAGGTAAGTCCCACCGGCCTTGAGTATGGCAAGAAAGCTCATTACCGAATCGAACGAACGATCAAGGCACACACCCACCAGGCTCTCGGGCCCGACCCCTTGCTCGCGCAGAAAATGCCCCAAGCGGTTCGCGCGCGAATTCAGCTCCCGGTAGGAAATCCGCTCCGCGCCCAGGGTCAGCGCCGGAGCATCGGGCGCGCGCTCCGCCTGGTCTTCAATGAACTCGTGCGGACCGCGCCCAAGGGGGTAGTCTCGCCGCGTATCGTCGTGACGGCAGATCATTCGTGTTTCCATTTCGAGCCTGTCTGACGGGCAATTCTCGCGCCAACAACAGGCGTAATGTTTGGCCCCGCTTGCAGTGTAAGCCTTTTTCCCCTAGTAGGTTATGACCGGAGCCAGAAGATGTGTGACGTTGGTCACCGTCCCCCATTGGCCATATTGTAGCGCTCCTCACGCACGAGAACTACCCAGAACATCCAGAGATTTCATGCCAACGAAAAGCCGCGCGGCAAAGTGGCTCCAGGACAGCGTTAGGACGCGCAAACAGCAAGCGCTTCACCGGCCTCATGCCCGCTGGTAGCGTTGGCAGACGCCCTCCGCCGTTGAGCACTCGACCATTTAACATAAGGGCGTGGGCCCACAGAAACGAATAGGCCTGGCACGAGCGCTTTCCAAGATGGGCTACTGCTCGCGCTCGCAGGCGGCGTCTTTGATTCGCGCCGGGCGTGTCACTTTGAACGGGCGAATTGCACGCGATCCGGAGGCCCCTGTGCACATGCCTCAGGATCGGATTGCGGTTGACGGCGCGCCGCTCGGCAGAACGCCGCCGGCCTACCTCGTCATGAATAAACCGAGTGGCGTGGTGACGACTGCCTCCGATGAAAAAGGGCGCAAGACGGTTTACGATCTGCTGGAGCCAGACTTGCCGTGGGTCGGTCCCATGGGGCGGTTGGATAAGGCGAGCGAAGGCTTGCTGCTCTTGACCAACGATTCGGAATGGGCGGCGAAGATCGCCGATCCCGCAAGGCACTTGGACAAGAAATACCACGTACAGGTGGACTGCGTCGCCGATGCCGGTCTGCTCGCGAAAATCACGCAAGGGCGTGCGCCTGAATTCGCCGACAATGATGTTGACAATAACGCCTGCGGCCCCCGCGAACATTTGCGCGCCAAGGCGGCGCGGCTCCTTCGCCACGGCAGTAAGAACAGCTGGATCGAGATCACTCTCGACGAAGGCAAGAACCGCCAGATTCGTCGCCTGCTCGAAGCGCTGGAGGTTCGAGTCTTGCGTCTCGTGAGGGTGTCAATTGGGCCGCTTGAGCTGGGCGATCTGAAGAAAGGCTCGGTGCGGCGGATGACGCCGGAGGAAAAGCAGGCCATCGATCGCGCGCTGCAATCGCCGGCCTAGGGACAGCCGCCCGCGTCATCAGCCACCCGCAATCCTCTCCGCCTCTTCCTGAATGCGCTGCCATGCGCGTTCCACATGGCGAGCCTGCGTGTTGGTTTGACCTACGCACAGTCGAAGCGTGAGTTTCCGGTTGAGCTTCGTATGCGTGAGGTATAGGTCGCCGCTGCCATTCAGCCGGTCCATCAAGAGTTGATTGGCCTGATCTCCCGCGCGCAGCCGGAAGCAAACCAGATTAAGCAGCGCCGGTGCGGCGATTTCAAAACGCGAATCGCCACGCACCCATGCGGCGAACTCCTGCGCCAGCCGTACGTGCTCGCGAATGTGGTGCTGCAGGCCTTCGATCCCGTAATAGCGCAAAACGAACCAAAGTTTGAGCGAGCGAAAACGGCGTCCGAGTTGAATGTGCCAGTCGCGATAATCGATGACCGCGCCCGATTCCGTGGCCTGGTTGCGCAGATACTCCGGCAGAATCGAGAGCGTTTCGATCAGGTGCTTTCGGTCGGCGACGTAGAAGCAGTTGCAATCGAAGTTGGTGAACATCCACTTGTGCGGGTTGAAGCTGTAGCTGTCGGCAAGTTCGACGCCGTCGTGAATGAATCGGTATTCGGGGCAGAGCGCGGCCGTGCCGCTCATGGCGGCATCCACATGCAGCCACAGATTGTGCTCGCGGCAGACGCCGGCAATTTCGCGGACGGGATCGATCGCGCAAGAAGACGTTGTCCCCACGGTTGCGCAGACGAAGCAGGGGACCAGTCCGGCCCCTATGTCGCGCTCGACCTGGCGCGCCAGTTCTTCCGTGCGCATCGCGAAATTCTTGTCCACTTCGATCTGGCGCAAGTTGTCCGACCCCATGCCTGCTATCTTCATTGCTTTTTCAACCGACGAATGCGTCTGCGTCGAGCAATACGCGACCAGCCGTCCATCGCAACCCTTCCGATTGCTGGCAAACTCGGTCGCGCGTTCGCGCGCGGCCAGCAAGGCGCAGAGCGAGGCGCTCGACGCGGTGTCTTGAATCACCCCGCCTCCACTGCTCGTCGAAAGAAAGTTTTCCGGGAGCCCCAGCATCGGCACCAGCCAATCGAGCACATGCGTTTCCAGTTCCGTGCACGCCGGACTGGTGGACCACAGCATGCCTTGCACGCCCAGTCCCGATGAAAGCAAATCGCCGAGAATCGCTGGCCCCGATGCGTTCGCCGGAAAGTACGCATAGAAATTCGGCGACTGCCAGTGCGTGATGCCAGGAAGAACGACGCGCTCGATGTCGCCCAGTATCTGCTCGAAGGCCTCGCCCCGCTCCGGCGCGTTGGCGGGCAGTTTTGCGCGAATTTCTCCCGGCTGCGCCCGCGACAACACGGGGAAACCCTCAATGCGGGATTGGTAGTCGGCAATCCAGTCCACGACGGCGTGGCCCTGGCGGCGGAACTCCTCGGGAGACATGTGAAAAGATTTAGGCTCAGACATAGAATTTGTAATCGGCAATTTGTAATGGGTAATTTCCAACCGTTAATTTGAAACCCGGCGCAGCCAAATTACAAATTACAAATCGCCAGTTACAAATGTCCGTAATACACCCGCGTGTTGTATTCGAATTCGATCGTGCCATCCTTGGCATGAGCGCGAATAATGCGTGCCAGTTCCGTCATCATCGGCGCATGACTGGGATGACCTTCGAGTGGCGCATACGAAGAAGACAACAGTCGTCCGGCAGCGCCTTCGTAGTCGAATTGCTGGCGCAGGTCGAAGACTCGTTCCTCGCACCGTGCCGGCGCAAAAAATTTATGGATCAGGGCGGTCGTGCGTTCGTGGCGCACTTCCGCATAGTCGGTGCCATAAGTCAGCAGGAGTTTCTCGTAATCGCGCAGAAAAGGCGTGGCTGCCGTGCGGCGCTCGTTCCATATCAACACGCACCATCCCTCCGGCCGCAGAATTCTGGCAAATTCCGCGCGCGCGCGAGGCAAGTCGAACCAGTGCGCTGCCTGCGCCGCCGTGACAAAGTCTACCGAAGCCGAGCCGAGCTTCGTCTCCTCAGCCGTTCCAGCCAACGACTTGAGCCGGCCATTGGTCTGCAGGGCTTCAAGCTCATGGGCGCCCCTGTCACGCATCTGCGTGTTCGGTTCGACGGCAAAGACAGAGTTGCCGTTCTCCAGGAGCAGACGAGTAAATATGCCCGTGCCAGAAGCAATGTCGGCGACGATGTGGCTTGGCTTCAGTCCGCATTCGGTGCGCAGCAGGTCGAGAACCGCAAGCGGATATCCCGGGCGATAGCGGACGTAGTTCTCCACTCGATCGGAAAAGCGGGCCGTGGGTGCCTTCGACATCGCTCTTTAGTGTAACGCGGTACAATCTTCGTTTTGCCAGTGTCTTTGACTAGGAGCGTCATGAAACTTCTTTCGGCCGCGGCCCTGTTCTTCGTGCTGATTGCTTCAAACCTGCAAGCGTTTGATCATGCCGCCAAAGATCACCCTGGCAAACAGAAAGACCAGCCGGAGAGCTGGGTCATCGGCGGCTTCCGTGACGCTGCCGCCGAACTGGAAATTGAAAAAAAATTCATTGCCGTGCCCGATCCCAGGCTGGCCGAAGAGCATCTCCGCATTCTGACCCAGGCGCCGCACATCGCCGGGTCTCCCGAGGACAAAACGACCGCCGGCTACGTAGCGAAAAAGTTTCGCGAGGCCGGACTCGACACCGAGATTGTCGAATACAAAGTGTGGCTCAACTACCCGGCGGAAATTCGCGTCGACCTGACCGCGCCCGCCGGGGTCGAAATGCACGGCCCGCGGCGCGAGCATGTTGACGGCGATCCCTTTCAGGATGATCCCCGCGTCGTGACGCCTTACAGCGGCATGTCGGCCTCGGGCGACGCCGAAGCGGAAGTTGTCTATGCGAACTACGGCTCGCCGGCCGATTTTGACAAGCTGAAGCAGATGAACGTCGATGTCCGCGGCAAGATCGTCATCGTCCGCTACGGCGAAAATTACCGCGGCGTGAAGGCCTTCGTCGCCCAGGAACGCGGCGCGGCCGGAGTCATCCTGTATTCCGATCCGAAAGACGATGGCTACTTCCGCGGCGACCCCTATCCACAAGGCCCATGGCGCCCGGCTAGCGCCGTGCAGCGCGGATCGGTCGGGTTCATTTTTCAATTTCCCGGCGACCCAACCACGCCCGGAGTTGCCTCCACTCCCGCTTTGCCCGAGTCCCAGCGCGTGTCTCCCGCCGCGTCCGGCCAGTTGCCGAAGATCCCCGTGACTCCGCTTTCCTACGCCGATGCCTCGCCGATTCTCGAACACCTCGGCGGTCCGCCCTCGCCGCGCGAGTGGCAGGGCGCGCTGCCGTTCACTTACCATGTCGGCCCCGGCCCCGCCAAAGTGAAGATGCACATCAAGCAGGATTACCAGTTCCGCACCATTTGGGATGTCATTGGCAGAATCCGCGGATCGTCTTCGCCCGGCGAGTGGGTCGTGGCGGGCAATCATCGCGACGCCTGGGTCTATGGCGCGGTCGATCCCAACAGCGGCACGGCAGCCATGCTGGAGTCTGTGCACGGGCTGGGTGAGCTTTTGAAGTCGGGTTGGAAGCCCAAGCGCACGATCGTGATTGCAAGCTGGGACGCGGAGGAAGAAGGACTGATCGGCTCGACCGAATGGGGAGAAGATCATGCCCCGCAACTCGCCAACGCCGCCGCTTATTTCAACATGGACGTGGCCGTGGCCGGCAAAAAGTTCGGGGCCTCCGGCGTGCCCAGTTTGAAAGAGTTCATCCGCGAGATCGCGAAAGCCGTGCCTTCGCCCCAAGGCGGAACCGTGTACGACGCGTGGCACAAGGCGACCGAGCCGAACTCTGAGAACAACCATCCGCAGGAAACCAGCACCTATCGCCCGCCGCCGGCGGCAACCCACGGTGATGTCCCCGTGGGCGATCTCGGCAGCGGCTCCGACTACACCGTGTTCCTCCAGCATCTGGGCGTGCCTTCCACCGACATCGGTTCGAGCGGCGACTACGGCGTCTATCACTCGGTGTTTGACAACTTCGCCTGGTTCAAGAAATTCGGCGATCCCGACTTCCGCTACGAACAGCAGATGGCGCGCATTTTCGGATTGGAAGTGCTGCGCATGTCGAGCGCCGACGTGCTGCCCTA
>JBEKQG010000129.1:0-9654 GCA_049519955.1 Terriglobales bacterium
GATCCCGCTTTCCAAGCTGGACACGCACCCGATGGTAGGTTTGCATGTCCCCACGATGCGTCCCATTTCGTCATTCCACGAGTGCCTTAATAGGTACATCTTTATGTGGTCGAAGACCTAGGCGGCAGCCCATTCGTCCTTGTGCCAGGAGTTCGGCATTTCTCGTTCTCGGGGATGTCTCTGGCGAAAGCGATATCGAGAAACGGGTCTGGCCGAAATAGTGTGGCCGGTGTCTGCGGCAGGCACGAGGAACGCAGACAACAAGGAACAATTCCCACGCCGATAGACGCCGGCGGTGACGTCAGACAGCGGCGACCGGTCCGATCAGGGAGCGGACGAGGCTGGTGGCTGGCCCGTGTCTGGTTGAACGATCGAGGGTTGGACCTTCGAGGGTTCGGCCGGAGCGACTGCGGGGAGCTGAGCCTGTCGCGAAATGATCTGGTGCGAAGTGGGAAGAGTGGAGGAATCCCAACCTCCGCCGAGCGCCTCGATCAATTGCACGCTGTCCACGATTTGCTCGATTCGAAGGTTCACGGCCGTCTGCTGATTGCTAAAGAGTGCGGTCTGGGCCGTAATGACGTTGAGGTAGGGGTCGATGCCGAGGCGGTAGCGGTCCGTGGCCAAGTCAAGGCTACGCTGCGCGGAGCGGATTGCCGTGTCTTGTTCCTGAATTTCCTGGGAAAGAATGCGCAGGGCGGAGAGATTGTTCTCGACCTGCTCAAACGCGGTCAGGACCGTATTGCGATAGTTGGCGACCGTCTGGTCATATTGGGCGCGATATTGTTCGACGGTGGCGCGACGCAGACCGCCATCGTATATCAACTGGGAAATGGACGGGCCAACCGACCAGATGCGGCTGGGCCAGGTAAGCCAACTCGATCCATTTGTGGTTTGAAACCCGAAAGAAGCGCTCAGAGTCAGGGTCGGAAAATAGGCGGCCCGTGCGACGCCGATTTGCGCATTGGCCTGGGCCATCAGGCGCTCGGATGCGGCGACGTCTGGACGGCGCTCCAGAAGTTGCGATGGAACGCCCAGCGGAATGGCGGGCGGGGGAGTCTTCAAGGGTTCGACGGCAATCGAGAAAGACGAAGCGGGTTGACCGACCAGGAGCGCAATCGCATGTTCGTATTGCGACCGCAGAATGCCAAGATTCGTGTCTAGCGCGCGGGCAGCTTCGAGCTGAGTCTCGGCCTGCGCCACCGCCTCGTCGGAGTCGATCCCTGTTTCATACAGCGCCTTGGTCAGATCCAGCGACTTCTCATAAGCCACCACGGTCGAATCGAGAAGTTGTTTGAGAGCGTCCTGTCCGCGAAGTTGGAAATAATCGACCGCCAGTTCCGCTTGCGCGGTCAGGAGCGTATTTTCGAGGTCGGCAGCGCTGGCTTGCGCGTTGGCGACGTTGGCGCGAACGGTGTTGCGCACGCGGCCCCACAAGTCGGGCGTCCAGGAAGCGTCGAAGGGCAGGGAGTACTCGTTGTATGTTGTGCCGCCGCTGGTCCCCGTCACGGAACTGGGCTGGTGCTGACGAACGACGCTCGTGCCGACGGTGGCGGTGGGGAAATATTGCGCGCGAGCCTGCCGCACCAAGGCGCGCGCCGCCATGAAGTTGGCGAACGCGGCGGCGACGTTTTGATTGGAAATATTGACTTGCTCTTCGAGCGTGTTGAGTTGCGGTTCGCCGAGCGTCTCCCACCACTTGCCATGGAGGGCGCTGTCCTGGGGTTGCGCAACTTTCCAGCCGTCCATTTTCTTGAGGTCGTCGGGCGTGGCTTCCTTATAGGTCTCCGGCGCCTGCATCGTGGGGCGATTGTATTTCGGGCCGACAACGCAGCCTTGGAAGATGAGGAGAAGAATGCCGCAGAGAACGGCGGCCGCAGCACGCATTTTGTTGGTTTTCTTCATTGGTGTCTCGGACTCCTTGCAGTGGTTATGTCGGCTTCGGTCCGTTTCGATCGCGAGTTCGCGTGGTGCATCGGATCTTCTCATGCCATGGACCCGATGTGTCTTTGCCCTTCGAGCTTGCCGTGAGCGCTGAGCCACTTCACTCGCAAACGGTCCAATGAGAGATAAACGACCGGCGTGGTGTAGAGCGTGAGCATTTGGCTCAGAAGCAGGCCGCCAATAATGGTGATGCCGAGAGGATTGCGAAGTTCCGAGCCCGTGCCTCTGCCGAAAGCGAGCGGCATAGCGCCGAACATGGCAGCCATGGTGGTCATGAGAATGGGGCGGAAGCGCAGGATACAAGCCTGAAAAATGGCATCCCGCGGGCTTTTGCCTTCGCTGCGTTCGGCAGCCAGCGCAAAGTCGATCATCAGGATGGCGTTTTTCTTGACGATACCGATCAATAAGATGACTCCGATCAGAGCGATGATGCTGAGGTCCTTGTGAAAAATCATGAGGGCAAGGACGGCGCCAACTCCCGCCGAGGGGAGGGTGGAAATAATCGTGAGGGGATGGATGTAGCTCTCGTAGAGAATGCCCAGGACGATATAGACGGCCAGGAGAGCGGTAACGATCAGAAGAGGCAGCGTCGCCTTGGAAGCTTGAAAAGCCTGGAGGGTGCCGGAAAACATGCCCGTGATCGTGTTGGGCATGCCAATTTTTTGCTCCATTTCGACGATGGCCTTGGAAGCGTCGCTGAGGGCGACTCCGGGTGCAAGGTTGAAGGAAATGGTCACCGAGGGATATTGCCCCTGGTGATTCACCGACAAGGGAGCGGTGGACGGCTCGTAATGCGCCACGGCGCCGAGGGGAACAACTTTCCCCTGTGCCGCCCGGATATACACATCGTTCAAGCTCACCGGCGACTGCCAGTACTTGGGCGCGACTTCCAGCACGACGTGGTACTGGTTGACACCGGTATACATGGTCGAAACCTGGGCTTGGCCGAAGGCTTCGTAGAGAGAGGCGTCGAGCATCTGCGGCGTTATGCCGAGGCGCGAGGCCGTGGCGCGGTCGTAGGCGAGCTTGGCCTGAAGGCCGCTGTTCTGCTGGTCGGTGTTGACGTCGGTGAGTATGCGCAATTTCCGCATCTGCTGGAGAAGGACCGGGCCCCACTGCACGAGGTCCTGTAAGTTGTCGCTCTGGATGGTGTACTGGAATTGCGCGCTGCCTCCCCGTGCGCCGATGCGGATGTCCTGTGCGGCTTGCATAAAAGTGTTGGCGCCCGCGACCGACATGAGTTTGGGACGCAGGCGATCAATCACCTGGCTGGCGCTGGCGTCGCGTTGCGCAAGGGGTTTCAGGCCCAGGAACACGAAGCCTCCATTGGTGGCGCCGCCGCCGCCCGTGAACGCCATAACATTTTGCACGGCCGGGTCCGCTTTGATGACATCGACGATGCGCGCCGTTGACTTCTGCATGGCCTGAAATGAGATGTCCTGCGAACCCTGGATGCCGCCGAAGACGACGCCGGTGTCCTGTTGTGGAAAGTATCCCATGGGGACGCTCCAAAAAAGGTAGAAGTTCAATGCGATGGTGATACCCAAAACGGCCAGCGTCAAGTGGGAGTGCTCGAGAACCCAACTCAAGCTGCGCTCGTAGGCCCCAAGGAGCGCATTGAAGGCGCGGTCGCTGGCGCGAAACACTTTGCCGTGCCGCTCGTCCCGAATGTCCTTGAGCAGCCGAGAACACATCATCGGTGTTGTGGTCAGGGAAATGCCCAAGGAGACCAGGATGGCAACCGAGAGGACCACGGCAAATTCGCGGAACAGCCGGCCCACGATGCCACCCATCATCAGAATGGGGATGAACACGGCCACGAGAGAGATGCTGATGGACATGACCGTGAATCCGATTTCCTTGGCGCCTTTGAGCGCCGCCTGCATGGGCGCCATGCCCTGCTCGAGATAGCGCGTGATGTTTTCGATGACCACGATGGCATCGTCCACCACGAAGCCGGTGGAAATGGTGAGGGCCATGAGCGAGAGATTGTCGATGCTGTAGTGGAGCAGGTACATCACGCCAAACGTCCCGATCAGAGAGGCGGGAACGGCCACGCTGGGAATCAAGGTGGCGCGGACATTTCGCAGAAAAAGAAACACCACCAGAATGACCAGAGAAATCGAGATCATGAGGTTGCGCTCAGTATCGCGGACCGAAGCGCGAATGGTGAGGGTGCGGTCCATCACAATTTCCGTGTCAATGGCGGAAGGGATGGAAGCCTTCAGTGCCGGAATCGCGGCGCGAATGCGGTCCACGGTATCGATGATGTTGGCGCCCGGCTGGCGGAAAATGATGATGAGGATGGAGGGCTTGCCGTTGACGAAGCCGGCGGCGCGCACGTTTTCCGTGGAATCCTGCACGTCCGCCACATCGGACAACTTCACGGCCGCGCCACTGTGGTAGCCGACCACCAGCGGCATGTAATCGACCGCCTTCAATAGCTGGTCGTTTGTTGTGATGTCCGCGGTGGTTGTGCCGTCTGTGATCTGGCCCTTGGGGCTGTTGGCATTCTGCCGGTTCAGCATCGAGGCCACGTCCTGCAAGCCGAGGCCATAGCCGTTGAGCTGCGTTGGATTGACGTCCACCCGCACTGCCGGCAGGGAACTGCCGCCGACGCTCACCTGCCCAACCCCCTGAACCTGCGACAGACGCTGCTGCATGATGGTGGAGGCGGCGTCGTATAATTTGCCGCGGTCGTACACGTCCGATGTAAGCGCCAGAATCATGATTGGAGAGTCCGCGGGGTTGACCTTGCGATACGTGGGGTTGGCGGGGAGATTCGAAGGCAAGTAACTGCGCGCGGCATTGATCGCGGCCTGCACGTCGCGAGCGGCCCCATCGATGTTGCGGTTCAAATCGAACTGCATCGTGATGCTGGTGGTGCCGAGATTGCTCGACGACGTCATCTCGGTGATGCCGGCGATTCTGCCGAACTGCCGCTCCAATGGCGTTGCGACGGAAGAGGCCATGATCTCGGGACTCGCTCCCGGCAATCCGGCACCCACAGAAATCGTGGGGAAATCGACCTGCGGAAGCGGCGAGACCGGCAGCTCGCGAAAGGCCACAGCTCCCGCCAGCACAATGGCCGCGGTGAGGAGCGTCGTGGCAACGGGCCGCCGAATAAATGGAGAGGAGAGGCTCATCTTAATTCAATCGCGTAATTCATCCGCATCAATCCACCGGGACAGCCTCGGGTCCAGCTTCGGGCGCGCTGCCTGAAGCGAAACGCTGCGCCAGCCGGTCGAAGAAAATGTAAATGACGGGAGTCGTGTAGAGCGTAAGCACCTGGCTTAAGAGCAATCCGCCAACCATGGAGATGCCCAGGGGGCGGCGAAGCTCCGAGCCAATCCCGGTGCCGAGGGCGAGAGGCAGCCCGGCCAGCAACGCGGCCATGGTGGTCATCATAATGGGGCGGAAGCGCAGCAGGCACGCTTCATAAATCGCGTCTTCCGGCTTCTTGCCCTCCTTGCGCTCCGCCTCCAGCGCGAAGTCGATCATCATGATCCCGTTCTTTTTGACGATGCCGATCAAAAGGATGATGCCGATAAGGGCGACGACGCTGAGTTCCTGGTGGCAAATCAACAAGGCCAGAATCGCACCCACTCCGGCGGAGGGCAGCGTCGAGAGAATGGTGATGGGGTGTATGTAGCTCTCGTAGAGAACGCCAAGCACAATGTAAACCGTGATCAGGGCGGCGAGAATCAGCAGCGGTTCGTTCGACAGGGAAGCCTCAAACGAAGCGGCTGTTCCCTGAAAAGCCCCTTGCACGCTGAGAGGCATCTTGATGTCCCGCTGGGCTTTGTCGATGGCCTGAGTAGCGTCGCCAAGCGACGCGCCCGGCGCAAGATTAAAAGAAATGGTGACGACGGGAAATTGTCCCTGATGATTCACCGAGAGCGGACTGCTCTTCATTTCAAACCGGGTGAATGCGCTGAGTGGAACCGCTGCGCCATTCGCCGTCGTCACGGCGCTGGGATTGGCGGAGCCCGAGCTGGCAGCGGTGTTGGGCGAAGCGGATGGGCTTGGCGAAGCGGACGATGCCGAATTGCCGCCAGCCGTCGTTGCCGTCACCGTGCCGGAAGATCCGGTTGTGAGCGCCGTCGAAGCCAACGCGGAACGAACATAAATGTCCTGCAATTTCGCGGGGTTCTTCTGAAACTCCGGTTGCGTCTCAAGAACAATATGGTACTGGTTCAACTGCGTGTACATCGTCGAAACTTGCCGCTGCCCAAACGCATCGTAAAGCATCTGGTCGATCGCTTGCGGCGTAATGCCCATGCGGGATGCCGTCACGCGGTCGATGATGAGGGAGGCGGCGAGCCCGGAGGTTTGCTGGTCCGTGGCCAGATCGCGAAGTTCCGGGATCGTTTTCAGCCTGGCCATCAGCAGGGCCGTCCAGTGGTTCAGTTCGCGCGGATCGGGATCTTCGAGGGTGTACTGGTATTGCGTGCGGCTGACGCGATCTTCGACGGTGAGGTCCTGGACCGGCTGCATGTACAGCGTGATGCCATCGATCTTTTCCAGTGCTGGCTGGAGACGCCGGATGACGTCCGAGGCGTTGATCTTGCGCTCATCGAGCGGCTTCAAATTGATTTGGATGCGCCCGCTGTTCAAGGTCGTGTTGGTACCGTCAATGCCGATGAAGGAAGAAAGACTTTCCACGGCTGGGTCCTGCAAGATCGAGTGGGCGAGTTGCTGCTGCTTTTCCGCCACGGCGGCGAAGGATGCGGACTGCGCGGTTTCCGATATGCCCTGTATGATGCCCGTGTCCTGCACCGGGAAGAAGCCCTTCGGAATGACAATGTAGAGAACAATCGTGAGCACCAGCGTGCCCGCCGCCACCAGCAGAGTTGCAGTCTGGCGCTGCAACACCCATTTCAACGTTTTTCCGTAGAAGGCGATGATGCGTTCGAAAGCGCGCTCTGAAGCCACGTAGAAGCGGGTCTGCTTCCGCCCGTGCGTGCTTTTCAAAATGCGCGAACACATCATGGGCGTGAGCGTCAGCGAAACCACCGCGGAAACGAGAATGGTCACGCTCAAGGTGATGGCAAACTCGCGGAAAAGCCGGCCCACGATGTCGCCCATGAAGAGCAGCGGGATCAATACCGCTATCAACGAGATGGTCAGCGATACGATGGTGAAGCCGATTTGCTCGGAGCCTTTCAGTGCCGCTTCGAGCGGCGGATCGCCTTCTTCGATGAAGCGAATGATGTTTTCGATCATCACGATGGCGTCATCGACGACGAAACCGGTCGAGATCGTCAGCGCCATCAGCGTGAGATTGTTCAAGCTGAAGCCGGCGAGATACATCACGCCAAACGTGCCCACGATGGAGAGAGGAACGGCAACGCTGGGGATGGTCGTGGCGGAAAGATTGCGCAGGAACAGAAAGATGACCATGACCACCAGCGCCACGGTGAGCATGAGTTCAAACTCAACGTCCTTGACGGAGGCCCGGATGGTCGTCGTTCGGTCGGTCAGCACATCCACTTGCACGGCGGCCGGGAGATTGCTCTTCAGCAGCGGAAGCAGCTTCTTGACGCGATCGACGACTTGAATGATGTTCGCGCCGGGCTGGCGTTGAATGTTGACGATGACCGCGGGAGTCTCGTTCATCCACGCAGCCTGGCGGCTATTTTCCACGTCGTTGTCAACGCTGGCTACGTCCGAGAGCCGCACCGGCGACCCGTTGTGGTAGGCAATGATGACTTGCGCGAAATCGGACGCGGCCAGCAGTTGGTCGTTCGATTGAATCTGGTAGTCCTGCTGCGGGCCGTCGAAGTTGCCTTTCGCCTGGTCGAGGCTGGTCTGCTGCAGGGCCGTGCGCACATCCTCGAGATTGATACCGTAGGACGAGAGTACCGTGGGATTCACGCGCACGCGCACGGCCGGCTTTTGCCCGCCACTGATGCTCACCAGTCCAACGCCGGGAAGCTGGGAGATCTTTTGCACGAAGCGCGTATCCGCAAGGTCTTCGACTTGCGACAGGGGAATTGTGTTGGAAGAAAGCGCCAGGGTGAGGATCGGCGCGTCGGCCGGGTTGGTCTTGCTATAGATCGGCGGGACTGGAAGATCGGAAGGCAGATACGATTGCGAGGCGTTAATGGCCGCTTGCACTTCCTGTTCGGCGACGTCGATGTTCAGTTCGAGCGAGAACTGCAAAACGATGATGGAGCTTCCATCGGAACTCGTCGAAGTCATCTGATTGAGGCCGGGGACCTGGCCGAACTGCCGTTCGAGGGGCGCGGTGATGGCCGACGCCATCACATCGGGACTGGCGCCGGGATAAAACGTAACCACCTGAATCGTCGGGTAGTCGACCTCCGGCAGCGCCGATACGGGTAACTGGAGATAGGCGACGAAGCCCGCGAGCAAGATCGCCGCCATCAACAGCGACGTCGCTACCGGCCGCAAAATAAACGGGCGAGAAGGACTCACCGGGACGAGCCTCCCTTTTTGCCATCGGAGGCGCCTCCACTGCCGGTTCCCGACGGAGCGGATTGGCCCTCTTTATTCTGGCCCGCTGGATGCTGCTGGCCCTGTCCAGCCGCCGCGCCGCCGCTGCCGCTCGTGGGCGCGCGGACCGCAACTTTCGCGCCATCCAGCAACTTGTCGAATCCATTGACGGCAACCACTTCCTGCGGCTGGAGACCCTGCACGGCAGTCACCGACCCATCGGTGGTGCCGGGGACAATCGTTCGCATGGAGGCGGTCTGGTCGCTCTTGATCACATAAGCAAAAGCCCCCTGCGCGTTGCGCTGGATCGCCGGGGTGGGAATCAAAGTCACATCGTGCAGCGTGTCGACGAGCAGTTTGATGTTCACGAATTGGCTGGCGAAAAGAGCGTTGTCCTTGTTGTCGAAGATGGCTTTGAGTTTCAAGGTTCCCGTCGTTGGATCGATGACATTATCGAGACTCAGCAGCGTGCCGGATGCCAACTTCGTGCTCCCTTCACGGTCAAAGGCGTCCACCGGCAGTTTCTTCCCCTTCAGCAATTGCTGCTGAATCTGGGAGAGATGATCTTCCGCGATGCTGAAAATGACTGTGATGGGCTGGAGTTGCGTGATCACAACCAGGGCCGTGGCGCTGTTGGCCTGTACGATATTTCCGGGATCGACCAGCCGCAGTCCCACGCGCCCGGCTATGGGCGCCGTGATGTGCGTGTATACGAGATTGACCTTGGCATTCGCGAGCTGGCCCTCGTCGTTCTTCACCGTGCCTTCATCCTGCAGCACCACTTGTTGTTGATCGTCGAATTGCTGCTTGGCGATGGCGTTGCGAGCCAAGGCTTCCTTGTAGCGTTCCAAATCGATCTTGGCTTCCGTCAACACCGCCTGATCGTGCGCCAGTTGTCCCTCGACTTGCGTCAACGCCGCCTGATAAGGGCGCGGGTCGATTTCGATGAGAGCGTCGCCTTTCTGCACCATTTGCCCTTCGCGATAGGAGACCTGCGTGATCTCGCCTTGCACCCGGCTGGTCACCGTTACGGTATAAACGGGCGTCACCGTGCCCAGCGCATTCAGGTAAATTCCAATGTCGCCTTGGCGCGCTGCCGCCGTCGTCACCATGACCGGCCGGGAGGCCGCGTCAGCGCCGGCTTTCGCGTCCGGTGTACCTCCGCTGCGCAGCCACACCACCACGATGACGACAATGACGGCTGCGACTATCAGCCAAATCCACCATCGGCTCTTGCGAGTTGTTGAATTCCCG
>JBEKQG010000130.1:0-9550 GCA_049519955.1 Terriglobales bacterium
GGCGTCCATCATTTTGTCGAGATCGAGTCCCGAGGCCGCAAAAAGATTGCGCGCAACGCCCAACTGGATCCATGCCGCCGCTTTCAACTTGGGAGAGCCATCGAGCCTGAGATAGGACTTCTCGCCGGAGTTGGAATTGCGCACAACTTCCCAGCCATAACTGGCCATCTCGGTTTTGTGAATGAGGATGGCGCCGATCGCCCCTTTGCGCGCGGCTTCTTCGTATTTGTAAGTCCAGCGGCCGTAGTAAGTGAGCGCCTTGCCGGCGAAAAACTTGGGATCGTCCGAGGGCGGCTCGTTGACCAGCATGAGCAGGACCTTGCCCCTGACGTCCACACCCTTGTAATCGTCCCAGTTATATTCGGGCGCTTCGATGCCGTAGCCGACATAGACGATCTCGGCGTCAACATTGGATTCCGGCTGCTGCGTCTGATCGTAGGCAACGTAGTCGTCGAGAGGCTTGAGGTCGATGGGCTTAGCGTTCGATGACTCGCCGCTTGTGGGAACTAGCGTGAAACGCGTGTCGGCGCCGGGCGTGATTCCGACGAACGGAACTTTTTGCAGATAGGAACCGTTGTCGCCGGCGGGCTTCAGTCCATAGAGTGCGAACTGCGCCGCGATGTACTCGGCGGCAATGTCGCCGCCGCGCTGGCCCGTGCCGCGTCCCTCAAGCAGATCGTGCGAGAGGAAGCGGACATGAGTCTCGATGTTATTGGGACGAATACCCTGCATGGCAGCGACGGCGGACGCGGGAAGATGCAAGCCGAAATGCGAGCTAACGTGAGATTCGGCGCGCGGTTTCACTGGTTTTTCTTGTGCCGGAACTTCTTGCGCCGACACGGCGGTGATCGGGAACAGAACGGCGGCGAGAAGTGTAACTATCTGAATGTTCACGCGGGGCCTCGATGTCTTAGCTGCCAAGAATCACCACCGCATTGTAAACGCAAACAGGATGACAGGCATCACCGTCCGAACATCGTAATGGGGAAACTTCGGCGGCAATTCGGCCTTCAACTGCGCTTGTCCCGCGGCTGCGGGACCAGTTATTGGAGCCTCAGCGGGCGCGGAAGTCGGGGAAGCCCTCGCCGGGGCGAAATAAGCGTCGCGGCGCAGCGTGGTTGGCTCCGGCCATGCGGCGGTTTAAATCCTCCACGTCCGTTCTCAACCAGCCCACACTGGAGAGCTTGATCTCGCTGTTTGAGGCGATAAAGAACCACGTCGGTAGGTTGGTGATGCCGTATGCGTTGGAAACCACATAACCGGCGGGATCGTCGAGGAGCACGGGAAAGGTCAGGCCATACTGCCTCACAAAAGCGACAGTGTCGCTTTTCTTGTCCTGAGAAATCCCCACGATTGCGGCTTTCGCGCTGCCGTAGACTTTTTGCAGGCGCTCGAAAAATGGAAACATATATTGGCAGATCGGGCAGGAGGCCTTGAAAAAAACCGCCACCACGGGGCCGCGCGGAAGCGCCGCTTGCAAGGAAAACGTTCCGCCATCGAGGGCGGGCAAGGAAAAGTCAGGCGTTTTGGTCCCTTCCTTCAATGCAGGCAAATCTCTTAGGTCTCCCAATCGGCGTTTAGGTCACTTCATGGAATCAACAACTCATCATGCTGGGATGATACCGCTAGACGATACCGCTGGCCTTGAGAATTTTGCGCGTCAACCCGGTGATGGGGAGCTGCGGGATGCGATCGACTGCGACCCACTTGCCTTTCGCGGCGGGCGAAGCGCCGGGCGACGGTTTGTTTCGTAACACGTGAACAGTATAGTCGGTGACGGTGATGGAATGGCGAAACGTGCGCCATGGCGCCGCAGCCGGCGAAGGGCGCGGAGGCGCAGAGAATCGGGGCAGCTCCCACATGCCGGGCATGTGCGAGGCATTTTTCGAGCGCAGCACCAGGCGGATTGTACCGCTGCCATTGCTACTGCCGTTGCCATTGATGTTGCCGTCGCCGTTGCTGTCGCGCCAATCCAAGACACACCAGATTTGCTTCCTTTTCTGGCGGGCGGCAGGTTTGGAGAGCGGAATTTCTCCCTGCGTAACGCACCATTTCTGCACAGGGCAAGCTAAACAGCGGGGCTGTCGCGGCACGCATACGGTTGCGCCGAGTTCCATCATAGCCTGATTGAAATCCCCGGGCCGGGACTTCGCGAGAAGCGATTGGGCATGTTGCCAGGCCTGTGCCGTGGCGAGATCGACACCCGTCAATCTTCGCAATACTCGCTCGACATTCCCATCGACCACGGCCACGGGCTCGCCAAACGCGATGCTGGCGATGGCAGCTGCGGTGTAGCGTCCTATGCCGGGCAGGGCGCGTAGAGCTTCGGCCGTTTGCGGAAAACGGCCACGGTGATTCTGCACGAGTTCGTTCGCGCACTGGTGCAACATGCGCGCCCGCCGGTAGTAGCCGAGGCCGCTCCAGGCGGCCAGCGCAGCTTCTTCCCGGGCCGCAGCCAGCACTTCGACATTTGGAAAACGTTCGAGGAAAATCCGGTAATGGTCGAGGACGGCAGCCACGCGCGTTTGCTGCAATATGATTTCGCTGAGCCAGATGCGGTAGGGATCGCGAGTTTCACGCCATGGGAGATTGCGGCGATACTTATCATACCAGCCTAGCAGCGCGCGCCGGAAATGGCCAAGATCTTGGCTGGAAACAGAAGAGCTAGCCCGAGAACGCGAAGGCGATGCGGCGGCTAGCGGCGGAGGCATGGCGCGATTGTAGCGTGACCCGGGCCGTGTGGGGACCGTCCGAGTGGGGCGCAGCCCCGCTTCCATGCAAGGCCGTTCCCCACAAAGCTAATTGACCGCAGCCCCACGGCCCACGATAATAATGAAGCTTGGTAACCGCGACACACGCGTGAACATTAACTCGAACGGGCAGGACGTGTATGACCGAATTCGACCGCAAGGTGGAAGAAGCTTCCGCGCGCTTCAATCGCTCGGTGGCGAATATCGCCGAAACTTTGGAAAAAGAAACGGCGGAACTCGTGAAGTATCTGAACGACGAAGTTGTGCCGGCGGTGCGCACCCACTCCTCGAAGGCGCTGCGGACGGCGGCGGGAAAACTCGCCGAGTTCGCGGACTATCTCGAAGCGCAACGCAAGAGTTCTTGAACTGCCTTCCTTTGACTTACTCACCCATGACATACCCGCCATCGACCTGCCCACCGGCGAACGCGCGCCGGTGGCGGGCAGCAGGGTTGCTGCCCTCGACGCTGCCATGCCTTATATTTCTCCTGTTGTTGGGCAGCGCGCTTCTATGCGGCTGTGGCGGACATAAACATACGCAGGCACAGGTCCCAGCGCCTCCGCCGCTTCAGCAGGAAAAACCGGCCGCGACTCCGCCGTCTGCGGAAAAGCCGTCCGAAGCAGCGCCGGGCGCAGCCGGGAAAATCGCGGTCCCCGCCGACGCGAAACCTATCTATGAAGAAACCGGGATGGCGAGCTGGTACGGCGCTCCATATCACAACCGGCGTGGATCTAACGGCGAAATTTACGATATGAACGCGATGACGGCGGCGCATCTTACGCTGCCGCTGGGTTCGATCGTGCGCATCACCAACTTGAAGACCGGACATGCGGTGCTGGTGCGCATCACCGATCGCGGGCCGTTTGTCGTAGGACGGATCGTCGATCTTTCGCTGGCCGCCGCGAAGGCGTTGGATGTGTACTTACCCGGTACCGCCAAAGTCCGGCTAGAGGTATTGCAGGCGCCTGTGCCTCTCGAAACCGGGGGACGCTGGGCGGTGCAGATCGGTTCTTTTGCGGGGGGAAAAGTGGCCGCGGAATTTGCGGCGCACATGCAGAAGCGTTACCAGACGGCCAAAGTCTTGAAGTTTGTGAGCCCCGTCGGAGACTGGTGGGTGCGGGTGCGCGTACTCGACGACGACCGCCAGCGCGCAACCGCCCTGGCCAACGAGACCGAGACCGATGAGGGATCGGTATTTCTGGTGCGACTCGACTGAAAATTTCTTACCAGACGCTGATGACCAAGTGATATTGTTTTTTCAGAGATAGAAAAGAACTTATCTCCGACATTAGTTGCCGGGTGATCGTAATCTCAGGCTAGGGGGAATCACTTATGAAGGATTGCTTGTTCTGCCGGATTATTCGCGGCGAGGTTCCATCCAAGAAGGTTTATGAAGACGAGCACACGCTTGCCTTTGAAGATTTGAATCCACAAGGCCCGACGCATGTGCTGGTTGTCCCGAAAAAACATATTGCCGGATTGAAAGAAGCCACGGCGGAGGATGCGGAACTGGTGGGGCGCTGTCATCTGGCGGCCGCGCACATTGCGCGCGAGCGTTCGATTGAAGAGGGTTACCGCACGGTGTTGAATGTGGGTCCGCGCGCCGGACAATCGGTTTTTCATCTGCATGTGCACTTGATCGGCGGGCGCACGCTGGCGTGGCCGCCGGGATAAATTGCGCTGGCACCATGACCGCGTGTCGGGTCATGAAGCGTAGTGACGGCATTTCGCGCATCCAACCGGGCGGGGGCGCCCGGCTCTCCACCAGCGAGGTTGGATCATCCTCGGACTGGGGCTTTTCAATTCGCATTCTCCGGCCTACAATCTCTGGCTTACAATCGTCAGATGGCAAATCTGACCTTGGTGTACGGTCTGCGTCTGCTGCCATCCGACGAGGTTGCGGAGGTGAGCGCGGCCACAATCAAGCTGAAGAACGGGCGGGACGCGCACATCGCCATGCACATTCTCGAGGGCAGTAAGGGCGAGATCGAGAAGCAGCTCAAGACGAGTCTGACGGCCTTTTTCGACATCTATCCTGAAATATGACGAAGCGCTCGGCGCTTTATAGTCGGGCGGCGAGCCGGGCAACGGGATGCGATTGATTTCTTTGGAACTCGAGAGCAAGCTGCGCGAAAAACGGTTATGGCCACGGAACTGGATCGCGTGGGCGGCGTTCTACGCGCTGGCGCTCGACCTGTTTCTGTGTGCGGCGCAGTGGCTCACGCGGCGCGCGAGTCCGGCAGCGTCGGCGAGCCTTACAGGCTGGGTAACTTTTCTGAGCGTGCTGACGATTGTGTTACTCGGGATTGGCGGTTATCGCTGGCTGCGTTCGCAACTGCTGTGGCGGCTGCGGAATCGGCTGATCGTCACTTATGTTTTTATTGGTGTGATCCCAGTTTTTCTTCTGGTGGTGATTTCTCTCACCACGCTCTATCTTTTCGTCTGGCAGTTCGCCGGTTTTGTTGTAACTTCCGATATCGCAACTCACTTGCGCAGCATGGAGGCCGCCGACCGCGCCATCGCCCATTACCTGGCGACGCAAATCGGGGACGACGGAAAGCTGGATGCCCAACTCCTCGGCCGGACCAGGCCTCACCGCCCGGATTGGGCGCGGCGGCAGGTGTGCGCGTGGTACCGGAACGAACCGCAGCCTTACTGTTCGGGGCCAGAGGGTGCGGCTGGATTTAGTCTTCCATTGTTTATCACGGGGGATTTCCGCGACATTGTGAGCGACCAAGGCGAGCTTTATCTGCGCGCGGCGACCGTGTACGCGGCGGAGCCGGAATCTTTGCGCGTGATTTCAAGCGAGCCGCTCGACAGGGATTTCGTCGAGCAGATCGCGGGCGACCTCGGACGAATTGCGATCTATCGGACTGCGAGCTCCACATCGAGTTCCACCGCACCGGCACAAAAAAATGCCTCGAAGCCCTTCCTGCCATTCGAGGACGGGCCAAAACGCGGGCAGACTTTTTCTTCGGGGACGGTTCCGCCAGCGAGCAACGTGTTTGATCGTCAAATCGGTTTTGCGATTCCGCTGCCGGTGGTGAATTGGGCGACGGGAGACCGGCGGCGCGACGGAGCGTACGCGGAAGTCGAGACGCGGCCCTCGGTGCTCTATGGGCGACTCTTTGCGGCGTTGGGAGATTTTGCGGGAGGCCTGGAATACATTTTGCTGTCGATCATGTTCGTGTTTGCGTTCATCGAGCTGCTCGCCTTGTACGTGGGACGCAAACTGACGCGCAGCATCACGTTGGCGGTGGATCAACTCTACGAAGCGACCACGCACGTCAATCGCGCCGACTTTAGCCACCGCATCACGGTGCGGTCGGAGGACCAACTGGCAACGCTCGGAAACTCCTTCAACTCGATGACCACGTCGATCGAAAAGCTGGTTCAGGAACAGAAGGAAAAGCAGCGGCTGGAAGGCGAATTGGCGATCGCGCAGGAAGTGCAGGCGCAGCTCTATCCCAAGGCGATCACGCAACTCGATACGCTGGAAGTGCACGGGTTCTGCCGTCCGGCGCGGACGGTGAGCGGAGACTACTACGATTTTCTGGCGCTGAATTCCGACAAGCTGATGCTGGCGGTGGGCGACATCAGCGGCAAGGGAATTTCAGCGGCGCTGATGATGGCGACGATCCACTCGGCGGTGCGCGCCTACAGCATCGACGACATACCCGCGCTGCGAGAGCCGGCCGCGGTCGCCTCGGCGGGTGGCCCGCGACCGATGCCGGCTGCTGAATTGAGCGGAAGGGAAGCGTCTCCGGCGGCGTTGCTGACGCTCTTGAACCATCAGCTTTACGCAAGCACTCCGGCGGCAAAGTACGCGACGTTGCTATTGGGAATCTATGACGGAGCGACGCGGCGGTTCACCTACGCGAACGGCGGTCACCTGGCGCCGATCCTGATTTCCGAAGATGGGTCGTCGCGGCTGCTGGACTGCGGCGGTACGGTGGTCGGCCTGTTCGACAACCTGAGTTTTCCAGAAGCGACCGTGCAACTGCGTCCCGGCGATGTGCTGGTGGCATACAGCGATGGGGTGACGGAGCCGGAGAACGAATATGGGGAGTTCGGCGAGGAGAGGCTGACCGAACTGGTGCGCGGGAACCGGCATTTGCCGCTGGAGCGGATCACGGAAATTGTCATTGCCGCGGTGGCCGACTGGATCGGCGACAACGAGCAGCCGGACGACATAACGCTAGTGCTGGCGCGGGCGCGGTGAGGGGAGCCGGCGAACATTGTACGAAAATGTTCCACATGGAACATGGCGAAAGTGTACGTACACCGAGAGGCGATGGGGCGCACGCCTTGGGCGAGTACAAGGCGAAAACATGAGGCTGGCGCGGCGTTTTTAGTGACCGATGGTCAGAAAATTGACGACTTTTTCCTTCTAAGCCATTGATAACACTAGAGGGCTGGTGTGGTAAAAAAGGCACACCCGTGTAAATTTTACCGGGTAATTTTTACATAGTATGGTTTTTGCCAGTTGCCGGTCGCCGGTCGCCGGTTGCCAGCTGCCAGTTCCCTGTAATTGGGGGCTCGGCGGGCCACTTCTCGAAAGGCGCGAGAAGTGGCGCAACCAGGGTTATTTTGGTCAGTGTTAAACCCGCGTTATACTCTCGCGTTAAAGCGACCCGCCCACTGGGATGTGATGAAAAATGAAGAGCCGGGCCTAGACGGTCTCGATTTTCAGGGTTGGAAACGCGGCCCGATATAGATGTACATCGAGGGTCAAGAGCCGATAATCGTGCGCGGCGGCGTGGGCCCCGATCAAGAAGTCGGCGAGAATGCGGCGAGGGACGGGATCGCGATGCTTGCGGCGGCGTTCCGCGTAACCTCGGAAAGCCCGGCCGGCCGATCGCCAGATCGCTTCGTCCAGTTCCCAATCGATCATGATTCCCGTGTCTGCAAAAAACGCGCCGACGAAATTTTCGGTGCGCCCTGGGGCGGCGATCAGTTCGGCGAAAACAGGCGCGGCGGCGACAAGAATTCCGCGATGAAAGGCGGTTTCGAGCGCGGTGCGAGCGGCCAAAGCGACCGCTGGGGCCTCGTCCCACAAAGCGACAAAGACGTTCGTGTCGATGGCGGTGGTCATGATCAGCCGTTGTGACCGCGCATCTCGCGAAGCCATCGATTGATGGCCTTTTTGCCAGAGGGGATCCCGGGATTGCCGATGCCCGCGTATTTGGCGAATACGCTTTCGTGGCGAACGGGCCGGATATGGACACCGTTGCCGTCGCTCTCGAAGAGCAGCCGGTCTCCTGCCCGAACGCCCAGGAGCCGCCGGACTTCGATGGGCACGGTGATCTGTCCTTTGCTGGTGATTTTGGATTGCTTTTGCATGGCGATCTCCGATTCCTTACTTTAACATATTTTCCTTACTTTTGATACAGATGTGTTTCGGGAAAGTTGACAGACCCACCCGGCCCCGTAGAGCGGAGACGAAGGGTGTCGGCAGTTCAGCAGGCCGCTCTTCGGCTATCCCTCTCCGTCTCCTCCACCCCATCGCGCCAAGAGCGGGCGCGCTGGGGGCCCCGGTTCGCTCGAGGCTTCGGCACAACAGGGCAGGCTTTCTCGGAGAGCGTGGCGGGCCACTTCTCGAAAAGCGCGAGCAGTGGCGCACCCCGGTCATTTTGGTCGATGCTAAAGGAGCCCGCGCTACTTCCCCGCTAAAGTGGCCCACCCGCCACACTGTTGAGGGTTAAAATAAACCATGCACGCGCTAGTCTCCCTCACTTTCGATGACGGGTTTCGGTGCCAGTTTGAAAAGGCGCTCCCCGTTCTTAACGGCTACGGCATGCCAGCCACATTTTTCTTGATTGCCAATCAAGACTCAACTCACGATCGTTGGCTGGGTCACACGAATGATTGGTGGAAAATTGATTGGCGCGAAGATGACATCGCAATGCTGAAACAGTTGGCTCGAGACGGGCACGAAATCGGCAGCCATGGTGTCACTCATCATCCGGCGAAGATAAGGGAGCAAGATCAGGCCGACGCTGAAGCTCGCGAATCCAAACGGCTGATTGAAGGTTGGGTTGGCGCGACGGTCTCATCCTTTTGCTATCCGTTCTACTGGTCTCATTGCTACCTTGCTGAAGCCGTGAAAAATGCGGGATATGAACAAGCGCGGGGAGGAGGAATGCTACCCTCCTATGGTCCTCGGGCTTCCTACTATGCCATTCCGGATGATGGTTCTTTGGATAGATTCAACGTAGACTGTCGTCAGATTTCAGACAACGAAAATGTCGATGAGTGGGTGCAACCAGGACGCTGGCATATCTTGACGTTTCACGGAATCGGAGGCGAGCAAGATGGATGGGCTCCGGTCGCTGTAGACCGATTCGCCGCGCAGATGGCGGAATTGGCAAGGCATCGGGACTTAGGTGCTGTGGAAGTTGTAACTTTCCAAGATGGGGCAGCCCGTTTTAGGAGTCATTAATGCCGGATCAACCAGGCAGCCCTTCCGATTCCGCCCATGACCATTTCTTTTTAGACCATTTGCAATCAGTTCACGCAGCGAAAGCTTGGTATTACAACCAGCGTTTCTTGGGACGTGGGGCTAACGGGACAGCTTTCTTGGTGACGTGTTCTTCGGGACCGAACGTCGGTATGCAGTTTGTGCTCAAGGTCTTTCACAAAATTAGTGTCGAGGCTCGGCGCCAAGCGTTCCTCAAGGAGGTGATTGGATAAGAGGGAAGGCTCGATAGAATCCCGGTAGTCTTGAGGTTGAGGACCGAAAGACGCTGGGAAGGTAAGGAGCCTTCACAATGATGATTATAGGGTGTGATTTTCATCCG
>JBEKQG010000131.1:0-9532 GCA_049519955.1 Terriglobales bacterium
AGGGCTTGGAGCCGGAGAATGAACCGCGACCGCGTCACCATCGACTGGCGCTTCACTCGCAAACAAGCACGCTTAAAGTTCGGCTACAAAAGAAACCATATTACGCGGTCACGGTACTAGTCTATTCGTTCTGCATGTACGACGACGACCTGCTGCGGTTGAGCACCCAGCGTACCGATTTTCTCCGCACCCTGAATGGTGCCAATGACCCTAACCGCTTGGTCTGGGCTGAGCGTGACGGTGGCCGGAGAGCCTTTGAAAACGAATTGGCCATGCGAGCTGCGAACCATATACCAGTTGTCTATTGTTTTGGTTTCGAAGTTACCATGCCAATCTATGCGGACTCCAGGCTCGGGCGAGGCCAGGGCCGAGTCCGGGGTCAGGCGCTGCACGGACCAGATCACTCTTTCTGCTTGCTCGTGGCTTTCATAAGACTTGGGAGGGATCTCTTGCGCGGCGCGAGCGGCGAGGCTTCTAATCCGCGGGTCTGGCAGGTCATTGGAGACTAGATCTGAGACCGAGCGAGCGGCTTCAGCGTATAGGTGACTATTCAGCTGTTGGGTACATGCATCAATTTGATCTTTGAGCTTACGTTCCGCTGCGACGGCGGCCAGATGAGCCTGTTCTCGCGCAGAAGCTTCGGCCAGCCTTTTCTGCGCCGCACCGAGCCGCTCATCATCAGGGAAATAGGTCTTGTACCTGTCTAGCAATGCCAAGCCAGCTTGATAATTCTTTCGCGACTCAAAACCCTGTGCCTTTGAAAGGCACTCTTTTACTGCCTTTTCCCGAAGGGTATTTCTATGCACCTGCGCTTGTTGATGCCCGGGAAACACGTCCAGCGTCTTATTGAACGCGCTAACCGCTGCCTCCCAGTTGCCCTGCACTTCTGCTTGGATGCCCTTTTCGTAATAGCCCTGAAGTAAACTCGCGATTAGGTCGTGTGATTCTGGAATCTCAGAGAGCATACCCTTTAGGATAGAGGATGCCTGCAACCAGTCGTCTCGGCTCTCGGCACTCTCAGCCTGTTTGATTCTGCGCAGAATCTCTTTGACGATGACTTCCCCGAGGGCCGCCCGCACGGCCGCTACCCTGGGCGGTGACGGATACAACACCTCACTTCTGGTAGCCGCCTCCCTAGCGGACGATAAGTCACGATCGCAAGAACGGATCTGCTTCATGAGAAGATCAGGAGACACGCGGATAAGCTGGTGCGTCTCGTCGTAGTCTTGGATAAATCGGACGCCATCGCCTGCCAGCCGCCGTGAATCCCGCCGAGACCTAAGCAGTTTTCCGTCCCACTTGTCGAAATAGACCTCGTATACCGCAGACATCGCGTTGACTCTTTCATTCGCAGTCAGAACGAGAAGCCGGAGCGGCCCAGCGCTCGGAGTTCCTAGAGTCCGCAGCAATCGTTTATCGTGATAGGCATTCCTCCGCTGAAAATCCACCTCCGTGTCGAAGCGTTTCCTGTCGCTTGCGAATATGCAACTATTCGCCGCCAGAATGAGAAGACGGAGCGGCCGTGCGCTCGGGTTTCTTAAAATCCGCAGCAATGGTTCATCGTTATAGGCATTCGCCCGCCGAGCTTCCGACTCCGTGTCGAAGCTTCTCCCGTTAATTGCGAGTACCCAACCATCCATCTGCACCATCCGGATGACACCCCCAGGGAGTTCGCACCCGTTTGCGCCTTCAAGATCGTATGCGGTCAAAAAGCGGCCAAAATCTGAGTCGGGGGAACTTGCCTTGATGGCGATGCCTCTTGCACCGGGCACGAGTTTGAAAGTTTCTGGGGTCTGAGCATGAATCGGAGCACAAGTCGCCAGCAAAGCTAATACAACGAGCTTCTTGAGCACGTCTCGAATTTCCATTGCGATTTTCCGCGGAGGTCATTCCGGCCTGTCCGGCCTTTCGCAGAGAAGTATATCTCCGAACAGCCTACACGTTCTTCTCAACGCCCGTGTTCGACTCCTCCAGCACATCGACGGCAACGTCGGTTTCGTCCGGATTCCCCTTGTCCAACTTCACTCTCCCAACCGTGTTCACCAGCAGCACGCCGCCGAGCGCGATGGCGCCGCCCACCAGGGAGATCAACTTCGGCACCTCGCCCAGCCAGATCCACCCGATCGCAATGGCCACGACCGGAATCACGTAGAGCATCGTCGCCGTGCGTCCGGCCGCGCCGTGCGAGAGCACGTAGGACCACGCCAAATAGGCAAGCGCTCCCGGAAAAATTCCGAGATAAACAACCGCCAGTGTCACCGATGCGGGTGCGGCGCGCACGGTGTGCAGCAGTCCGTGGCCGAAGGGCAGCATCAGCGCGGTGCCGAACCAGATCGAGTACGCGGTAAATTCCAGCGCGCTGTATCTGCCGAGATAGTGCTTTTGCAGAATGATGTAGAGCGCGGACAACGCCGCGGCGGCAAGAACGATCAGGGCTTGCGGCGAGATCCGGATGCCTTCGCCTTCTCCGCTGGAAATCAGCGCGACTCCGACAAAGCTCGCGCACACTCCACACCATCCGGGCGCAGTCAGTTTCTCGCGCAGCCAGAAGCGGGCCGCCAGCGCGGTCCAGACCGGCGTGGAGGCGCACAGCAGACTGGCCGCGCCCGCCGTCACGCGGGTCTCTCCATAGTTGAGCGCCAGGTGGTAGAAGGTGATTCCGATGGCGCCGGTCGCGACCAGACCGGGAACGTCGCGCCATTGCGGACGGCGAATATGCGCGGTCCCGGCGTAGACAGCGAGTACGAGCGACGCCACCAGAAAACGCAGGATGGCGAGATTCGCGGGCGAATAAGCGCGCAGGCCGGCGCGAATGCCGGCAAAGGCGGACGCCCACACCACCAGGGCAAACGCCAGCAAGACAAGAGCGCGAGATGTATAGCGCGGCATCCAGGGCCTCCTTAAATCGGCCCCTGAGCGGCGGCGATGTGAATCGGCTCCGCGCTTCCGTTCCACATCGCGCACCTCCCTCGATTATGCGTTCTGCTCGACGAATGCAATCGACTCTTCCATCACATCGACGGCAACGTCGGCTTCGTCCTGGGTAACGACCAGCGGCGGCGCGATGCGAATCGTGCTCGGACCGCAGCCCAGGAACAGAATGCCGCGCTCAAACGCCGCCTCGACAATGCGATCGCGCTCGGCGGCTCCGTACTCGCGGGTCTTCTGGTCTTTCACGATCTCGACGCCGATCATCAGCCCGCGTCCGCGGACGTCGCCTACGATTTTGTGCTTCTTCGGCCAGTCGGCCATGCGTTTCCGCATGTAGTCGCCGACTTCCTGCGCGTTCCGCAGCAGCCCTTCCTTCTCGATCACGTCGAGCGTGGCCAGCGCAGCGGCAATGCAGACGGGGTTGCCACCGAAAGTCGAGGCGTGCGAACCGGGGACCCAGTCCATGACTTCGGCCTTGCTCACAACGACGCTGAGCGGCATCCCGGAGGCAATGCCCTTCGCCATGCAAACCATATCGGGATGCACGCCGGTGTGTTCTACGGCCCACCATTTACCCGTGCGGCCGACGCCACTCTGGATTTCATCCACCACCAGCAGGATGCCGTGCTTGTCGCAAATGCGGCGCAGTTCCTGCATGAAGATCGTCGGAGCGACGACGTATCCGCCTTCGCCCTGGATTGGCTCGACAAAAATGGCCGCGACTTCTTCCGGCGCGAGGACGGTCTTAAACAGTTTGTCCTCGATGTAGCGGGCGCAGCCGAGAGCGAACTTCTCCGCTTCCTGCGGACCGTCCGCGCAGCCCCGATAAATATCGGGATAGCGCACATGCGTCACTCCGGGCACGAACGGAGCGAAGCGACGCTTCTGCTGCGGCTTCGAGGCCGTGAGCGAAAGCGCGCCCATGGTCCGCCCGTGGAAGGCCCCCAGGAAGGCGATGATGTGCTGCCGTTTGGTGTGATAACGCGCCAGCTTCAAAGCGCACTCGATGGCCTCGGCGCCCGAGTTTCCGTAATAAATCTTGTGCGGCCCGGGCATGGGCGCGATCTTCGACAGCCGCTCGGCCAGCGTCACCATGCCTTCGTAGTAGAAGTCGGTGCCCGACATGTGGATCAATTCTCCCGCCTGCTTCTGAATGGCGGCGACCACTTCCGGATGGCAGTGGCCGGTCGAGGTCACGGCAATGCCGGCGGAAAAATCGAAGAATTCATTGCCATCCACGTCTTCGACCACAATACCGCGGCCGCGCTTGGCAACCATCGGATACGAGCGCGTGTAGGAAGGGGAAATGTATTTGTCGTCGCCGGCGAGAATGCGCTTGGCATTCGGGCCGGGAATCGCAGTCTTAAGCTTGGAGCCAAGGGTCAAAGTCTCGGTGGTCATGGAATCCTCCAAATCGGTCGTTGGTGCTTGGTTCTCAGTGGTATGGGGCCGGGTTCGAGCAGCATCCACGGAGATAGGCTGCTTGGGCCGAGAGCTAATGGCTAAGAGCTAGAAGCTAAGAGCGATTAGCGGAGCAAGGAACAACGGAAAAACTTAGTCGCTGCCAAAGAGGTTGGCGCGCACATTCGAAGGCAGAACGGAAAGGTAGCGGCGAGGACAAGCGCGTCCCTCAACCCAGCACGCTTGGAAGAGCGAAATGTAGCCGTTCGTGCGCATGGCAGCTACATTTATTATAGCCCGAGTTCGACTCCGGCGTAACCCCCTAAAGAGCCTCTGATCAGGTGTGGCGCGGGCGCCCTCGCCCGCGAAAAAGCCGCGTATTCATATTGTTGTAGGGTGCAATGAGCTACTTGTTCAGCGCTTCCCTGAAGGCGATACAATAGCGTGTTTCCCAGGAGCTCTACCCAAATCAGTAGGTAGGAGGTACGACTTTGCGAAAGAATCAGATTCTCGGCCAATATGCGCGGATGTGGCCCCGTGGAGTCTTCCACCGGCTCGCCGAACAGAAGAAGGGACTACCGCAAGGACGGAAAAGCGGCCCAAAGCAGTTGTACAAGGAAATTGAACTGCTCAAAGAGCCCGGCGTGTATGTCCTCTATCGGGACACCGTACCGTACTATGTCGGTCAAGCGCAAAAGCTCCGGCTCAGGCTTTACGAACACGCTTGCGTAGCGGACAGCCGTTATTACAACTTCTGGAACTTCTTCTCGGCGTTCGTTGTCAAGGACCCCGACATCAGAACTGAGATTGAAGGAATTCTCATCGCATCTATGCCGACAGCAAATAGTGCGAGACCGAAAATCAAGAGAGAGTCGCTACCACCATCAGTCCGAAGGATGATTCGTGAGATTGAACAGAAGCGTGCAAATCCTCATGCTCGCTGACCGCGCGGATCGCGGTTCTGGTAGCAGCTATGCGTCAATGTATCGGGCCGGGGCAGAGCGTTCAAGTCTCGCGCCTACTGCATATCTCCGCCCATGGGCACGTAGCGGAACTTCTTGCCATCGAAGAACACGGCGGAACTCTCGTCAGTGCCGCCCGCTTCTTCAACGTAGACCGCTTCGATCCTTTTCTTTTTGAATGTCATTTTTCTAACGGAGATCGTCCGATAGGGCAAATTCACAATCACGTACTTCGCTTTCGGAGTTGCCGAGCGCCAGCCCTCCGGCCCGGCACCGTCAATGATCAGCACCACTAGGCCGCGCCGCGTGGGATCGCCTTCGCTGAACGTGGTCGTCAGCTTGGGGTCGCCATAGCCAAAAAAATCGTAGTAGGGATCGACCACCGTGTATTTGTGCTCCGCTTGATCGAGCATGGGGTTCTTGCAGCGCGCAGCAATCACTACGTCTTCCACGCCGTCGCCGTCAAGATCGCCGAATGCGGCCCCAATCCCGGGCAGAAGCGTGAACTGGTCGCCAAACTGCTTTTGCACGAAGTCGTTATCGATTTTGCGGTCCGCTGGAGGCCCCTGCGCGAAAGCCGGAAGCAGCATCGCGACACTGAACGCCAGGAGTAAAGATGCTTTTCTCATAAATCCCACTTTAGTCCCTGGCTGTCACCACGGGCAGGTAACGAAAGTCACCATGAGGAGAGGCTTCAGAGTTTCAAGGCTTCAATGTTTCGGGGTTTCAAGCCGAGTCCGTTCCGTGCAAGCTGCCAAATTGCCAATCGCCAACTACCGTTTCCCCTTGAAGTGTTCCCATCCTGCTGCCTCCAGCGGCCGCGATTTCCCATCCGGCGCAATGAGCCGCATTCCTGCGGACCGCGTCGTCCGCCCGATGCGCGTCACGCGCACCCCGGCCACCTTCGAGGGCACCGTTTTCGCGGACGTAAACAACAGTTCATAGTCGTCGCCGCCGTGCAATGCCAAGTCGAGCGCGACCCGCTTCTTCCCCGTTCCCACCTGCGCCCGTGGAATCGCCTCCGCCTCGATCTCCGCGCCCACGTGGCTTTCCTGGCACAAATGTCCGAGATCGGTGGAAAGCCCGTCGCTCACGTCGATCATGGCCGAAGCCACCCTGTGCTGGCGCAGCCATTGGCCCACCGCAACCCGCGCTTGGGGACGGAGGTACTTGGAATACTCCGCTCCCACCGGCTTCGATTCCACCAGGCGCGCCAGCGCCGCCGCCGCCCCGCCCAATTCCCCGGTCACATAAATCCCCTCGCCCGGTTTTGCTCTCGACCGCAGCACCGCCTTGCCCTTCGGCACCGAGCCCACCACCACAATGTCCGCCTGAATCCCGGCAGCCGACTGCGCCGTATCCCCACCTGCCAGTGGGACCTTGAATTCTTCCGCCAACTCCAGCAGCCCCTGCAAAAAACGATCCACCCACTTTTGCGGAACGCCGACTGCCGCGGCCAGCGACAAAAATACCGCCCCCGGCTCGCCACCCATCGCCGCGATGTCGCTCAGCCCGCGCGTCAGGCAGCGCCGCCCCACCAGTTCTGGAGCGTGCCAATCGCGCCGGAAATGCACGTCCTCGATGGTGAAGTCAGTAGTCACCAGCAACTCGTGTCCCGGAGGAACGCGCAGCACGGCGCAGTCGTCGCCGATGCCCGTCACGACCGGCTCTCCGCCGCGGGCCAAGCGCCGGATTTGCTCAATCAGTTTCTTTTCGCTAAGCGGCACGACGACCACTATACCTCGATTCCCAGGCCCTGGGCGCAGGCAGACGTGGCCGGATGCCTGCTCCCCCTGCCGCCGTAATCTGTCCTGATGGGCATTGGCGATTACGCAGCCTTTGGTAATCGAACGGTAGGTCGTACTGAGGTTGACAGCCAGAACCAAGTTTGTTACGTTTAACCTGCCGTTCATAGAAATTCTGCCGAACCAAGTACTGCGACGTGTATCAGTTGCAGCGAATTGGATTTCGGCTTACCTGGTTCCGCGGTTCTTGGAAACAGCCAGCCCGCTCCTGACGCGGCTGGTGGAATCAGGAGCCCGAGCATGACAGTTCCGCTCTGGCAGGATTCCGCAGTTAAATTTGGCGGTAAAATTCGTCCGTTGGAAGTTGCCATATTGCGTAAACGTTTTTACATTTTTTTCGTGGCTCGCGACGAGGCTGGACAGCTTCGCAAGATTTCCATCCCTGTCCAATATCTCTATGTCCTCGCCGCCGGGTTGGCGATCGGGCTGTTCTGCCTGACGGGTATCGCCAGTTCCTATGCCCGCATGTTGCTGAAGATTGCCCACTACAACCAGCTCCGCACCGAGCAAGCCCAGCTCAAGGACCGCTATTCGCGTCTGGAACAGGTCGCGAAAGAGCGCGACATTCAAGTAGCCTCTCTGGGCTCGCTGGCGAGCGAGGTTTCGGCGCTCTACGGACTCAAGTCAAATCCGGCGATGGTTGTGGCCTCCACCGAGCAGATTCAGGAAGCCCAGGTCCACTCTTCGCTCGACCAGCTTTACGCCTTGAAGCACACGGCGCTGAGCGGAGCTGCCAGCGTCGGCATCTCGCTCGGCCTGACCAGAAACTCGACCACGGCCGACTGGCTGCGCGCCAATTCCGCTCCCAACCTGTGGCCGGTCGAAGGCCAAGTCACTGGCTCCTTCGGCGAGCGTATCGATCCGTTTAACGGAGAAGGCGCCTTCCACTCGGGCATCGACATTTCCGCCAGCGTCGGCTCGCCCGTGATCGCTCCCGCCGACGGCGTCGTTACCTTCGCCGACTTCCAAAGCGGCTATGGACGGGCCATCACGATTGACCACGGACACGGGATCAGCACCCGCTACGGCCATCTCTCCAGCTTCGCCGTCACCGCCGGACAGTACATCCGCCGCGGCGACACCATCGGCTACGTCGGTTTGAGCGGACGCTCCACCGGCCCGCACCTCCACTACGAAGTCCGCATCAACGACGTTCCGGTCAATCCCTACAAGTACTTGCGGCTGACCGTGGCGCAAATTGGCGGCTTCGCGGCAGGCTCGTAAGCTCGAAGTCTTGTCAAGCCCCCTTTCCCTCGCTTTTCCGCGTAAGTTATTACGCTGCCTACGAAAATAAACCCGCGAAATCTGTCGGTGTACCCCCTCCAATTTGATAAAATAGACTTATAGATAAAAAAAGGGTGCGGATTCACTCCCGCACCCTTTTTCCTTGGTATGCCCGTGTGGTTTTCTCTGGGGTACTGGCAACTGGCCTAACTCCTTATTCTAGAATACTTTAATGTAAGCGCTTTAGATTCAAAGACCGAGGCAAAAACTTCCCGCCAACCCCATGGTTCCATTAGCCAGGGGGGGAGGGGGGTAGGGGGTACCAAGTAGTCAACACTGGCCCACCACTTCCCATTTCTTCATTTTTTACCGGGGAAGAAATACGAATGGAGAAACAAAATAATGTCCTTATATCCCAGCCATATTCTGCGCTGTCAGCACATTAAAGTGAACGGAATCCAATGCGGATCGCCGTCGCTTCGCGATTGCAAGTATTGTTACTACCACATCCGCTACCACTGGGCGGAACTGGAAGCCTTGGAAGACAACCGCGAGTGGTTCAAATCGCTGCCCACGCTCGAAGATGCAAATTCCGTGCAAGTCTCGCTGGCCAAGGTAATGGAGCGGTTGGTGCTGGTGGAGATCGACCACAAGACCGCTGCCCTGTTGCTCTATGCTTTGCAGACAGCGTCCATGAACCTGAAACGCACCTCGCTCGAACCCGCACTTCCAACCCAAGTTGTCATTGATCGCCAGTCCGTTGCGCACCGCCCGCTTGGAGCCTCGGCCTGGTCGAAAATTGACGGACGCGAATACGACGACCTGACTGCGGAGAGCGACGCTGATGTGCGGGAAGCGCCGCAAAAATATCTGCCGGAATCACCCGCGGTTGAAAGCCCTTCGTGAGTAGGAGCTGGAGGCTGGCCCGCCCTTTTGTGATTTCCCAGATGGGGAGAAAAAAACGGGGGACGGCCCGAACATCCCAGGGGAATGACGGTGTGGAATACCACCCTTCGCGAAAAGCACGCGGAGGGGTGGGGCGCCCTCGTTTCGTTCTTGGGAAGGACAGAAACCCTAATGGCCGGACGGGTTGATTGGATAAGAGGGAAGGCTCGATAGAATCCCGGTAGTCTTGAGGTTGAGGACCGAAAGACGCTGGGAAGGTAAGGAGCCTTCACAATGATGATTATAGGGTGTGATTTTCATCCG
>JBEKQG010000132.1:0-9335 GCA_049519955.1 Terriglobales bacterium
TGGGGCACACCGGACCCTGTGCCGCGCCCTGGGCTCGGCTGAAGAAAATATTCATGCGGTGGAACCCCGGAAAGGGTGTACAGTATCGGGTTGTTGGGAGCTAAAACGGAAATTCCGGCTTACAGCATCTTTTGCGGGAAAATTGTCATCTTAGAGACTGTTGTGCTCGCCAGGAGACTCCACTTGAAGCTCTGCCACTTTCGACCGGCGCGCCGGGCGCTCGGTTCATCGGTTGTCTTTTTTCTTGGCTTGCTGCTTACTTTGGCCGCGCATCAGCCGGCGCTGGCAGCCGAGAAGACGCGTCTGCGCGCGGACGACTACCAGATCGACGTCGAGCTCCTGCCGCAGACGCACAAGCTCACCGCGCGCGCCACCGTCAAGGTCACGGCGCTCGAAGACCTCAGCGTGGTAGCGTTTCAGTTGAACAACGCGCTGCGCGTCACCAAGCTCACGGACGCGGACAACCAGCCGCTCTCCCCGGAGCGCAACACCCAGGATTCGACCGTGCGCTTCGCGCTCAACAGCGGCCTTGAAAAAAACGCGAGCACCACCTTTTATTTCGAATACGAGGGCACGCTCGAAAACGCCGACGACAGCCCGGTTGAGGGATTGAAGCTCGCCTACGTGGGACCGGACACCAGCTACCTCCTGTATTCCGGATTGTGGTTTCCGGTCGCGGGATACGGCGTCAACCGCTTCACTTCGACAATCAACGTGACCGTCCCGGCACACATGGTGGCAATCGGCAGCGGGGTGGAGACCGTGGCAGCCGCCGCGCAAAAGCCCGTAGCCGCAATCTCGAACTCCAAGACCTTCACCTTCGTGTGGGACAAGCCGAGTTTCCCGGGCACGATCGTTGCCGGCACATTCCAGGAATACAAGAGCGACGATGCGGGCTTGGACCTGCATGTGTTCTTCAAGCCCAACAAACAGGCTATGAGCGCGGACTACGCCGCGACGGCGGTCAAGGCGTTCACTTACTTCGTCACCCAATATGGCAACGCGCCCTCCACGCGGCTAAAACTCGTGGAGATCCCGGATGACACCGTGCCGTCGGCGTATGCGCCCGAAATCGCGGCGCTATCGAGCCGCGCCATCACGGAAAAAATCAACTACCGCCTGCTCGCCAATGCGATTGCCCATCAGTGGTGGGGAGTTTCGGTGAGTCCCGCGTCGAAGAGCGACTGGTGGATCGGAGACGGTTTCGCGCGCTACTCCGAGGCCCGCTATGTGGAAAGCGCGGCCGGCGCGGCCGGGCTCGATGAAATGGTGAAGGACATGTCGGTCGGCGCCCTCGCCTACGACAGCGTGCCGCTTTCGAGCGCCGACAAGCTGGACTATTTTTCTCCCGAATTTCAATCGCTCGTGACCGACAAGGGAGCCATGATCCTGCATATGCTGCGCTGGGTCGTGGGCGAAGACAAATACCTCAAGATCATGCGCGAATTCGCCACGAAGTATGCGGGCAAGTCCGCCAGCGGCGACGATTTCCGCAAGCTCAGCGAAAGTGTATATGGCGAAAAACTCACCTGGTTCTTTTCGCAGTGGATGGATTCGACCAGCGCCCCGGAATTCAAGGCGAAGTATACGGTCTACCGGATGGGCAACAACAAAGGTTTCCGCGTTGTCGGCGCGATCACGCAGGACCTCGATCTGTTCCGCATGCCGGTGAATTTGCGCATCGACACCGACGGGCGAACGGAAGAAAAACGCATCGAGGTGGTGGGCACGGATTCCCCGTTTTCGGTGGAAACTTTTGGGCGCCCGCGACGCATCTCGGTCGATCCGGAAAACCGCGTGCTCACCAACTCCGCCGCCGTCAAGCTGCGTTCCTCAATCCTCCGCGCAGAGGGCCTGATCCAGCAAGGCGACATGGCGGGAGCGCTCGGCGAGCTCAACAAAGCTCTCGATGTCAACAAGAACAGTTCGCTGGCCCACTACCGGATCGCCGAGGTGTTCTTCACGCAGAAGAATTATCAGGCGTCGGCGAACGCCTACCGCGAATCGTTGAATGGCGACGGCGAGCCGCGCTGGACCGAGGTTTGGAGCCACCTGCAACTGGGCAAGATTTTCGACGTGACCGGCCAGCGCGAGCGCGCCGTCAATGAATACCGGCAAGCCATCCAAACCAACGACAATACCCAGGGCGCGCTCGAAGAGTGCCGCCGCTATATGCAAAAACCCTTTGATCTGGACAAAGGTAGCGACGCCGAGAAAAAAGAATAGCCCGCACCGCCAGGCGAATGGCGGTACGGGCATGGAGGGAACGATTCGAATAGTAGAGCGATTTCTAGATAATGTCAAGTATATCTATGGATTTTATTTATATTTCCGTATCTCATTGACAAGATGGCAGTTGCTTCCGTCAGCCGCGCGATCACCGCGCTTTCTTCGAGCAAATCTCTCGCTCCGCTACGCTGTAGCGGCGGCGGCGGCGGCGGCGGCGGCAACAGAACGTAAAGTTTGGCGAACCCGTTCGCCTTGACCAGCAACAGGCCTACGCGTACAGTTTTCAAACAGGGGTGGGGTGGCAAATATATATGGAAACTGGGTCGAACGGAGTAAGGTCGAGCCAAGCCGGCAACTACCTGAAATTTGGCGCCGTCACAGTGCTGATCCTCGTCTCGCTCGGCTATCTTGCCTATACCGGCGTACAGGACAGCAAGAGCTATTACGTAACCATCAAAGAATTGAATGGCATGGGGAACGAGGCTTACTCCAAGCGTCTTCGTGTGGCCGGAAACGTGGTACCGGGCTCGATCAAGCGCTCCGGAACGCGCGTGGACTTCGTGCTCAAGGAAAACGATCTGACGCTGCCGGTTTCCTATACCGGAACCGAGGCTCCTCCCGACACCTTTAAGGACGATTCGCAAGCCCTAGCCGATGGCAGTTTCGGGCGCGACGGCGTCTTCCATGCCAAGGAATTGCAAGCCAAATGCGCGTCGAAGTACGCGCCGCAACCCGGCCAACCCGGAGCAACTCAGGCCAGCGAGACCCCCAAGAGCATGTCGCAGAACCAGAATTCACAGAACCAGAGTTCCGGACCTGGTCGGATGTCGAATTAACTCTATTCCCTTGACTGAAACCGCTCCCGTCATCGCCGTCTCGAACCTGATCAAGCAGTTTGGCCGTTTTGCGGCCCTGCGCGGGGTTACGGTGGAATTTTCCGGCGGAAAACTCTACGCCATTCTCGGCGATAACGGCGCCGGCAAAACCACGCTGCTGCGCACGCTGGCAGGACTCAGCCAGCCGTCGAGCGGCAAGGTCACAATCCTCGGCAGCAGCAAATTCCACGACATCTGCCAACAAGTGGGCTACATGGCGCATCCTTCTCTGCTCTATGACGAGATGAGCGGGATGGAAAACCTCGCATATTTCGCCCGGCTTTATGGCATCGCCGACGGCAATCGCTGCGCGGAGGCGATCCGTGCCGTCGGACTCGATCCCGATCTCGACCGTCCAGTCGGCCAGTATTCGCAAGGCATGAAGCAGCGCATGTCCTTGGCGCGCGCGCTGCTGCACGATCCGAAAATATTGCTGCTCGATGAACCCTTTTCGAATGTGGACCTTCATTCCGCAACGGAAATGGTCCGCCTGCTGGCGCGAACGCGCGATCAAGGCAAGACGATCTTCATCGTCACGCACCAGGCTTCGTTGCTCGAGGGCGCGGCCGATGAGTTTGTCTGGATGGAATACGGCAAAATTGTCGGGCGCACGAAGGAGTTGAAACGATGACCACGCCCACCGGCATCACCCGCGTCACGCTGTTCAAAGACCTGCGCCTGGAGTGGCGATCGAAGGACGCCATCAACTCCATGCTGTTTTTTTCTTTGCTGGTGGTGGTGGTGTTCAGCTTTTCGTTCGATCCAAGCGCCGAAGAGTCGCGCCAGATCGCAGGCGGACTGATCTGGGTTGCGTTCCTCTTCGCGGCGGTCGTGGCGCTCAACCAGACTTGGGCGCGCGAGATGCGCAACCAGGTGCTCGACGCCTATCGCGTATCGCCCGCCCCCGCGAACTCGCTGTTCCTGGCGAAGACCCTGGGCAATTTTATTTTTGTCAGCGTGCTGGAAGCTCTGATGACTCCCCTGTTCATCGTGTTCTACCGCCTGCGGTCGCTGGGCCCGGCGTGGCAATTGCTCGTGGTCGCCGTGCTCGGAACCTGGGCGCTGGTCGTCAACGGAACTTTTTTTACCGCGATGTCTCTGCGGACGCGCAGCCGCGAGATCATGCTGCCGCTGCTCCTGTTCCCGATCTCCATTCCTGCCCTCCTCGCCATGGTGCAGGCCACTACCGCTATACTCAACGGCGAAGGCGCCCGCTTCTGGATGGCATTGCTTCTGAGTTACGATTTGGTGTTTACTACTGTCTGCCTGTTGTTGTTTGAAACCGTGTTGAATGCGGAATGACGATATTGAATCATTGAGCGATTGAATCACTCAATCATTGGCTTCACAGCTCTACGACTCAATGATTCAATGTTTCAATGACTCAATGAAAAAAGCCTTCCCCATCCTCGGCCTCCTCACCGCGCTTCTGCTGATCTACGCGCTCTACCAAGCGCTGGTCGTTGCGCCCACCGAACAGACCATGGGCGACGTGCAGCGGATTTTCTACTACCACGTGCCTTCGGCGTGGACCGCGTTCCTCCTCTTTTTCATCAATTTCGGGGCCTCGGTCTACTACCTGATTAAGCGCTGCGCCGTGACCGATATCGTCGCGTTGGTCAGCGCCGAAGTCGGCGTCGTCTTCTGCACCGTCGTGCTCATCACCGGTCCCATCTGGGCGCGCCCGGTGTGGGGCATCTGGTGGACGTGGGACATGCGCCTCACCTCGACTCTGGTGCTGTGGCTTATCTACGTGAGCTATCTTTTCCTGCGCCGCTTTTCTTCCGGCGGACAAACGCCCGTACTGGCGGCTGCCCTCGCCGTTCTCGGCGCGCTCTGCGTGCCTTTCGTTTATTTTTCCATCTGGTTTTTCCGCACCCAGCATCCGCAGCCGGTCATGGGCGGAGGCGGCTCCATCGATCCCCGCATGTTGCATGTTCTGCTCATCAACTGGCTGGCGTTTTCCTGCTTTGCATTTCTGGTGTGCTGGTCGCGCTATCGCCTGGAAAAGCTCCAGCGCGACGTTGACCATGCCCATGCCCTGGAATCGCTCCTCGATCCCCGCGGAGGTGGGCGATGAAGAGCGGAATCCCATACCTTCTTGCAGCCTACGCCGTCACCTGGATCATCCACAGCGTGTATCTCGGAACGATTGTCTCGCGCTACTCGCGCCTGAAGCGCGAAATGAAGAAACCAAGCGTCAGGTCTTAGGTGTCAGGTCGGGCACTGGCGCAGCCGGTTCCATCGCCGAAGTTTTTCCTGGGATCTGAGACCTGCCACCTGAGACCTTTTTCTTTCTTTGCAACCATTTCCTCCGGTTTTGGCTTCTCAGTAAGCGGCCCATGCCGTCTTCCCGGCTTGACAGCGTATCTGTTGGATGTAAAAGTATTTGTTTGGTTCAATCCCAGTTTTGGTGACCGGTACGCATCCCCTTGAGGGCGTCGAGCCGCAGCGGTGTTGCTGTACCGTTCTTGTGCTCGCCTCGCGAAATTGGGAAATCGGAGGAGCTTCGTGAATCGGAATTATCCTGTATCGGTTGGAGGTTCGGTGAAAGATTCAGCGTCAGTGAATAAGGCAGGGGAAAAGACGGGAAATTGGATGAAGGCTGCCTTTCTGGCCTCGGCCGTGCTCGCCACCGCAAGCGCCGTGTTTTATTTTGGGACCGCGGCCGATGCCGCCAAAGCCAGCGCATCAAAATCTGCCGCCAGTAAGACGCTTTCGGCGAAGGCGATGTCGCTGCCGATGTTCTTCGAGCCCAACCAGGGTCAGACTGCTCCTCAGGTAGAGTTTCTCGCGCGCGGCGCAGGCTACGGACTCTTTCTGACCGCCGACGAAGCCGTGCTGCAACTCCAGCCGTCAGCCGTCAGCTCTGAACGCTTAGGGCCTGCCTGGCAGCTCGCAGCTCGCAGCTCGCAGCCTGCTCCCAGCTCTGTGATTCGGATGCGGCTCGCCGGAGCGAACGCTTCGGCTCACGTCTCTGGCGCTTCGCCTCTGCCGGGCAAGAGCAGCTATTACATTGGCAGCGATCCCGCCAAGTGGCATCAGAACATTCCGCAGTTTGCTCGCGTGGAGTACAGTGGCGTTTATCCCGGCGTTGACCTGGACTACTACGGCAATCAAGGACAGCTTGAATACGACTTCCGCGTAGCGCCCGCCGCCGACCCGAACCAGATCGCGCTGAGCTTCAACGGAGCGACCGCGCACATTGTCACGCCAGATGCCAACGATCCCAACGGTTCCGGCGATTCCGGCGACCTCGTCCTCTCCACCGCCAACGGCGACGTGCGCTTCCACGCGCCGGTCATCTATCAGCAGGACGGAAACCTACAGAAGCCGGTCGCAGGCGGATTCCGGCAGCTCGCCGGCAACAAGATCGGCTTCACTGTTGGCGCTTACGATCACAGCCGCGAGTTGGTCATCGATCCGGTGCTGAGCTACTCAACCTATCTCGGCGGAGGCGGCGAGTCGGCCACCTACGTCGCCATCGGCCCCGACAACAATGTCTATTTGGCCGGATCGACCACGTCGGCGAACTTCCCGACCCTCAACCCCTACCAGTCGACTCTTGAGGGTGCGCAGAACATCTTCATCGCAGTAATCAATCCGACTCAGTCGCCGGATCTACAACTGCTGAACGCAACCTATCTTGGCGGTTCGGGATCTGACACTGCCGCCGGCATTGGCGTAAATAGCGCTGTAAGCGGGCTAAGCGGGGCTCCGCCTGCGGGCTACGACGTCTACGTCGCTGGCTACACCACGTCTCCGGACTTTCCCACCAGCGTTGGCAACAGCTCCAGCGGCACGCTGGCACCGTTCCAGTCGGCACTACCAACGGGGACCGGAGCCGGAACCACCCACGGCTTTGTCACCCGGCTGAACATAAACATCAGCCCTGTGACCGGCACTACAACCTCCACGCTGTTTTACTCCACCTACCTCGCCGGCACCAACGCCGCCGGAAACGCCTCGGATACGATCACGGGACTGGCCATCGATGGTGTCGGGGACGCCTTTGTAACCGGCATCACGACCTCGACTGACGACTACACCCACGGGTTCCCTGCGAATCCCAACGGCTACCAATTGCAATCCTATGCGCCCAACCAGTTCCTTGTGAGCGAGATCAAAACGACCTACGCTGGCGCCGGTAGCATGATTTACTCCACCTACTTCGGCGGCGGAAATCCGCAGACGGGCCAGGCCGTGGGCGGTGGCATTGCAATCGACACCACTCCCAACATCTACATCACCGGCGGAACCAATTTTCTGGGTGCGCCCGGAGCGAACCCGACCACGGAACCCTCGTTCCCGCTCTATAACGCCCAGCAAACCTGCCTTGATCAGGTCGGCGCGACCAGCAATTGCGCTAATAACAGCGCCAATCTGGATGGCTTCGTGGCGAAACTCAGCCCGCAATTCTCAGGCTCGCAATCGCTCGTCTACTCCACCTACATTGGCGGGGCGGGCAACGATATTGGGAATGGCATCGCGGTGGACACCTCCGGCAACGCCTACGTCACCGGTTCGACCAACTCGTCCGATTGGGAATGCGAATGTACCGGCTTCCAGCCTTCTTTTGCCGGGGCATTGAACCCCGGAACGCAAACCTACAACACCAACGCCTTCATCGCCAAGATCGGGAGCCTCTCCGGAACGACATATCCGCTGACCTACTTCACCTATATCGGCGGCGGCGGTCCCGACGCCGGCAATGCCATTCAAGTGGATACGCAGCAGGCTGCCCATGTGACGGGCGTGACCAGTTCCCAAAACCCGCCCCTTCCCGTAACCACCTCGCCGATCCAGTCGACCTACGGCGGCAACCAGGACGCCTTCGTCGGCCTTATTGGAACCACATTGTCGGGAGTGGGTGCCGGCGATTACCTGACCTATCTCGGCGGCAGCGCACCCGACCGGGGCACCGGAATCGCACTCGCCACCGATGGCAGCGGCGCCACTTTCGTGGCCGGTACCACCCAATCTTCACAATCCGATACGCCACCCTTCCCCATTACTCTCGCGACTGCGCTCCAGCCGCAGTTAATCGGGACGCAGAATGCTTTTTTGAGCAAGATCGGCCCCGCCAGTAAAATCTCCGTGACCGTCCCCACTTCCGGCCCATCGCCCAACCCGGTCGCGGCCGGAACTCCCGTCAAATTAACGTTCTACAACTACAACAACCGCCCCGACAACCCAGTCAACGTGGCCTTTGACGCGACTGTGACGGTGAACCCGAGTTCCGGCCTGGTATCTAGCAGCGCCACTGTCACCAACGTCGGGGGGGGATCCTGCAACCCAGCGCAGGGACAAGGGACATTTATCCCTTGCTCCATCCCCACACTGACTGCCTGCACCACCACTGTCAACTGCACCACCTACGCTACCGTTCAAGTCACCGTGACCGCGTCCGCCACGGCTACGCCCCCCGCCAACACCATCATTGTCATAGGCGCGGCCGGCGCGAACGGCGTCGCCGTGGGAACGCAGCCAGGTTCGACCGCCTCGCAGACGGCCAATGTCGACGACTTCAAAATCGAGGCCGCCCCCACGGACGCCACCGTCAGCGCCGGCACGCCGGCCACGATCCAAGTCGCCTTTTGCCCCTCCAATTCGTCGACAGTCTACAGCGGCACGATCACGCCCAGCGATACCATTTCGCCGACGATGGTGACCTCACCTTCTCCCACCTTCTACCCCACCAGCGTCACGCTTTCGGGAGGCGCTTGCGAAACGACGCTGCTGACCATCCCCACCGTGGCCCGCCCGGTGACTACCGGCAGCTTGTTTCATCGCGGGGTGTTCTACGCCACATGGCTCCCCATCGGAGGATTAAGCCTCGTCGGCCTGGGGATCGGCGCGGGGCGCAAGCGCCGCCGCTGGCTGGCCCGGCTCGCTCTCGTCCTGATCGCCGGCGCAATCCTGCTGGAGCTGGGCTGTGGCGGGAAAAGCGCCTCCAATCCAGCCACCGGCGGCACGCAGCCTGGACCCTACCAGGTGACCATCACGGGTTCTGCCGGTTCGGGGGCCGTGCACACCGCTCAGGTCACAGTCAACGTAACCTAGGCCAACACGTTCGTACAAGCCTCCGCTGCGGCGGAGGCTTTTTTCTTGTGTGCCGAACATGTTCGACAGCTTGGGGGTGGAAGTCCCCTGCCCAACCTGGTGGAGGTGAAGGGCTAGAGAAGCGCAAGGGCGTCGTCGCGAGGCGGGGTCTGAAAGAAGCGTGGATCA
>JBEKQG010000133.1:0-9278 GCA_049519955.1 Terriglobales bacterium
GCCACGGGAGGCCGCGTGGCCTACGTGTACGTGCCCAATACTGCTGGCGGCGGCTACACCAGCTTCAACCGCTACTTCTTTTCGCAAGTGGGCAAAGAAGCCGCCATCATCGACGAGCGCTTCAACGAAGGCGGCCAGCTCGCCGACTACATCATCGATTACCTGAAGCGCCCAATCATGAGCAAGGTCGTCACCCGCGAGGGCCACGACTGGTCCAGCCCATCGGAAGCCATCTACGGGCCGAAGGTGATGATCATCAACGAGATGTCCGGCTCCGGTGGCGACGCGTTGCCGTGGTATTTCCGCAAAGCCGGCCTGGGCCCGCTCATCGGCACCAGAACCTGGGGAGGGCTGGTCGGCATCGGTGGTTATCCCGAACTCCTCGACGGCGGCCGCGTTACCTCTCCACGTGCCGCAATTTACGGTCTGAACGGCGAGTGGGAAGTGGAGAACCACGGCGTTGCGCCGGACTACGAAGTGGACCTCGATCCCGCGGCTTACCGTCAGGGACACGACGCCCAGCTCGACAAGGCTATCGAGGTCGTGATGCAGCAACTGAAAGAGCATCCGCTGCCGCAATATAAGCGCCCGGCATCCCCGAACTACCACGAGCACGATGATTTAGGGAGCAGCCCGAAATAGGTTTGCAACTTTCCGTGATGGCCCGCGTCAACGCGTCTTCGTCCGCGCGCTGCGCTGTGATAAATTGCTGCGCCCTCTCCACGGCTCCAACAGCCGGCAAGCTCGCGGCTCGCTCGTCGGGACCTCTTGACATCGGTATGCGCCTGAATAGAATGGATGCGTTGTTACCGGTGAAGATGTGCCACCGTTAACGGCTACCCTCCCCTTTAAGACCGGGATGGCCAATGACTCCTGACAAGGATTCTTGCCTTGGGAATCGGGCCCGTCGGTCCCTGCGCGAGCAGATCTCCCGGGACAGGTGTCCGCACAAGTCCAATTCCGAGGTTGCACAGTTGAGAACCTGTGAGTCAGCCGTTGCTCAGCCACAAAGGCACTCTACCGCGGTTGAAGCGCAGGCTCCGGGCTGCATTCGAGCTGCAAAAAAGCAGTTGAGTTCTTGCTGTTGAGAAGGGGACGAGAATGGCAACTCAGACCCAGACGTTGAAGGACCCGGCAGTACGAACCAGCATTCGTTTCCTGGAGCAACTGACCGCAGACTATCGTCACAAAGATTTTGCTGTGCGCCTTTGGGACGGGACCGAGTGGAGTGGCGGAAATCGGCCGCAGTTTACGCTGGTGCTCAAACATCCGGGTGCCCTGCGAAACATGTTCATGTCGCCTAGCGAATTGACCATGGGCGAGGCCTTCATCTTCAGTGATTTCGATGTAGAGGGCGATCTCGAAGACGCATTCGATCTTGCCGATTTCCTTTTGCTTCGCGACTGGCCGGTCACGGACAAGATCAGGCTCAGGAGCCAGCTGGCCAGGCTGCCTGCCACGAGCGCTCCGCACGAGGGCCGATCGGCAGTCCATCTTAGCGGAGCGGCGCACTCCAGGAAACGAGATCGTAGTGCTGTGACTTACCACTACGATGTTTCCAATGATTTCTACGCCCTCTGGCTCGACCGCTCCATGGTCTATTCCTGCGCATTCTTTAAGTCTTGCGAAGATGGCTTGGACACCGCCCAAGAGCAAAAACTGGACTACCTCTGCAGAAAGTTGAGACTGCGGCCGGGCGATCGTGTTCTTGACCTCGGTTGCGGATGGGGCGCCCTGCTCATGCACGCCGCCAGGAACTATGGCGTTCACGCTTTTGGCATCACCCTCAGCGTCCCTCAGGCGGAACTGGCACGAGAGCGCATTCGAGAAGCCGGCCTCGGTGACCTCTGCAAAATTGAAGTTTGCGACTACCGGGACCTGCCGCGGCAGGAGTATGACAAGCTGGTGAGTGTGGGAATGTTCGAGCACGTGGGTGAGGCGTTATTGCCGGAGTACTTCCGCCGGGCATGGAACCTGCTGCGCCCTGGCGGGGTGTTCCTCAACCATGGCATCGCGGCCTCAGCCACGTTTCGGCAAAATGGGCCCTCATTCATGGACAAGTATGTCTTTCCCGATGGTGAACTTGTTCCCATCAATATCACCTTGCGCGCAGCCGAGGCGTCTGGATTCGAAGTGCGCGACGTGGAGAGTCTGCGTGAGCATTACGCGCTTACACTTAAGCGATGGGTGCGCCGCCTCGAAGGGCATGCGCCGGAGGCGCGAAGCATCGTCGGCGAGGTGACCTATCGCGTGTGGAGGCTTTACCTGTCCGGCTCAGCGCACGCCTTCACCAACGGGCGGCTTAATCTATACCAAGTCCTTCTTAGCAAGCCAGAGGATGGAAACAGCCACTTGCCACTTACCAGAGAGGACTGGTACGCCTAAAGGGTCTCCGATCAGCCGTGGTGCTCCGATGCATTCCATCTTTATGGGAGAGAATGGACTCATGCACTCAAAAAAGCTTCAATGTCTGTTCAATGTCGTGCGAGCCGTCGGACTGGTGCTGCTATTGGCTGCGTTTGTTGGCTGCAACCGCGCAAAAAAGTATCCACTGCGGGGCGAAATAGTCGCCAAGAATGCGGCAACCGGCGAGATTACAGTAAAACACGGCGACATTCCAGGATTCATGCCAGCCATGGCAATGCCTTACCGCGTCAAAGATCCCGCGATCGTTCAGGAACTCCAGCCCGGCGACAAGATCGCTGCGGAAGTGGTCCTGGGCAAGAGTGAGAGCGACTATTGGCTGGAAGATGTCCGCATCACCGATGAATCGGCGCGTGGCCAAGTGCCGCCGGCTGCTCCGCCCATGCTCATGCCCGGCGAACGGGCCCCCGACCTGGCTCTCATCAACCAGGATGGCCGAACCATCCATCTTTCGGATTTCGCCGGCAAAGCCTTGCTGGTGACGTTCATCTACACGCGCTGCCCCATGCCGGAGTTCTGTCCCCGCCTGAGCAGCCAATTTGCCCGCATTCACGAAGAACTCAAGAAGAGTCCGGAGGACTACAGCAAAACACACCTGCTGACCATCAGCTTCGACCCGAAATATGACACTCCCGCGGTCCTGCGCAAATACGGTCTTGCGTATCTGGACGGCGACCAGACCGGCTTTTCTCACTGGGATTTCGCTTCCCCGAATCCCGCCGACCTCGCCCGCGTTGCCCAGGCGTTCGGCCTTCAGTACGAGGAAGTAGACAACCAGATATCCCACAACATGAGCATCCTGCTGATTGCGCCCGATGGCACGGTGGCCCAGTTCTGGACCACGGATTGGACATGGACAGAACTGGTGGCATGCATGAAGCACGCTGCCCATGTCACGGCAAAGGGCAAGGGAATGCGATGAATCGTGGATTGCCGCTGCTCGCAGTTCTTGTTGCGCTGCTCGCCTCGACCGCCTGTCGAAGCAAGGGGCAGCTCAGCAGCGACGAGCTTGAAGGTCGGCGGCTTTACGACACTCACTGCTACGAGTGTCATGAGAATCCTCACCCGGACTTGCATAAGCTGCCTCCAAATCTGCACGGACTGTTTCTTCGAAAATCGCTGCCCAGCGGCGCCTCAGCCACGGATGAACAAGTACGCAAGACCATCGTCGAAGGCCGGGGCAAGATGCCTGTTTTCGATTGGCGGTTACGGGAGGAAGACGTCAAGGACCTTGTGAAGTACCTCCGAACGCTGAATTGAGGCATTGCATAGTTTGTATTTTGTGCGTGACGATCCTCGGCTTAATTTTGGCAGACTGCCATCCTGATCCGAGAGTAGGCTGCGATATCGGGTATACTCATCGGCGATGAAATCAAGAGCCAAATTTGGTGTGCCCTTGGCCGCGCTGCTTTGCGCGCTCGCAGTCTTACTCCACGCCGATCCGCTTCTGGCACAAGATGGGGATACTGTGCCCTCTCGCGCCGCAACCGTGCTCGACTCCATGCCCCACGCGAAGCAGATCGATCAGGTTGCCATCTCTCCCGATGGAACTCAGGTTGCCTACATTGTCGATGGGCAGCTTACGGTGGCCTCGGTGAGCGGTGGCTCTTCCCGCGCGATTTCCGTTGCAGGCAAGCTTCCGCTGCGCGAGGCCGCATGGTCGGCGGACAGCAAACATCTTGCATTTCTCGCCGACCTGCCGGGTAACATTCCCGCGGCTCAAGTGTGGACCGTGGCCAGCGACGGCAGTGCTCCGATCAAGCGGGTGGAATTGAAGGGCTATGCCCAGGCGCCTCGTTTTTCTCCCGACGGAGCAGCGCTGGCGGTTCTCTTTATTGCGGGCCTTCCCCGCGTGGCTGGCCCATTGCAACCGATGACCCCGCTTGCGGGAGTGATTGACGGCCAAATCTACGAGCAGCGCCTCACCACCATCAACCTGAGCACGAACCGCCTGGCGCAAGTCACGCCAGCCGACGTCTACATCTATGAATACGACTGGACTCCCGACGGACGGGCCTGGGTAGCCACCGCGGCGCACGGCGACGGCGACGCCAATTGGTGGGTCGCGCAGCTCTATCGCATCGACGCGCAAACCGGCGAGATGCGCGAAATCTACGCGTCCCAGTGGCAGTTGGCGGACCCGCACGTTTCACCCGACGGCAAGAACGTCGCCATCGTCGAAGGCCTCATGAGCGACGCCGGCGTCACCGGTGGCAGTATCGTGCTCGTTCCGATCGTTCCAATGAGCGGCGTCTCCATCAACGACGGCACGCCGCGGAATCTCACCCCCAACGTCAAGGCATCTCCTTCTTCGCTCGCGTGGACATCTTCCGACCGCATCCTTTTCTCCGAAAACGCCGATGGGAATTCCGGCTTCGGCAGCGTCAGCGTCGCCGGAGGCGAGCCGCAGACACTTTGGACGGGAGAGGAATTGGCCACAGTGGACGCGTGGCAGCCCGGCGGGTCATTCTCTCGCGACGGAATGGTCACTGCGCTTGTGCGCCAATCGGCCAGCGATCCCCCCGAAGTCTGGGCGGGACCCATCGGCAATTGGAAGCAGATCACCCACCTGAACGCCGGCCTTCAGCCCGCATGGGGCGCAACGCGCAATATTCACTGGATGAACGGAAGCACGCGGATCCAAGGCTGGCTCATGCTCCCCATGGATTTCGCGCCCAGCAAGACATATCCGCTCGTGGTGAGCGTGCACGGCGGACCGTCCTCGGCGTGCACATCTCACTGGGATGCCGGTTTCGCCGGGGCCGCATCGGCGCTGGGTTATTTCGTTCTCTGTCCAAACCCGCGCGGCAGCTATGGGCAAGGGGAGGCGTTCACGCAGGCCAACATCAAGGATTTCGGCGGTGGGGACTATCGCGACATCATCGCCGGCATCGACGCCGTTTCCAGGGACTATCCGATTGACGCCAAGCGCATCGGCCTGCGCGGGCACAGCTATGGCGGATACATCGCCATGTGGGCCGAGACCCAGACCGGCCGTTTTGCCGCGGTGGTCGCGGGCGCCGGAATCTGCGACTGGCTCAGTTACTACGGCCTGAACGATATCGACGAGTGGCTGGTCCCGTTTTTCGGAGCGTCCGTGTACGACGATCCCGCGGTGTACGCCAAGAGCGATCCTATGCACTTCGTCAAAGCGGTGCAGACGCCCACCCTGATCCTGGTCGGCGATCGCGATGGCGAGGTTCCGATGGAACAATCGGTGGAATGGTGGCACGCGCTCAAAACCATGAAGGTGCCGACCAGGCTGGTTGTCTATCCGAACGAAGGGCACATATTCGTGAGGCCCGCCGACTCCCACGACTACACGTTAAGGTCTTTGCAGTGGTTCGACGAGTGGTTCACGAAAGCGTCCGCGCACTAAGTCGTGGCGCACGGTGTCGCTAGATCGTGTTCACGAGTTCCAACCCCGGCTCGTGCGCGGAGGTTCCCGGATTTTCCATCGCCCGGTCAAGGCAGCCGCGCAAGAGGACAGCGAGTTGTCCAACATAGGGCTCCACCAGGCTGCCGCGCGGACTGATGGAGAGCGAAAAGAGCTGGACGCCACCCTGCGCAACTTTCCCCCATCCGCCCAATGGAATGTGAAAACCCGCCAGATGACGTTTCGCCAGGAAGACGGTCAATTCTCCTGGATAGGGCCGGACCTCGTATTGCGCGAGGGCTTCTTCGTAGATGTCTGCCAGCTTGGCTTGCGGCGCGGTTGCAGCACCATCCGGCGCGAGAAGATGCCGGAGATGGGCCCAGCCCAAACGAGCGGACGCCTTGGATCGAGTGGCCTCGACGCGCAGTTTTTCCGCGAAAAATGCGAGTTTGCCCGCACCCTCTGCGGCGAAGACATTCTGCAAGTGGTAGAAGGGGTTGAGAACGAAGCGATTCACAAATCTCTGGTGCAACGGGAGCGGCCAGCGCAGGGCGCGGACGTTGTAAATCTCAATCAAGGCTATGAGGCCCACGGTCTCGCCCGATTCGATAAGTTGCCGCGCCATTTCCAGCGCCAAAGTGCCACCTAGGCAGTAGCCGCCCAGCATGTACGGCCCATGCGCTTGCACTTGGCGGATCTCGTCTATATAGCGGTGTGCCACATGCTCGAACCGGCCATCGACTTGCGAACGCCCATCGAGACCGGCGGATTGCAATCCGTAAACAGGCTGATCGGCGCCGAGATGCGCAGCCAGGGAGCGATAGAGCAAGACGTTGCCTTCGGCGGCGTGCACGAGAAAAAGCGGCGGACGGCCGCCCGAACCCCGATTTTCCGGACGCTGGATCGCTACCAGCGACTTCCAATCTTCCGTTTTGCCGCCCTGGCACAGACGATGTGCCAGCATCCGCGGCGTCGAGGCGTCGTAGAGGACGGCGAGCGGCGCGGCGCAACCCAACTCGCGCTCGATCATGGCAAACAACTGTGCCGCCGCGACCGAGTGCCCGCCCAAGGCAAAGAAATCGTCGTCGGGCCCGAGCTTGCGGACATTCAATACGCGCTGCCAAATCGGTATCAGCGCTTCGAGCAATTCCGGCTCGGCCCTCGTCATCAATCTCGCCGAGCTGGCCGTCGAATCCGAGAATTGCCGTGGTGGCTCGCTTGCCGATGTCGAAACCGCCGGAAGCGGTTCGAGAGCGGATTCACGGCTCGCGCTCTGCCTGTAAATAATTTCAGGTGCGGAAGAAGCCTCGCCACGCTTGATCCCAGCCAGATCCAAAGCTTCGCGCGCTGGGTCCGCCGCCAGCGCCTCAAAAATGGAAACGAGCGTTGAGAGCCATTCTCGTATCGTGACATCCTCGAAAAGTTTGATGTCGTAGTGGCAGTGCAGCTCCAGGTCCTCTTCGACCTCGACCGCATTCAAATAAAACTCGAACGACTCGAAGCTCTTGGGGTTGGCCTTGTAGTCGACGGTAAAACCGGATTGCGGCAATTCGTGGGGCTTGAACTTCTTGACGTTGGTGAGGCCGGTCGAAATCGGAGAAATACCCAGCGCTGGCGCGGATGGATGCAGGTCTTCGAGCAAACTGACCATGGTGAAGATGGCATGGTCCTGGGCCTCAACCAGCTCGCTTTGCACCCGCTCCAGAAAAGTGCCAGCCGCTTCACCTTCTCGCAACTCCACCGCAAAGGGCAGCAGATTCACACAATGTCCAGCAAGGCCGGGTTGTCCGATGGATGGTTGTTCCGCCGTGGGCAGAGCGATCACAAAACGTCGTTGCCGTGAAACGCGGGCAAGAAAAATGGCCAGCGAACTGAGCAGAACGGCGAAGAAGCCGCAGTTCTTTCTTGCCGCTAGTGCCCTGAGCTGTTGCACCACCGGGGCCGCGATGCGGCGATCGAGACGGCGCGCCGTGAATTCCCGCCGCGCACTCCGCGGACGATCCGGCGGAAGCACCAGCGCCGGAAACCCGTCCTTGAATTTCTCATGCCAATAGGCGCCCGCTTCCTTGAATTCGCCGGAACGGTCGCGCTCGGTTACGCCTTGCGCGTAATCCGCATAACTCTGCGCCGGCTCCAGGTGCGCAGGCGCGCCCGAAATTTCTTCCGAATAGAAAGCGCAGAGATCGTGGATCAGAACATCCAGCGACCAGCCATCGCAAATAATGTGGTGCGCTGTGAAAACGACCGCCGCACGATCGGGGCCGAGGAGAACCATCTGGGAGCGGAACAACGGCCCCGCCGGCAGCGGAAATGGCAACGCGGTCTCATCGGCAAGCAGCTTGCGGAGACGCTCCTCTTGCCGATCTGGCTCTTGGATGGAAGAAAGGTCGCTGACCGGCATCGCGATCTTCAGCGCCGAAGCGATCTTCATCGTCATGCCGGTTTCATCGAAGCTGGCGCGCAGAGCGTCATGCCGCTCCACCAGGCGTTCCATGGCGCGCGTCATTTTCTCGATCGAGATGTTGCCGGTAAATCGCAGCGTCATTGATTCGTTGTACGAGGCCGACAAACGTTCGGAAAGACGCGAAGACGAGAAAATGCCGCGCTGCGGGACCGTGGTTTCCACTTCCCGCGCTCGTGTGGGGACGGGCGTCTCGCCCCTCCTAGCGGATCGCAGCTCCGCAGCCGCCGAGGCACCCGCATCTGGATGACTTACGCCGCTCTTTTCCAGCAGCGTAACCAGCCGTGCGATGGTGCGCGCCTGCTCGGCAACAACTTCTTCGAGCGCGCTGCCCCTAGCACTCGTCTCATGACCAGCTTTTGGGTAGGGCACGGCTTCACCGGTTGCGGAAAAGTTCGGCGCTGCATCGGAAGATGTTGTAGCTGTGGATGTCGCCCTTGAATTTGGGTGGCGCAGCGGTTCACCGCTGCGATCTAGGCGTTCAATTTCCGCGGCTTTAGCCGCTGAGGTCGCGCTCTTTGCTTGGGAGCTGACGTTATCCGCCATCACATCGCCCGGCAGGGTCGAGTCAAGATGCGCCGCCAGCATGTCAACGTTGGGCCACTGATTCATGAGCTGACTGAAGCTGACCTTGGCGGAGAACTCTTTTCGAATGGCGAACGCCACCTGCGTCAACGAAAGCGAGTCGAATCCCTGCTCCATGAACGTGGCCGCACTGTCGATTTGCGAGCGCTCGCGTCCGGAGACGGGCAGGAGCAGATCGATCACGCGTGCAGCAATGCGGTCCTTGCGTAACGCGGGCGAATTTTCGAATGCAACGCTCCCGAACGCCGCCGAAAAAGCCAATGGCTCGACGAATGCGTCGACTGGGGGTGCCCCACTTCTCGCGCTTGTCGAGAAGTGGGATCTATCCGCAGCGGCGGGCGTCATCACGGCGGGATCGACCCAAAACCGCTGCCGCTCAAAAGGATAAGTCGGCAACGGTATCCGCCGGCGCTCTTCGTGGGTGTAGAACGC
>JBEKQG010000134.1:0-9135 GCA_049519955.1 Terriglobales bacterium
GGGCACGGCTTCACAGCTTGCGGAAAAAGTCGTCCTCGCCCCTGATTTTGGGTGGCGCAGCGCTTCAGCGCTGCGGTAAGTGCATGATTATGACTGCGGCTTCAGCCGCTGAGGTCACGGATATTGCCCCGGAACGACTTTTCCCGCAGCCTGTTCAGCCGTGCCGTAACTGCAGCAAAATCAATAGCGGCTTTAGCCGCTGGGGGAATATGTATTTTGAACTGACCCACTACCCACAGTCACCTGAGCAGCGGCCCGCAGCCCCGTTCCATTTATAATCCTGGATTCGGCCCTCAACCGTAATCCAGCAGAACGAATTTCAGTTCGACAAGGCAAAAACGTGCTCGATTTTTTAGGCGACCTCAGGCGAACTCACATGTGCGGGGCGCTTCGGCCCTCCGATGCGGGCAAGAAAGTTGTGCTCATGGGATGGGTCAACCGCCGCCGCGACCTTGGCCAGATCATCTTCGTCGATATGCGCGACCGCACCGGGCTCACGCAAGTCGTCTTCAACCACGAACTGAACCCAGCCGTGCACCAGAAAGCCGAAGCGCTGCGCCACGAGTTCGTGATTGCGGCCGTCGGGACCGTCAAGCGCCGCGACGCCGACACCATCAATCCCAATCTTCCCACCGGCGAGGTCGAGTTGGTGGTCGAAGAGCTGCGCATTCTGAACGTCTCGAAGCCGCTGCCCTTTCTGCCTTCCGACACGGCCCTCGCGAACGAGGAAATGCGCCTGAAATATCGCTACATCGACCTGCGCCGCGACGCCATGCAATTCAACATCGAGCTGCGCCACCGCGTCGCGCTTGCCGTCCGCGACAATCTGGCCGAGCAAGGATTCTTGGAAATTGAAACCCCGTTCATGACGCGCTCCTCCCCCGAAGGCGCGCGCGATTATCTCGTCCCCAGCCGCGTCCAGCCCGGTTCCTTCTACGCCCTCCCGCAATCGCCGCAACTCTTCAAGCAGATCCTGATGATCTCCGGCTTCGACAAGTACTTTCAGATCGTCCGCTGCTTCCGCGACGAAGACCTGCGCGCCGACCGCCAGCCCGAATTCACCCAGATCGATCTTGAAATGTCCTACCCGCAGCCCGAGCGTGTCTGGGAAGTCGTGGAAAGCTTTCTCACCGCCGCCTTCAAGGCCGCGGGCCACCAGATCAAGGCGCCTTTCCCGCGCATGGATTTCGACGATGCCATCCGCCAATACGGCAGCGACAAGCCCGACCTGCGCTTGCCGCCCTTTACCGACGTGCGCGATTGTTTTGCTGCGGCGGACCTGCAGCAACTCGCGATCAACCCCGAGCTGCCGGCGATTGCCATTCGCATTCCGCATGTCGGCGAACTTTCGCGCAAGGAGCGCGATGACATCAAGCCGCTCTTCATCGCCAAGGGCGGAGCGCGCGTCTTCGAAGACTTCAAGCGCATCGAGACGAAGTTCCCCGAAGCCGGCGCAAAAATCCGCGAGAAAACCGGCGCTGCGACGGACGATTTGCTGGTGCTCGTGGTCGGCTCCGCGCAATCGGGCGCGCCATCTCGCGCCACATCCGACGCCCATCCCGACGGCAAGAGCAGAGTAACGCCGCCGGAACTGGCGATCTACGCTTCGGCTGGATTGCTCCGCGTCGCGCTGGCCCAGAAATATTCCGACCGCCACCAGCTTTTCCAGAAAGGCGATTACCGTTTTCTCTGGGTGACAAACTTCCCCATGTTCGAGTATGACGAGCAGGAGCGCCGCTGGATGGCCGCGCATCATCCCTTCACCTCGCCGCACGATCAAGACATGGACAAACTGGAAAGCGATCCGGCCATGGTCCGCGCCCTCGCCTACGACGTCGTGCTCAACGGCACCGAACTCGGCTCGGGCTCCATCCGTATTCACCGGCAGGACGTCCAGAGCCGTATCTTCCGCGCCCTCGGCATGACCGAAGAAGAAGCGCGCGCCCGTTTCGGATTCTTCCTCGAAGCCCTCGAATACGGAACTCCCCCGCACGGCGGCATCGCCCTCGGCCTCGACCGCATCGTCATGATTCTCGCCGGAGCCGACAGCCTGCGCGAAGTCATTCCCTTCCCCAAAACCGCCGCCGCCAAAGATCTGATGATGGAAGCCCCCACCCCCGTCTCCGAAGCCCAGTTGCGCGAGCTGGGGATTGGCGTTGTGATCAAAAAGTAGGCGCGACAGCAGTAAATCCACTCATCGCGATTTGTGCGATGTGTGGGTTCACCCTCCGCCGCAGCCGCTCTCGGCGCTAGCCTCACCAGAGTCCCGCAGGGACGGCCCTCCCACGCACCGCGCTAACCTCACCAGAGTCCCGCAGGGACGGCCCACCTTAGCCCAGCGCCTTGGCGCTGGGTAGGCGTCCCAAATTAGATCAAGTCCCGGAGGGACGGCCCACTCCTAACCCAATACGTGCGCCGGATCGTAAGAAATGCCGTATCTCCGCAACAACTCAACAAACTCTTCCTCATAATTCCGCCTGGCATGATGCGCCGACTGATTCTCGATGTATGCGACGACACCATCCGTCTGCGATGCACTTACGCTGAAGGCGCCATAACCTTCCTGCCAGGCGAAATTTGTCCCCGCCGCTCCCGTGTCATTGAGCCATTTCGACGAGCAGCCCTTGATCGACTGCACCGCCTTCGCGAGCGGCATCGCAGGAGGCACGACCAGGAGTGCATGAACGTGATCGGACGCCCCGCCGATCTTGACAACTTCGAATCCGTGATTTTTCGCAATGCCCTTCATGTATCCCCAGAGTTTTGGTTGAAGATCGTTGGCAAGGTTCCTTTTCCGGTCTTTTGTCGAAAAGACCACATGCACCCGATTGCTGGCGTATGTGTGCGACATGGGTCATCCCTCCGGGCTCTGTCTGATCCCTGTTGGCAGTGTGCTTCAACCGGCGCGTTGCAGCCGTGATGATGATCACCGCATCCTTGTTCGGTTTCTTTACTCGTTTCTGGGCGAAAAGGTCGTATTCATAGAAGCGATTCTTCCAGATCGGTGTCCGAAGCCCAGTTGCGCGAGCTGGGGATTGGCGTTGTGATCAAAAAGTAGGCGCGCTACAATGGCACTCTCGGGATTGTGGCATTTGGGACCGCCCATATCGCGGGCTTCCCGGACTAGGACAACACCATGAGACATGCCTCCGTTGTGCTAACGATCATGCCCTTCCTTTTCATCCTCCTTTTGGCCTCAACGTCCGCGGCCTTCGGACAGGCTCCCGACTCGCGCGGAACCATCGTGGTTCCGCAATCGAGCGTCGAGCGTCCGCAGGACGCCGGCAAACGGATGCACACCAATATCGTCCTCTTTGACCTTGGACCGTCTGCCAATCCCTCATTCACCTCGCCGCGCACATCCCGCGATAGCGGCGTAAATCCACAGGCGGGGCCCACCAGCGGCAAATTTTTTGAGACGCCCGCGTCCCTCGCCTGTGTTTACGGACTCACCACCTACGTTGCCGGATGCTCCCCGGCCGTGGTCACGGAAAACCCCGCCGGTGGAAGCCGCGCTCTGGCCATCGTCGACTCCTACGACGATCCCAACGCGGCCGCCGATCTTGCCGCCTTCGATTTGCAGTTCGGCATTCCCGCCGCCAACTTCCAGGTCGTCTATGCCACCGGCGCCAAGCCACCCGTCGATCCCACTGGCGGATGGGAACTGGAAGAGTCGCTCGATATCGAATGGGCGCACGCCATGGCGCCCAACGCCGCGTTGTTCCTGGTCGAAGCCGCTTCCAACAAGAAAGCCGACCTGCTCACGGCGGTCTCGGTCGCGAGCGCTCTGGTTGCGCAAGCCGGCGGCGGCGAAGTTTCCATGAGTTGGGGCACCGCCGAGTCCCCCAAGGAGGCGGCCAGCGAGTCCTACTTTGCCACGCCGGGCGTGGTGTACTTCGCATCCTCCGGCGACTCGCCCGGGGCCCTCTGGCCCAGCGTCTCGCCCAGCGTCGTGTCGTCCGGAGGAACCACCGTCAGCCGTAATCCCACTACCGGCGCCTTTCAGCTCGAGGTGGCATGGGCCAGCACCGGCAGCGGTCCCAGCGCTTATTTTCCGATCCCCAGCTATCAAAGTTCCGTGGCCGCCATCGTCGGAAAAAATCGTGGCACGCCCGACCTCGCTTTCGACGCCGACCCCCCACACTGGAGTCTGGATATACGACAGCTATCCGTTGAGAGGAGTGTCGAGCGCGACATGGCACATCGTCGGAGGAACCAGCATCGCCGCGCCTTCCCTGGCGGGAATTGTCAATGCCGCCGGGAATTTCCACGCCTCCAGCGCAGCCGAACTCGCCGCCATCTACTCGAGCTTCGCCCGCGGTTCCGGCTTTGCCGACATTCAGTCGGGAACCTGCTATCACTACGCCGGCTATCTCGCCGCGCCCGGTTGGGACTATTGCTCCGGCGTGGGCAGCGTCAACGGATATGAAGATAAGTAGAGCGTGTTTCAAAAATTGGTTTTGGGTAGGGCACGGCTTCAGCCGTGCCGCCAAAACCAGCACCACCAGCGGCTTTAGCCGCTGAGGGCCACACTTCCAGCGCGTCTCGCATCGGCTAGCGAAGACTTAATCAGAGGTTCCTTAATGGGACCCGACGCTAGTCACAACCGCTGATGCCTTGATTTCATACGTAGTTCCAGAAGTTGCCCAGCGGCGAGGTGGTCGCCTGTCATGGCTTCAGACCGATTAACACTTACTTTTGATAGAGATCAAAAGGCTAACTCATTAGGCCCATGAATTGCCGTAATCTTTCCGCCGGATGCAGCAGCTTCACGATAAGGCAGCACCGTTCCACAGACCAGGACTTCAGTTGCCAGCTCAGAATCAGCCCGCGATCGGCCCCGTTCGAGAGACTTTCGACGTCCGTCGTCTACCCCCGTTCAACATTGAAGTCCATATCCGTGGCCACTCCCGGACGGCTGGATCGCTGCAGGGCCCTCCCCCAGCCATCGGCAAGTCCGGAATCTCAGTCCCGCGGGAACGAAAAAAGGAATAAGAACATATATGGCCGACAAAGTCGTCGAACGCGCGGGTTGCTGCTTCATTGCTGCCTCAACCCCGGATGATAGACCTGCCATCGCGATCGAGCTGTTCCATGACACCGTGTCCGCTTTGGCCACCGCAAGCATATCGTTCGAGCTCTTGAGTGGAACCACTCTGGCTCAGGCCAAGGCTCTAGCCGAGGCCATGAACGAGAGAGTATTCGGCATTGTCATTGCGCATTCTTGACTCTGATTTTGGCAATTGCGGCGATCTAGCCAATGACTCTGGTAACTTGTTCGCGACTCGTTGACACGAAATAATGAACAGTCATCCCATGTTAAACAACCGCAGATCGGCACGCACAAAAATGGTATTGCCCGTCAAGGCTTCCATCGATGAAGTCACTTGTCTGGCGCATACCATCGACATCACCGAGACCGGGGCGCGCATTGGGGGCCTCCGAACCCATTTGCAACCCGGAACGATCATAAGTCTGCAGCGCGGGACCCACCGGGCGAAGTTTCGCATTGCATGGATTCGCCAGCTTGGCCCCAATGAACTCCAGGCCGGTGTCGAATGTTTGGAGCCGCAGAAAAACTTTTGGGGAGTCGACCTCTCCGACCGTGAACATGCGGCCAAGAAGGACATGCAGGCACTCATTACGATCCTGTCTGGCCACCCACAGCCTGCGCCGTGATCTCGAAGCCTCCTCAACAGTGATCGAAATAACCGGGGTTGCGCCACGTCGACCGCCTGATCGTTACCGCCCTGGCAGACGTAGCGCCGGCATCTTGCCGGCTGTCCCGAGGGCGTCTCGCCCTCGGCCTGGGGAAACTCTGATTAAGTTTGTGTTCGCGTGTTCTTGGGAAGGGCACGGCTTCAGCCGTGCCGCTAAAACCAGCACCACAAGCGGCTTTAGCCGCTGAGGGCCACACTTCCAACGCGTCTCGCATCGGCTAGCGAAGACTAAATCAGCGGTTCCCTGGCGTTTTTCGCCACCTAAGATTCCACTGCCGCATCGAGCTCGAGCTTTTCCTCGCAGTCGAGACATCGCCGCATACCCCACCTCCGCCCGATCACCCGGATATGGCAACTGGGAACTGAGAACTGAGAACTGACTACTGGCAACTGGCAACCGGCAACTGCCCCACTATGTAAAATTTACACGGGTGTGCCTTTTTTACCACACCCGCCCCCTAGCATTATCAACGACTTAGGCGGAAAAATTTGCCAATTTTCTGACCACCGGTCACTAATAAACGCCGAATTCGCTTGTTGTTCGCCTTTGCTCGGCTCTTCAACCACTGCATATGTACGTACACATTTGCCATGTTCCACGTGGAACACTGTACGTACAATTATTGCCGCCCCGCCGCCAGCTTCTGCGCCACCAACCCCTCGATGCGGCTGAGGACTTCATCCTCGGTCATGTTCGTCGAGTCGAGCACGATGGCATCCTCTGCGGCGATCAGCGGAGAAGCCGCACGCGTCCGGTCCAGCCGGTCGCGCTCCCGCAGGTCCGCCGCCATGGCCAAAGCCGGCGCGCCATGCACCCCGAGTTGTCCCAGCCGCCGCTGCTCGCGGACCACCGGATCTGCGTCGAGAAAGATCTTCAAGTCGGCATCCGGGAAAACCGCCGTACCAATGTCGCGCCCCTCCATCACCACGCCGCCGCCGATGCCCATCTCCCGCTGCCGCTCAACCCTCCACTCGCGCACCTTGGGATGCACGGAGACACGAGACGCGGCCGCCGTCACATCGCGCTCGCGGATGCGCGCGGAAACGTCTTTGCCGTTCAGCAGAACACGATTGCCGCCACCGGCGCGATCGAGCGTAATGCGCGACTCCCTCGCCAGCTTCAGCAGCGCGGCTTCGTCGTCGAACGAAACGTCCCACTCGATCGCCCGCAGTGCCAGGGCGCGATACATCGCGCCGCTCTCCAAATTCACATAGTCGAGCTTGCGCGCCAGGCGGGCGGCGATCATGCTCTTGCCCGCTCCGGCCGGGCCGTCTATGGCTATGATGAGTCTGCGTTGGGATGAGTCGGTCATCGTGGCGCACCCTGCATTGTACACGCAGCCAGAGCGAGCTTCACCCCAGTGGACATCGTCTCCAAAATTTATCATCAAAATAATTTGTCATCCTGAGCGAAGCGAAGGATCTCTGTATTTGAATTCGCCATGCAGGAGATATTTCTCGTCACCGACCACGAAAACGCTATGGAATACTTGACAACCAGCTCTATAATAGAAACACAGGTAGCAGCCCAGGCCACCGCCAAGCAATTTTACTAAGTTCTTTGAAATCTAGATTTTGCGCGACGCTCCCATAGTAACTCCTTGATTCTAAAGGAAAGCCATAATTCGGCATACTAATAACTCTTTTGTTATCAAGATTTTGCCTCTAACCCTTTTGTTGTGAAGATTTTGGAAACAAGGCCTTTAATTTCAAGATTTTAGAAAATATAGGGGGGGTGGGGGGGTACCCGAAGCAACCAAATCCAAGCCCTCCCGTCCGTCTCATTCCGAGACAAAACCCTACTTCAGTCGCTCCGCACGCGGCTTTGGAACGTAGGCTTGTTTTGGCGGAGTTACTTGCAGCAGCGACTTGCTGCCGACATGCGTGAAGCTCAATTCGCGCGCCGAAAGCAGCGCGTGGATGGCTTCTTTCACGCGCGTCCGCGGAACGAAGTTGGCGAAAAAGTTTTCCACCTCGCCTTCCTCCACGGCCACCACGCAGCCAAGATATTTCGAGACCAGCGCGGAAAGCGCTTCGGCCACGGAAATTCCGACCCCTTCGCGCACCACATCGGGCGCCCAGCGCGACAACTCGTCCCACACTGAGCCTTCCTCCGGCGTGTAATCGACACGCGTGATGCGCAGCTTGCCCCAGAGTTCGCTAAGGGCGCGATCCAGTCCGGCGTTGGAAACCGAACCGCCCAGCATTTCGCCTAACTTCGTTTTCGATATCGGCCCGCGCCTCCGGATCAGTTCGAAAGCGTCGCAGGCCAGCGGCGAATAAGGAGAACGCGGTCCGGATGCGGGCGGCAGCTTGGGATTGCGCTCGCCCACCAGCGAATAAAAATAGGGAAACACCGAGGCCGCCAGCAGGAACGCGTTGCTCTCGTCCATCAGCGGAGCCTCGTAGGCTGCCTGATCGCGCAGCGCGCGCACCATGAGTTCGGTCGCTTCTTTCGCCCGCGCATCGGCGAAGGCGTGCTGACGCTTCGGCAGATGGTCGTCCGCTCCCACCCACGCTCCCACAAAAGTCGGCAACAGCAGCGCCGGACGCGTTGGGAACATCAGGCAGAATCCCACCGACTCGAGGAACGAGCGCGCATCGTCGAGCGTGCGCACTGGCTGGCCGTCGAGACGCCACTTTGTCGCGCGAGCCTGCAGAAGTTCCGAGTCGGTCATGACCTCGATTAAAACACAGTGATCGCAGATTGGCCCATGCCGTCTGGCTAGTTCCCCGCTTCGAGCTGCGAGCTACGGGCTCCGAGCAAGTTCTCCAGCACATCGGAAGGCTAGATTGCTCACAGCTCGTAGCTCGGAGCTCGAAGCTAGATGCGCTTGAATGCCTTCTGAATGTCCTGCATGGAATAGCGCAGCACCACCGGACGGCCGTGCGGACACGTCATGGGATGCTCGGTTTTCGCGAGCTCCGTGAGCAGCCACTCCATTTTATTTTGCTCGAGCGGCATGTTGACTTTGATCGCGGCGTGACAGGCAATCGAAGCCGCGATGCGCGTGCGCACCGTTTCCAGATTGATGGCTTGGTCTTCGTGCGCGATCTGCTCGAGGATTTCGTTCAGCATGTGCTCAATGCGCGCTGCGTCCACGCCCGCAGGAGCGATTTTCACCGCGACGCTGCGCGCGCCAAAAGGCTCCGCTTCAAAACCGTTGCGCGCGAGTTCCCCGGCAATGTCGCTGAAGATGGCTTGCTGCGCCGGAGTCAGTTCGACGATCAGGGGCATGAGCAAACGCTGGCTCTCCACGCGCTCAGCCGAGCGTTGGCGCAGGACGCGCTCGAACAACACGCGCTCGTGGGCCACATGTTGGTCGATGATCCAAAGGCCGTCTTCGTTGACGGCTAAAATAAACGAATTCCGAATCTGGCCGAGCGGACGCAGCGTCCGCAGCGCTTCGAGTGT
>JBEKQG010000135.1:0-8922 GCA_049519955.1 Terriglobales bacterium
GGGGGGGGACGCCCGGCGCTCCACGAACTAACTTTACTTAATAGCTTCCGCCGCGATCCTCTCCGTCACAAACGCCTCGATCACGTCTCGGGCCTTGATGTCGCCGTAGTTCGCGATGGAGATGCCGCACTCCATACCGCTGGTCACTTGCGACGCGTCGTCCTTGAAGCGTCGGAGCGAACCGATCTTCCCTTTGAATACGACCACGTTATCGCGCAGCAGCCTCACTTCCGAATCGCGTTTGATCAGGCCATCGCTCACGCGGCAGCCGGCAATCGTCCCGACTTTCGGAATGCGGAATGTTTCCAGAACATCGGCGCGTCCCTGATAGGTCTCTTTGATCGTCGGTTCGAGCAAACCGGTCATGGCGCGTTTGATCTCGTCCTGCAGCTCGTAAATGATCGAGTGCAGGCGGATGTCGACTTTTTCCTGCGCGGCCAGCTCTTGCGCCTTGCGCTCCGGACGCACGTTAAATCCAATGATGATGGCATTCGACGCCGAGGCCAGCAGCACATCCGTCTCGGTGATCGCGCCAATGCCCGAGCGCAACAACTTCAGCCGCACCTTGTCGTTCGACAATCGGCCCAGCAAATCGCTTAGCACTTCGACCGAGCCTTGTACGTCGCCCTTCAAAATGATGTTCAGTTCCTTCATGCCCGCCGTCTTCAACTGCTCGGCCAGGCCTTCGAGCGAGACGCGCGAACTCTTGGCGAGCGCCGCTTCGCGCGCTTTCTGCTCACGGTATTCCGAAATGTCGCGCGCCTTCTCGCGGTCGGTGACCACCACGAACTGATCGCCCGCCTGCGGCAGCCCTTCCAGTCCGATAATTTCCACCGGAGTCGCGGGCGGCGCTTCCTTCAGCGGCTTGCCGCGATCGTCGAACATGGCGCGGACTTTGCCGTACACGTTTCCGACCACGAAGTTGTCGCCGGCGCGAAGCGTGCCGTTCTGCACCAGGATCGTTCCCACCGGACCGCGCCCGCGATCCAACTTCGCTTCCAGCACCACGCCGCTCGCCGCGCGTCCCGGAGTCGCTTTCAATTCCTGCAAGTCGGCCGTCAGGCAGATCATTTCCATCAGCAGATTCAGGTTTGTCTTCTGTTTCGCGGAAACATCCACGAACACAGTCTTGCCGCCCCACTCTTCCGGCACCAGCCCGCGATCCGCTAGCTGTTTCTTGACCCGCTCGGGCAGCGCGCCCGGTTTGTCGATTTTATTGACCGCGACAATGATGGGAACTTCGGCGGCGTGCGCGTGGTCGATGGCTTCAACCGTCTGCGGCATGACCCCGTCGTCGGCCGCCGTGACCAGCACGACAATGTCTGTCGCCTTCGCGCCGCGGGCCCTCATGCGCGTGAACGCCTCGTGGCCGGGAGTATCCAGGAACACGATCTCGCGTCCGTAGGCGGGAGACGCTGTGTCGGTGATGCGGACCTTGTAGGCGCCGATATGCTGCGTGATGCCACCCGCCTCGCCTCCGGCCACATTGGTCGAGCGGATGGAGTCGAGCAGTGTCGTCTTGCCGTGGTCCACGTGGCCCATGATCGTGACCACCGGTGGACGCGAGACGGCTTCCGCGCCTTCCTCGCTGCTCTCGGTGGCTGCGTCCGTGTCTTTCGCGGCTTGTTCCTCGAAGGTGATCACTTCCGTGTCCGCCCCGAAGAAGCGCGCCATTTCACTGGCCAGTTCGGCATCGAGTGTTTGATTGATGGTGGCGAACACGCCCCGCACCACCAGCCGCGCGATCACGTCCTTGGCGCGAATCCCCAGCTTTTCGGCCAGGTCTTTTACCGAGATTCCCTCTGTGATCGTGATGTTGCGCGTGATCGGCGCCGGCTCGCTGTTAATGCTCATGCGCGGCGGCGGAGTGTAGCCCTTCATCGGGCCTTCCTTCACTCCTCGCGGCACATACCTCTGTCCCGGACGGCGAGACGGCGCTCCCGGACGGCTTCCCGGACGCACCGTTCCCGGCGGAGCCATTCCCGCTCCCGGACCTACGCCCAGCGGACGCGTTCCCGCTGGCGCCACGCGCGTCGGATGCATGGGACGGCGTTCACCCGGACGAAGCGGCGGACGCGGCGCACCCGGCGCTGCCGGACGCGCTGTACGCTGAAAAATTGGCTGCCCAGGCACGGGACGTCCCGGCGTCGAACGCGGAGGCGCTCCCGGCAGCGGCACAGGCGCCTTGTATACCGGGCGCGGGCCAGTCTGCGGCATGATCATGCGCGGCAGTGGCGCGACCGGACCTGCAGGCTTCGTGGGCGCCGCGGCTTGCATCTGCACAACATTGTCAGTTGCCGCTGTCGCCGCAGGAGGCTGCGCCGCTGGCGGAGGAAAACTCGCAACGGGAGCGCTAGGAATAATAACGCGGGGTGGAACGGCGATCGCGGGCGGCGCACTGGGAGCCGATGGGGTCGCGGCGGGTGGCGTCGCGGAAATTTTTGGCGGAATCACGACCGCCGTCGGCGGACGGTGCGTGGCAGCTACCGACGCCGGCGTCACCAGTTTCGGCGCCGCAGGAGAAGGAGCTGGAACTTCGACCGCGGGTTTGGGCCGTGCCGCCTTCGACGGCGCCACGGAAGCGGCGGGAGCTTCCGCCTTCGCTTCCACCGCTGGCGTTGCAAGCGGCGGCTTGACCGGCGGACGCGCCGCCGGACGCTCGGCTGCTTCCTTGAGCTGCGTGATGGCGCGCAGCACGTCTCCAGGCCGCGAAATATGCGAGAGGTCGATCTTGGTCTTGATCTCTTCTTCGCCGTGAGCGGCACGCGAAGAAGGCCTCGCCGAACTCGACGCGGCATCGGAGCGGCCACGGAGATGCCGCCGCACCAGTTCCGCTTCGTGATCTTCCAGAGAACTGGAGTGCGTTTTCTTCTCCGTGACGCCCACCGTGGTCAGCACGTCAAGAATTTCCTTGCTCTTGACTTCCAACTCACGGGCCAGATCGTTGATTCGAATCTTACTCATCCGCCGTCGTTTCCTCTTCTTGTCCCGCTAATCTCGCGTCTCTAAGGTCGCATATCTACGCTCGCATATCTACGTTCACGAAATTCCCGCTCCATCTTACTTTCGCCGGCTTCCATTCGACGAAGCCCGCGCTTTCGGCCCGGATCGAACTCCGAACCCGCCACGCTCCCAGTTCAGATCTGCTTGTCTTCCGGGGCTTCTTCCGTCGCGGCTTCTTTCGTCGCGGCTTCGGCGTCTTCTTCTGTTTGCGCCGTGTCGGTGGGCTCCGCTTCCGTGGCCAACCTCGCCGCCTCTAACTCGCCATCCGCCGGCGATTCGGCTTCTCCGGTATTTTCCGGTTCTGCGGCCAACGCTTCCGCTTCATCCGGGACTTCCGCCGGCGATTCCTCGCTGGAAGCCGCTTCGGCGGCGGCTTCTCCGGTGCTTTCCGGTTCCACGGCGGCTACTGCTTCGCCGCCATCCAGCGTGGCGAAGTAATTATTGACCGCAATACTGATTTTTTCCACCGTTTTCGGGCCGATGCCTTCAATCGCTTCCAATTGCTCGGGCGTCATATCGGCAAGCGACTCCACCGTATTCACACCCGCCGCCTTCAGCTTCTCGACCAGCCCCTCGCCCAGTCCAGTCACAATCTCCAGCGGAGTTGCTGTCTGCGTGACCAGCGCCGACATCTGCTGTTCCACTTCCTGCCGCTTTTCTTCCTCGCTCTTGATGTCGATCTTCCAACCCAGAAGCTTGGCCGCCAGCCGCACGTTCTGGCCCTTCTTCCCGATCGCGAGCGACAGTTGCGTGTCGTCCACCACCACTTCCAGGTGCTTGTCCGCCGCATCCACAATCGTGACCCGGCTTACTTTCGCCGGCTGCAGCGCCTTCTCCGCGAATGTGACAGGGTCCTCGTGATACTCGATGATGTCGATTTTTTCTCCGCGCAACTCGCGAATGATCGACTGCACCCGCATCCCCTTCATGCCCACGCAGGCCCCGACCGCGTCCACGTCCTTGTCTTTCGACAACACCGCGATTTTCGTGCGCTCGCCCGCTTCCCGCGCAATCGCGCGGATCACCACCGTGCCGTCGTAAATTTCCGGCACTTCCGTCTGAAACAGATGCTGCACCAGTTCCGGAGCCGAGCGCGATGCGATCACGCCCGGTCCTTTCGCCGCTTTTTCCACGCGCACGATCACGACCCGGATGCGCTCGCCCACCGCGAACGATTCCAGACGCGACTGCTCCTTGCGCCCCATGCGCGCTTCCGCTTTGCCGATGTCGAGGATCACATCGGGCCCTTCGATCCGCTTCACCGTCGCATTCACGATCTCGTTCACATGCCCGATGTACTCGTTGTAAACCGTGTCGCGTTCCGCTTCGCGCACCTTCTGAAAGATGACTTGCTTGGCAAGTTGCGCTGCAATCCGTCCCAGAATCCCTTCCGTCACTTTTGGGATCAGCAGCTCTCCGCCCACTTCCGCCGCCGGATCCAGCTTCCGCGCCTCCTCCACCGTCACCTGCAGGTTCGCGTCTTCCACCAGCTCGGGGGTCTCCACGATCGACTTCACCGCATAGGCGCTGATCTTGCCGCTTTCTTTGTCGAGCACGGCGCGCAAGTTTTCCTGCGTCTTGTAGTATTTGCGCGTCGCCACCACGATGGCGTCCTCGACCGCGCTGACCACGATCTGCGGATCAATACCCTTCTCCCGGCTGACCCCTTCGATGATGTTGTAGAGCTCACTCGCCATAAAATTCAGGTCTCAGTTCTCAGTTCTCGATTCTCAGTTCCCAAGATTCGCTCTTCCTGAGAACTGAGAACTGGGAACCGAGAACTATATTTCCGGTACCAGATTCGCTTTTTCTATGTTCCCCAACTCAATCTCAACCTTCGCCGCCGCGCCTTCCTTCGGACGCACCTTCTTCGGACGCACCGCGCTCACATCCAGCACCAGCCGTCCGTTCTCGAAGCTCTCCAGCTTCCCTTCAAAATGGCGGTTGTCGTTCACCGGCTCGCGCGTCGTCAACTTCACGCGGCATCCGCGGAAGCGCTCGAAGTCCGCCGCCTTCGTCAGCTTACGGTCCAGTCCCGGAGAAGATACCTCCAGCACATACGATCCGCCCGGCACCGCATCCTCAACTTCGACGATCGTTCCGAACTCGCGGCTGAACGCCGAGCAATCCTCGTGCGTCACGCCGTCGGGACGATTCGCCGCGGGCAGCGCTCCGGGCCGGTCGATAAACACGCGCAGCATGCGGTGCTTACCCGCCCCGCACAACTCCACTTCGACCACTTCCAACCCGATCGAGCCTGCCACCCGCTCGGCAATCTGCCGAACCTTATCCAGATCTACAGCCATGTTTTCAGCAATTTGCGCCCGAACCGCCGCGCCCATCTTTTCCGCGATTCGATCCGTAAACCGTCCCAAACTAAAAAGTGGGCTTTCGCCCACTGGTGTGCTTCGACAATCCTGACACTACGACACAACAGTTTTCATTGCCAACTATACGCCGCAAATATCGAAAACACAAACCGGAAGCGGCCGGCCAGACTGGCGCCCGCTTCCCGATTGCGAAGTCAAGGCGTAGGCTGGAGCGTCCGTATCTGGGTGACGCTGGTCACAGCATTCTGGCGCTTGCCGCGCTAGATTGCAGGTTCGTCCACCAGGCCGCGCCCCATGGGCAGCGGCGGACGGTGCAGTGTATGGCGACAAAACGCGGAGGAAGTCTATGACGGTTGTTCAGGATGAAGCGCGCTCGAACCAAGCAAGAACGAATCTGGTATTGGACGGGCATTCGTTGAAGATTGAGGATGTCGCTGCGGTCGCCCGCCATCGCCAGCCGATCCAGTTGCACGCCGACGCATGCGCGCGCATCGACAAGTGCCGCGGCCTGCTCGAGCGCAAGATCCTGGCCCACGAAGTCATGTACGGCGTCAACACCGGCATTGGCGAACTTGCCGAGGTCGCGCTCACTCCAGAGCAGGTGGAACAATTTCAGAGATATTTGCTCTACTCCCATGCCGCGGGTTGTGGCGAGCCCTGCGCCGAGGAAGATGTGCGCGCCGGCATGTTGTCGCGCCTCAACACCCATTGCTGGGGCCATTCCGGAATCCGCCGCGAGATCGTGGAAATCCAGGTCAAGATGCTCAACGCGGGCGTCACTCCGGTGGTCTGCCAAAAAGGCTCGGTGGGAGCATGTGGCGATCTCTCGCCGATGGCGCAAATGGCCATCACGCTCATGGGCGAAGGCGAGGTGTTCTACCAAGGCAAGCGACGGCCGGCGACAGAGGGCCTGGCCGCCGCCGGCATCGCGCCGATTGCGTTCCGCGAACGGGATGGCTTGGCCACCATCAATGGCTCCGATCTCACCACCGGCATCGGCTGCCTCGAACTTTTCGACGCCGATCGCTGGCTCAAGACGCAGGAAGTCTGCCTGGCCATGACGCTGGAAGCCCTCAACGCCAACATGGTCGCTTTCGATCCGCGGATTCACGAGGTGCGCGGCTATCCCGGAGCGCAGGCCTGCGCAGAAAACATTCGCCGCATGACCGCTGGCTCCGCTCTCCTCCAGCGCCCCGGCAAGAAGGTGCAGGACGCTTACTCGCTGCGCTCCAGCCCGCAAGTCATCGGCGCCGCCAAAGACGCTTTCGTCTGGAGCCGCCACATGCTGGAAATCGAACTCAACCACGCCGCCGACAACCCCGTATTCTTCCCCGATGAAGACACGGTGCTCACGGGCGCTAATTTCCAAGGCACTCCGCTGGCGTTCGCGCTCGAACTCGTCGGCATGTCCGTGACCACTGTGACCGTCCTCTCTGAGCGCAGATTGAATCGGCTGATGAATCCTCATTTGTCGATGGGGCTGCCGGCTTTCCTGACCAAGGGCGCGGGAATGTTCTCCGGCCTGATGCTCACGCAATACACCGCCGGAGCCTTGGTCTGCGAAAACCGTGTGCTCTCGACCCCCGCCGCGACCGGCTCGATTCCAGCCGCCGCCGACCAGGAAGATTTTGTCTCCATGAGCATGACCACGGCGATCAAGACGCGCCAGATTCTGGAGAACGCATGGCACATCGCCGCCATCGAACTGATGGCCGCCGCTCAGGCCATCGATCTGCGCGCTCCCGTCAAACCTTCTCCCGCCTCGCAAGCGGCATACGAGGTCATCCGCAGTTATGTGAAGAGACTCGATGAAGACCGCCCGCTCTACGACGACATCAACACCCTCGCCAAAGTGGCAAAGGACGGCAAAATATTGGAGGCTGTGGAGAAGGCTGTCTCAAAACTTAATTGAAGTTAAGTCACAGACAGAATGGTCGAGGGGTGTAGCAGTCGTTCCGCCTCCGTCATGCCAGTTTCTTCGTGCGTACGCGGATCTTTTCGAACTCATACGTCCCCAACCCGCGCTTTGCCGCCATTTGCAGATACGGAAGCGCTGAGACCTCCAAGTTCCAGTACGCTTTGGCGACGTAAGCGTCGAGCGCCACTGGATCGGTTCCAGCCACCATCGTCTTCTTGAGCAAAACGTCTTCGAGGTTGCCGCCGGTTGGGCCGTTCCGGATGAGCACACGATAGCAGTCGATCATGGTCAGAGTTGGGCGCACGAAGTCGGCGAGATCGACCAGACTTTCGTGGATCTTCTGGTGTAGTTGATGACGCGGCCCGCCCAGAATGCCGTACCAATTCTTCATGCCCAGCGTCGTTCCCGAAAGGCTGTGATGCTTGGCGATCGGGATGTTGATGATCTTGTCGGCATTCAGGAAGGGATCGAAAACTGGCCAGTTGCCGAGGACGGTACCTTCCAGGTTCACGTCTTTGAAGCGAGCAGGATCGGGAAGGACAACGTCCGCGCCGGCGCGGCGCGCCGCCTCTGCAATGCCGGAACGTTCGAAACACCGGCGCGCATCGTTGCAGCTCACGTCCGTTACAATGACTCGCTTGGCTCCCGCATCCAGGCACTGGCGGACGACCTCGGCGACTACCAGCGGATTTGTATTGGCCGCCTGCTCCGGAGTGCGGTCCCAGGCGATGTTCGGTTTCACCAGAACGACGTCGGTGCGCGAGACGAAACGGCTCATGCCGCCCAGTTCTTCGATGGCGCATCGTGCCAGTTGCGTGGGATCGTCTCCTTGAATGACGGCCATTTCGGGCAATTTTGGATCGGCCGCGACGGCGTGGCTGCGCTTGAGATTCATGGCCAGAGCGGGCTCGGGCCGGAAGCTCGATTCGCTAAGCCACAATCCCAACCCGGCAGCGCCCGCGGAAATTCCACCGAGGCGAAGCAACTTGATGAGCGCCTCGCGACGACTAAGCACTGTGCTCTCAGTGGGCGGCATATTCGCTCCCTGCCTTTGCTTTTTCGAAGCGCTTCAATTCTAATTCTGCTCCGGTGGAATTGTCAGTGTCGCTGCTCACAACCACGAACGATAGGCACCCTCCGTTCGGAACAGTATCCGGAAACAGGATCGAAACAAGGGCCGCCCTGGCCGTGCTCGGATTCACCGCGGTCATCGGCCAGATCGCCCTCATGCGGGAACTCATTGTCGTTTTCAACGGGAATGAAATCTCCTTGGGAATCATGCTGGCCACATGGCTGTTGTGGACCGCTGCCGGAAGCAGCCTGGGCAGCTATTTCGCGCCCAGTCAAACCAACACTCCGAGGGCAGTTGCGGCGCTAGAATGCCTGCTCGGCGCGAGCCTGCTGCCGACGATCTGGGCGGTGCGCGCATCCAAAGCTCTCTTTCAGACGGTACCGGGCGAGTTGGCCGGACCCGCGCCGATGCTGCTCACTTCTCTCGTTTGCCTGAGCGTGTTTTGCGTTCTCTCCGGATGCTTGTTCGTCGTTGCTGCCCAGATGTACAGACAGACGTACGCGCAGATATACGGACGAACGCATGGACATGAGCGCAGCATATCCGCTTCGGTTGCGTCCAGTTCGGCGTACTTATTCGAGGCCGCTGGCTCCGCGTTG
>JBEKQG010000136.1:0-8830 GCA_049519955.1 Terriglobales bacterium
CGCGGATCGAACTTCTCCGGCGTTTCCACAAACACCTTGCGGATGGCGCCGGTGATGGCCAGGCGATTGTCGGTATCTACGTTGATTTTGCGGACGCCGTTGCGGATGCCGAGCTGAATTTCTTCCACGGGCACGCCCCAGGTCGGCTTCAGCTTGCCGCCGTATTGGTTGATGATGTCTTGCAGTTCCTTGGGCACGCTGGAGGAGCCGTGCATCACCAGGTGGGTCTTGGGCAGGCGCTGGTGGATCTTGATGAGCACATCCATTTTGAGCACGGAGCCGTCGGGCTTCTTGGAAAATTTGTAGGCGCCGTGGCTGGTGCCGATGGCGATGGCGAGAGCATCCAAGCCGGTCTTCCCGACGAACTCCACGGCCTGGTCGGGATCGGTGACATGCTCGAGACCGGTGCCGCCGGCGCCGTGTCCATCTTCGATTCCGCCGAGCACGCCGATTTCGCCTTCGACGGTGACACCCCTGGGGTGAGCGTAGGCGACGACTTCCCTGGTCACCTGCACGTTGTAGTCGAAGCTGGAGGGAGTCTTGCCGTCGGGCATCAGAGAGCCGTCCATCATCACGCTGGTAAAGCCGAGATCGATGGCGGATTTGCAGGTTTCGACGCTGTTGCCGTGGTCGAGATGCATGACGAGGGGAATCTCGGGATAGAGTTCGGCCGCCGCCAGCATCAGGTGATAGAGGTACTTGTCCTGGGCGTAGGCGCGCGCGCCGCGGCTGGCTTGAATGATGACCGGCGAGTTGGTCTGCTTGGCCGCTTCCATGATCGCCTGGATCTGTTCCATGTCGTTGACGTTGAATGCTCCAACGCCGTAGCCGCCTTTGGAGGCTTCGTCCAAGAGTTGCCGCATCGACACTAAAGGCATATTGCTTCTCCTATCGACTGAGATCGGTGATTCCATTTTGAGTGTAAACTGCGATGAGCGCAACTCTGGTGATGCGAGTCACACGATGTCGTATCATTTTTCGAAGAGGACGCACTCGGTATTCGAACCGCAATGTCTCTCCACAGCAAGGGAGGATTTATGAAGCTCACCGCCGGCAAACTCGCGGGAATGAAGGCTGTATCGACAGAACATGGCGTAATCGCCGCAGCGGCCATGGACCAGCGCGGCTCACTGCAGAAATCTCTCGCCAAGGAGAAGGGCTCGGCCGTCTCCGACGAGATGATGGAAGAATTCAAGATCCTGGTAAGCGAGGTGTTGACGCCCCATGCCAGCGCGATTCTGCTCGATCCGGAGTGGGGGCTGCCGGCCTCGAAGCGGCGCGCGAAGAACGCCGGGCTGCTGCTGGCCTATGAGAAGACTGGTTACGACAAGACGGGGCCGGGACGGCTGCCCGACCTGCTCGATCACTGGTCCGCGCGGCGACTGAAAGAGGCGGGAGCCGACTGCGTCAAAGTCCTGCTCTACTACACTCCTTATGACCATAAGGATGTGAACGAGAAGAAGCACGCCTGGGTCGAGCGCATCGGGGACGAGTGCCGCGCCAACGATATTCCCTTCTTCCTCGAGTTGGTCGGCTACGAAGAGGGCGCGGACGAGAAAGGCCTGGCATACGCGAGGAAGAAGCCGCACATCGTAAGTGAAAGCATGAGGGAATTCACCAAATCGCGCTACGGCGCCGACGTGCTCAAAGTGGAAGTGCCGGTGAACATGCAGTTCGTCGAGGGGATGAAATCGTTCGGGGGCGAGAAGGCGTACACGAAGAAAGAGGCGATCGAGCTGTTCCACATGGCGGCCAATGTGGCGACCAAGCCGTTCATTTATCTTTCGGCTGGGGTGAGCAACGCGGAATTCAGCGAGACGCTCGAACTGGCGGGCGAATCGGGCGTGAAGTTCAACGGCGTGCTGTGCGGACGCGCCACGTGGAAGGATGGCATCCCGATCTATGCGAAACATGGAGCAGAGGCGTTTCGCAAGTGGCTGGAGAGCGAGGGCGTGAAGAACATCCATAACGTGAACGACAAGCTGAAGGCCGCGACGAGTTGGCACTCGATTTACGAGGTGTAAGCGGCGCGGGGCGGGCGGTTGAGTATGTAGACTCCAAGCGGGCTTCGATCCCGCCTCGGTTTAGGGCAGGGTTTTCGCGGTGTGCATCCCGGCTCGCAGCCTTCAAATGCATAGGTCCTTCGCTTCGCTCAGGATGACGGAGTAGATTGATCCCATGTATTCGCGGCCAGTACACTACGATGAAACTTATGAGTCAGGAAACCGATCGCAAAACCGCACTTATCACCGGCGCCTCGTTCGGCATCGGGATGGAACTCGCCCGCATCTTTGCGCGCGAGGGATACAACCTGGTTCTGGTGGCACGCAGCGCGGACCGACTGCGGCAACTCGCGTCCGAACTGGAGAAGGCGCACGGCACGCGGTCGCTGATTCTGGCGGTCGACCTGAGCGAGCCGGGAGCGTCCGCGTATGTGCTCGATCAGACGATACGCGCCGGCATTCAGGTGGATGTGCTGGTCAATAATGCTGGATTCGGACAGTACGGTTTTTTTGCCGATAACGATCTGGAGGAATGTCTGCGCCAGATCCAGCTCAACGTGACGACGCTCACGCACCTCACGCGCCTGTATCTTCCGGCGATGATGGTGAGGGCGAAGACTGAGGGCAAGAGAGGAAGAATTCTGAATGTGGCGTCCACGGCGGCGTTTCTGCCGGGGCCGCTGATGGCCGTGTATTTTGCGACCAAGGCTTACGTGCTGCATTTTTCGGAGGCGCTGGCAAATGAACTCAGAGGAACGGGCGTGAGTGTGACGTGCCTGTGTCCGGGCCCGACGGCCACGGAGTTCCACAAGCGCGCGAAGGCAACCGGGCAGCGGCTGCTGAAGTTCGGTTCGATGGATGCGCGCACCGTTGCCGAAGACGGCTATCGCGCGCTGATCGCGGGCAAGCCCGTGGTAATTTCGGGATCCAAGAATTGGCTGACGGCGCATGCGGTGCGGCTCTTCCCGCGCCGGTGGGTGACGGCGATTGTCCGGAAAATACAGGGAGAATAGCCGGTAATCGAGAGACGGGCGGCCTAGAAAAAGATCTCAGTTCCCAGTTTTCAGTGAGAGTGTCGAAATTCGATACTGAAAACCGGGAACTTATATCGGACGCATGTTTACGGTGTTTTGCGACCTTCGAGCGACGCTTGCACGCGGCTGTGACGGCGTCCGTAGCCGAAGTAAATGGCCATACCGATCGCGAGCCAGATAATCAGGCGCAGCCAGGTACTGAGCGGCAGGCTCACCATCATGAGGCCAGCCACCAGAATCCCCATAATTGGAACAAACGGCACCATCGGCGTTTTGAACGGACGAGGCAGGTCGGGACGGCGCACGCGGAGAATCCACACGCCCGCGCACACGATGACAAACGCCAATAGCGTGCCAATGCTGACCAGCTCGCCCAAAATGCCGATCGGAATCAGCGACGCGAAGATTGCCACGAAGATTCCCACGAAAATGCTCGAAATCCAGGGAGTCCGGAAGCGCCGATGCACAGTGCCCGCCCACTGTGGCAGCAGTCCATCGCGCGACATGGAGTAGAGGACACGAGACTGGCCCAGCAGCATCACCAGCATCACGCTGCCCAGGCCGGCAATCGCCCCCAGCTTCACGAGGACGCTGCCCCAACGCACACCGGTGTGGTCGATGCCAACCGCGACTGGATCGGGAACGTTCAAGGTGGTGTAGGAGACGACTCCAGTGAGAAGTCCAGACACGAGGATATAGAGAATCGTGCAAATCACCAGCGAACCTAGAATGCCGATTGGCATGTCGCGCTGCGGGTGTTTCGCTTCCTGCGCCGCGGTGGAGACGGCGTCAAAACCGATATAGGCAAAGAAAATCACGCCGGCCCCGCGCGCGATCCCAGACCAGCCGTAATGGCCGAATTCTCCGGTATTCGGCGGTATGAATGGGTGCCAGTTATGGGCGGCGATGTCCGGGTGCTTCAGAATAAAGCCGCTGGCGATGGCAATGAACGTGATTACGATTGCAACTTTAACGATGACGATTGCCGAGTTGAAGTTCGCCGATTCCTGGATGCCGACGATGAGGATCGCGGTGACGGCGACAATCCCGAGAAAAGCGACCAGGTTGAACGAGCCTTGCGCATGAGCCAGTGTGGCCGGATCGACGCCGTGGGCCTGCAGTGTGGGGAGGATGGTGGCGAGGCGCTCCCAGCGGTTGTTGTACATCACCATGTCAGTGCCGGGAGTCGCGGTCAGCGACGGCGGCAAATGAATGCCATAGTCCTGCAGAAAGCTGTTGACATAGCCGCTCCAGCCCGAGGCGACCGTGGCCGCGCCAAAGGCGTATTCGAGGATCAAGTCCCATCCGATGATCCAAGCAAAAATCTCGCCCAGAGTGGCATAGCCGTAGGTGTAGGCGGAACCGGCGATTGGAATGAGCGCGGCGAATTCCGAGTAGCACAACCCGGCAAACGCGCACGCGATGCCCGCAAGAATAAAGGAAAGCACGATGGCGGGTCCGGCATACTGCGCGGCTGCCGCTCCGGTAAGGACAAAAATGCCGGCGCCGATGATTGCGCCAATGCCCAGCGTAATCAGGTTGGTTGGGCCCAGCGCGCGCTTCAGCGAATGTTCCCCGCCTTCGGCGGATTCTTCCACAATCATTTCGAGTGGCTTGGTAGCCAGCAGATTGGCCATTTTCGCGAGTCTCTCCTTAGGACCTAAGCGTTCGCACTTCCGTTCGCAGCGCGTGGACGCCAGATGTAATACACCGGAATACCGAGCAGCACGATGATAAGTCCCGGCCAGGTGTATTGCGGCTTGTAGCGTAACAGCACCACGTCGATAAACAAAGCCATCACGATATAGATTGCGGGCAAAAGCGGGTATCCGGCGGCTTTGTAGGGACGGTCGGCCTCGGGATGGGTGCGGCGCAAAACGAACAATCCGAAGATGGTGAGCACGTAGAACACCAGTACGGCGAACATGATGTAGTCGAGAAGCTGGCTGTAACTGCCCGAGATGCAGAGCACGCAGGTCCACGCCATCTGCATCATCAGAGAAACCGCGGGCGTTTTGTGGATGGGATGCAGGCGGGCAACGCCGCGGAAAAACAGACCATCCTTCGCCATGGCGTAGTAAACACGGGCTCCGGCGAGAATCATGCCATTGCAGCAGCCGAAGCAGGAGACCATGATGGCGACCGCCATGAGCTTGCCGCCCATGGAACCGAACATCTGCGACATGACGGCCGTGGCGACGCGGTCTTCGCTGGCGTGCTGGATGCCGCGCTGGACGAGCGTTGCGCCGGTCGGGCTGCCTACGAGGGGCAGCGCGCCGAGATAAATAAAGTTGCACGCGATGTAGAGAGCGATGACGACGCCGGTGCCGAGCGCCAGCGAGAGCGGAAGATTGCGGCTGGGATTCTGTACTTCGCCGGCGGTGAAAGTAACGTTGTTCCAGGCGTCGGCGGAGAAGAGCGATCCGACCTGCGCAATGGCCAGCACGGTGAGCGTGGAGACGAAAACGCCGCCGCCCACGTCATGCAAAGCGCCGAACCCGGAGTTGTGCCAGAAGTTTGCACCGAAGTTCACGGCGATGGCATGGGCGTTACGGCCGAGGAAGATTCCGAAGATCACGAGGCCGAGCAGCGCCGAAACTTTCGCGGTCGTGAAGAGGTTCTGGATGAAAGCTCCCGTCTTCACCCCGAAAATGTTGACAACCGAGAGCGCGACCACGATCAGGATGGCGACGAGGTTCTGCGTGTTCAGCCCAACATCCATGCCGCCGAGCATCATGGGGCCGACCGCAAACTGCGGGACTTTCCAGAGGTGGACGATCCAATGACTGGAAGAAATTGCCGGCCAGAAGATGCCGAGGAATTTGCCGAAAGCCACGCCCACGGCGGCGATGGTGCCCGTTTGAATTACGAGAAACAGAGTCCAACCGTAAAGAAAGCCCGAGAGCGGGCCGAGCGACTCGCGCAGATAGACGTATTGGCCGCCGGCCCGCGGCATCATGGCGGCCAGTTCGCCGTAGGTGAGCGCGCCGACGACGGTGAGGAAGCCGGTGACGAGCCATGCGCCGATGAGCAGCGCGGGCGAGGCCACGTCGCGCGAAATTTCGGCGGAGACAATGAAGATGCCCGAGCCAATCATCGAGCCCATCACCAGCATGGTCGCGCTGGTCAGGCCGAGACCTTTGACAAGCTCCTGGTCTTGATGGAGGTGGCGTTCCCAATCGCTGGCAGGAACAGGGGGATGAACGTTCGGGTTCACGAACCTCCTAAGGGGCCGTCTGAAGAAGCGATTTCTCTGCCGCAGGTTGCCCTCAGCGGCTAAAACCGTGATTCAAATGGCCGGTTATCGCAGCGCTGAAGCGCTGCGCCACCCAAAATCAAATGTCACGGCGAGTATTCAACTTTACCGCAGAAGGCGCAAAAATTCCTCTGCCGAATTGCGCGGGGATGGTAACAAGTCGGATATCACGGCGACCGAGTCGGCTCCGGCATCGAGGACGGAGCGGGCGTTGGCGCGGGTGATGCCGCCGATGGCCACCAGCGGCTTGCGCGTCAGTTCCCTTGCGCGGCGAACGCCGGCGAGTCCGACAACGGGATCGGGATTGGCCTTGCTGGTGGTGGCAAAGACGGGGCCGATGGCTAGGTAGTCGGCGGAAGTTCGATCGGCTTCGGAAATTTGTTCGGGATTGTGGGTTGATACGCCTAGCCAGCGAGCGGGGCCAATTATCTTGCGCGCCGCTTCGGGAGAGAGATCATCCTGGCCAACATGCAGGCCATCAAAACCAACGGCCAGACAGAGATCGGAGCGATCGTTCATGATTAGCTTGATGTTGGGGCCGAGGCGCGATTTGAGTTCGCGGGCCTGGTCAAGTATTTGCCGGGCAGTTCCCTGCTTGTTGCGATATTGGAGGAGAGTGCAGCCAGCGGCGGCGAGTTCCTCGGCGGCAGCGAACATGGCATTGGCGTCAGCGAAGCAGCCGGCGTCGAGGATGGGGTATAGGCGCGGAAGAGACATTATCCACTTCATAGTCTATGCGTTTCCGAGCCATACGTCAGCCCGCAATCACATTAGGCGTGAGCGAGGTAATCGATGTAGTCGTTGTTGCAACAGTCATGCTGGAGGATAATGTTAAGCATGCATAATTCTGTTCTTGCCATCTTAATTTTTACTTTGTTCACATCCGCCCAAACCGTAATTGTACCTTCGAATCCGTCTATACCAGTGCCTCGGATGGAGACAGGTCTTGTCAACGGGCGCATGTATAAGAACTCATCCATCGGCGTTGAACTAACGGCGGCTGATGGACTAGCGTTCGGAACGCCCGAATTAAAGGGAACGCCAGGCACTGTTCCGCTGCTTGTCACTATCACGGCACTCCGTAATGAAACTTTGTTTTCGCCCAAATATGTTATGGCCTTTTACGCCGACGCCTTGGTTTATTACCCGGAGGGTCAGCGCTCCACTGACGCATATATGCGCAAGGTCATCAGAGGCAATCGACAGACAGGTTATGAAGTTGTACAAGAGAACTTAAATGTCAGTTTTGGAGGGGTTTCATTCGCACGAACTGACTTCCACGGTGCATCATATGAAGCTGTATTAGTGAAGTCGTGTGATGCCCAAGCGTTCGTTTTCATCTTCGCCAGCTCCAGCAAAGATACCGTCGATAAACTTATCGGGCAAACAGACTTGAAACTCGAACCAGTACACTCTGGTTGTCACTTCGCGGACGCCGTGAGCAAATGAGATCGTGACATCCAGCGTAGCTGGCGATAAATCGCGATTTCACTACCACCTTACTTTGCCTTTGCCAGGAATCTCTCAATAAATCCCGTGTCGAAATTGCCCGCAAGAAAATCGGGATCGGCCAGGATGCGGCGGTGCAGCGGGATTGTGGTGTGGATGCCTTCCACGATGAACATTCCTAATGCGCGGCTCATGCGCGAGAGGGCTTCGTCGCGGTCTTTGCCGCGGACGATCAGCTTGGCGATTAGCGAATCGTAATACGGAGGAATCGTGCCTTCGGCGTAGGCGGCCGTGTCGATGCGTACGCCCGTGCCTCCGGGAGGATGGAACGTCGTGATCTTGCCCGCCGAGGGCGTGAACTTTTCGGGATGCTCGGCGTTGATGCGGCATTCGATGGCGTGTCCGCGATGGACGATGGGGCCGTGCAAGACGTCGGCCATCTTCTCGCCCGCGGCGATCATGATCTGGCTCTTGACCAAGTCCACGTCGGTGACCATCTCGGTGACGGGATGCTCGACCTGGATGCGCGTGTTCATCTCGATGAAGTAAAGGCGGCGTTCCTGATCCATGAGAAATTCGATGGTGCCGGCGCCGTGATAACCGACACTGCTGAGCGTTTTGCTGATGACGTCTCCGATTTCCTTGCGCAGCTCGGGCGTCATGCGCACGGACGGCGACTCTTCGATCAACTTCTGATGACGGCGCTGGATGGAGCACTCGCGCTCGCCCAGGCTGACGACCGTGCCGTGCTCGTCGCCCAAGACCTGGAACTCAATGTGGCGCGGGTTCTCGACATAGCGTTCGAGGTAGAGATCGCCGTTGCCGAAAGCGGCGGAGGCTTCGGAGTGCGCCTGGCGGTAGAGCGCGGGGAGTTCGTCTTCGCTGCGGACGATCCTCATGCCCCGCCCGCCGCCGCCGGCCGTGGCTTTGAGGATGACCGGAAAACCGATCTGCCGCGCCCAGTCGCGCGCTTCGCCGTCGCTGGCGACCACACCGTCGGAGCCGGGAAGGATGGGCACGCCGTGCCGCTTCATGGCGGCGCGCGCTTTTTCTTTTTCGCCCATCAGCCGGATGACATCGGGAGTGGG
>JBEKQG010000137.1:0-16547 GCA_049519955.1 Terriglobales bacterium
GTCTTGCCGAAAACAACTTTTAACGTCGGCGTGATTCGCGGCGGAACTTCGGTGAATTCAATTCCGGAATCCGCCAGCATTCGGGTCGATCTGCGCTCCACCTCGACCTCGGAAATCGACCGACTGGAGCGAGCGCTGTGCGGCGCGTTGGAACAGGCGGTGGTGTTCGAAAATCGGGCCGCAGCGCAGCGCGGAACGCGCCGGCCGCAGGTGCTGCAGAGCGAAGTGGTGGAAATCGGGAACCGGCCGGCGGGTGAATTGTTGCCCGATGCGCGGCTTTTCCAGGTGATTCGCGCCGTGGATGCGCAACTCGGCAATACGGCGCGGGTGCAGCGCGCCTCGACCGACGCCAACATTCCGCTGTCGCTCGGCCGTGAGGCCATTGCGATCGGCGCTGGCGGCTCCGGTGGCGGCGCGCACACGTTGCAAGAATGGTTCGACTGCAATGGACGAGACCTCGGCCTCAGGCGCATTCTGCTTACAATGCTCGCATTATCGGGAGTAGGCGAATGATGATGACGAAGCGAATCGCTCCGATTCTGCTCTTGGCCGTGGCCTCTGGCGCGCCGGCGCAGAACGGCGTTGCCACCCAGGGCGTCCAGAAGCCGAAAGCGGAACTGATTTTCGCCCACGGCAACATCTATACCGGAGTGGTGGATGCGGCGTCATCGCTCGGCGCGGGCAAGCGTGCCGAGGCGCTGGCCGTGGTTGACGGCCGTATTCTCGCCGTCGGCACGCGCGACGAGATCATGAAATTGAAGGGGCCGGAGACGAAGGTCGTGGATCTTGGCGGACGATTCGTCATGCCTGGATTCAACGACGCCCACCTGCACCTGGCGAGCGCGGGCATGGAGAAGATGAACGTTAACCTGGTCGGCGCGAAAACGCTCGACGAATTTCGCGACCGCTTGCTGGCCCGCGTCGAGACCGCCGCGCCCGGGGAATGGGTTGTGGGTGAGGGCTGGGACGAAACTCTGTGGCCGGTCAAGGCTCTGCCCACACGCTGGGACCTGGACGAAGTAAGCGGCGGACATCCGATCTATCTCGAACGCGTGGATGGACACATTGGCGTGGCCAACACGCGCGCCTTGCAGTTGGCGAGCGTCACTGTCGCCAGCCGCGATCCGGGCGGTGGAAAGATCGATCGCGATGAAGCGGGCACGCCGACCGGCATTCTGCGCGAGAAGGCGCAGGAGTTGGTCGAGGCCGTGGTTCCCAAGCCTTCGCACGAAAAGCGGCGGCAAGCCATCGAGTTGGCGCTGGCGGACCTGGCAAGTCACGGAATCACCTCCGCGCAGGATTACTCGCAGTGGGAGGACTTTCAGATTTACGAGGAGATGGAGCGCGAGGGGAAGTTGACGGCGCGGATTTCCGAGTGGCTGCCGTTCGACGATTCGATGGAGGAATTGAATCGCAAACGCAGCGCGCATCCTGCGTCCGACAACATGCTCCACACGGGAATGCTGAAGGGCTTCATGGATGGATCGCTGGGCTCGAAGACGGCCGCGATGCTGGAGCCGTACAGCGACGATCCGAAAAATAGTGGCCTGCCGCAATACGACGCGGCGAAGCTGAATGCAATGACCAAAGAACGGGTGCTGGCGGGCTACCAGATCGGCTTCCACGCCATCGGCGACAAGGGCGTGCAGATGGCGCTCGATGCGTTTGCCGAAGCGGAGAAAGCGGCGAAAGACGGCACGGTGAAAGCGGCCAACGGCGGCAATAGTAGTGATTATCGGCTTCGCGTGGAGCACGCGCAGGTCGTCACGCCGCAGCAGATCCAGCGTTTCAAGGACCTCAAGGTGATCGCTTCCATGCAGCCCAGCCACCTGCTTACGGATATGAACTGGGCCGAGTCGCGGCTGGGCGCGAAGCGCGCCGAGCATTCCTATGCGTGGGCGGAGTTCCTGCGGCGCGGAGTCGTGCTGGCGTTTGGCACGGATTATCCCGTCGAGCCGGTGACGCCTTTTCGCGGCATTTACGCGGCGGTTACCCGCACAAGCGAAGACGGACGGAAAAGCTACTATCCCGCGCAGAAGCTGAGCATCGAGCAGGCGATTGCCGCCTACACCACGGGCGCGGCTTTTGCCGAGTTCGCCGAAAAGCAGAAAGGCAAGCTCGATCCGGGCATGCTGGCCGATTTTGTGGTTCTCGACCAGGACATCACGGCAGTGCCGCCGCCAAAAATTCTGGCGACGAAAGTTTTGCGCACGGTGGTTGGCGGCAAAACCGTGTACGACATTGAATCATTGAAGCATTGAGACATTGAATCATTAAAATTCACCCAAAGATTTGATGGCTCAGCGATTGGATTCCAATGACTCAATGACTAAATGATTCAATGACTCAATGACTCTGCAAGAGCGGGAACGCGCATTCCTCATCGGCGCTCCGCTGGCGATTGTCCCGGCTTTGGTTTTCCTGCCTGCCGTGGTGTTCCTGATCGTTTTTCCCCAAGTGGCTCACGGGCGGACGATTGGGCTGTTCGTGTTGCCGGCCTGCGCATTGGTGGGTGGTTTCGGACTATGGAAGCTGGCGCTGGGCGCCGTGCGGAAGCCGTGGGGAATCTTCAATGTCCTGAGTTTTGGAGCGCTGCTGGTGCTGCTGGTCATCGCCGCCTACACGGGGTTATTCCTCGCGCTGATGACGCTGAAACTCTAGCAGGCTGTGGAACACGCGTGGCGATAGCCGCCCTCGGCTGTCCAGTTGAGCGCAGTTCGACTCGGCTTCCGGCCCCTATTCCCCGGCCATGGTCAACTCCATCCGCCTTTTCCGGCGTCGAATGGTTCGCCGGCCTGCGGACCGACCTTGCAATGGGGCGAAGGTATAATGAAAAACTGGGCAGTTTGAGGAGGAAGACATGGATTCGCGCGAAAGCGCCTTTTGGGTGCGTCTTAAAGCCAACCGCTGGGCCTATACGCTTACGATTTTGGCGACGCTGACGGTTGGAATTCTGATTGGCACGGTCATCTCCTACGGCGTGAAAGGCAAGGAGGGCCAGAAGTCGTCGGATGCGACGCAGTTGACCATCCCCGCTCCGCAACAGCTCTCGACCGCCTTCTCCCAGATTTCCAAGCAGCTAGAGCCGAGCGTGGTCAATATCAATACCGAGTCGACGATTAAGAACCCTCACCACCGGCGCTCCGTGCGTCCCGATCCGGACGAAGACCAGGGCGGCGACGAGGACAACCAGTTTCAGGATTTTTTCGACAAGTTCTTTGGCGGCCAAGGTGGCCAAGGCGGCAATGACGCGGGTACCATTCGCCAGCGCTCGCTCGGTTCCGGCGTAATCGTGGATGCGAAGGGCTACATTGTCACCAACCGGCACGTGGTCGAGAAAGCGGATCGCATTCGCGTGAAGTTGCAGGGCGAGCCCGAGGGTACTCCCGGTCATGACGCCAAGTTGATCGGCACGGACCAGGAGACCGACCTGGCGGTGATCAAGATCGATATGGATCGTTCGCTACCGGCCGCGAAGCTTGGCAACTCCGACGGCATGGAAGTCGGCGACTGGGTGCTGGCCATCGGCAGTCCTTTCGGATTGCAGGAAACCGTGACGGCGGGCATCGTGTCGGCAAAGGGACGCAACATCGTGCCCAATCGGCAGTTCCAGTCTTTCATTCAAACCGATGCGGCGATTAACCCTGGCAATTCCGGTGGGCCGCTGGTGAATATGGCGGGCGAAGTCATCGGCATCAATACGGCCATTCTCACCGAGACGAGCTCTTACGCGGGGGTGGGCTTTGCCATGCCATCGAACACCGTGGTTCAGGTTTACAACCAGTTGATCGGGCCGGACCACCGAGTTGCCCGCGGGTCCATTGGCATCTATTTTGACTCTCAGCCAAACCCGGCCCTCGCGCGCGTTTACGGAACGGGTGTGACGGTGACGAACGTGACCTCCGGCAGCCCGGCAGAAGAGGCGGGCCTGAAGATCGGCGACACGATCACCGCCGTGGACGGCAGGGAGGTGAAGAGCGGCGACGATCTGGTCGCCGACATCGCTTCCCGGAAGCCGGGATCGAAGGTCAAGCTTGCCTTTGTGCGCAACGGCAAGAAACAAGACACGACCGTGACCATCGCCGACCGCTCGAAACTGTTCGCTGCCCGTCTGGGCGAAGAAGACGAAGACCAGAGCGAGGAAGCGCCCAAAGTCAGCAAGTTCGGAATTACCGTTCGCAGCATCACTCCCGATCTCGCCGATCGCCTAAACATTGCTGCGGGCAAGGGCGTGGTCGTGCAAGACGTGAAGCAGGGATCCTTCGCCGAGGATATCGGACTGAATCGCGGCGACGTCATCCTGGAAGTGAACAAGCAGGCCGTGAACAATCCCGAGGACTTTAAGAAGATCGAGTCGTCGCTGAAGAGCGGGCAGGATGTCGTGTTCCTGGTGCGTCCGCGAGGCGCGAGGACCCAGGACGGAACGATTTTCCTGGCAGGTACACTTCCATAACCGGGAGAATTCCCGGCAAGACTGGCGCTCCATCCCCTTTTCGGGGACTATCAAGGTGGCCCGGTCTTGCCGGTTTTTTGATGGAACGGTCGTTAGTCGTTGGTCGTTAGTCGTTGGTCATCGGTCGTTTGCGGATTTCAAACCAACGACGCGTCCCGAGCGACCAACGACAAACGACCAACGACTCACGACTGATTTTGATGGTTGAGTCGCGGATGGTAGAAGCCTTTAGACATGCGCCTAGCTCATCCAATTCGACGTTGGCGGCGGATCGGCCTTTCGATCCTGCTCTGCGTGGCCGTGCATAGCCTAGCCATCGCGCAGACACAGACGCCGACTCCGCCCAAGAAACCGGCGAACGCTTCCGCAGCGTCATCCAAAGTGCATTCGGCGAGCGGGCAGACGGCCAGCAAGAGCGATTCGGCGCGATCCTCCACTCGGACTTCCTCTCACAAACCGGTTCACGCTTCATCGCGCACGTCGGCTCAAACCGCAACTCATACCGCGTCGCAGAAAAGCAAAAGCTCCCACGGCAAAAAAGGCTCCAGGCAGGTTGCCGAGCGGGTTAAAAAGAAGCGCGGCCAGCAGGGAATTGACTCGGCCCGGGCCCGGGAAATTCAGCAGGCGCTTATCCGTGAGCACTACCTGGAAGGCGAGCCCACGGGCACGTGGGATAGAGCCACCCAGGCCGCGATGCAGCGCTATCAGGCGGACCAGGGATGGCAGACGAAGACGACTCCAGATTCGCGGGCGCTGATTAAGCTCGGTTTGGGCCCCAGTGACGATCGCCTGCTCAATCCCGACAGCGCAATGACACCGAAGACAACGACAATGACAACGACCGCGCCAACGGCGCCAGCAGCGGGCGATCCCAAGGCCGGGGCTAGCCAGACCCCGCCCGAAGACAACCTTCCCCAGCAGTAGCCCGTGTGGCGCGGGCGTCCTCGTTCCACTCCCACGTGTCCTCGAAGGCCATGATCTGGGAGGCAGATCGCTCGCCGCTTTTCTCGGCAAAAAGGAGATTGTGTAATTTGTCAGTTTGGTATGCCGAGGCCGCATATCATCTCACCCGAACTGTGACCAGCATCACAGACTTTAGATTTTACTGGTCACTGGCGACTGCTCAAGACGACCTAATCCAGCACCGGCCGCGGGCAGTATGGGATCGGCATCCCTTTGACGATTGCGCCGGGGTTGTCCTCGACTAGAGCTGCGGCGTATTCGGCGCCCACGATTTTTTCCGCCACGGCGCGAGCGGCGGAAAGGTTCGGGATGCGGCGCTTGGTGTCGTGCGCGTCCGAAGCGAGAATGTGTACGGCCGAGCGGTCGAGCAGCCAGCGGGCGACGATTTCCGTGCGTTCTCCCCAGAACCCCGTCAGCGCCGAGGCCGTGACTTGCATCAGGCAGCCCTGCTCGGCCCATTCCAGGATGCGCTGCGGCGTTTGCTGCAGGATCGGGTTGCGTTCGGGATGGGTCAGGATGGGCGTAAGGCCGCGATCTGCCAAGCGGGTGAAACACTCGGAGAGACGGGTCGGGATGCTGAAGCTGCTGAGTTCAATCAGCAGATAGTTGGTCTCGCCAATGGTGTAGGTGTGCGGCTCCTCGAAGACGCGCTCGAGATTTTCAAAAGAGAGATGAAAATCGCAGCCCAAGGTCAATTGCAGCGTGGGACCGATTTTTTCCTGTAGCTGGTCTTGGGTCTGGTCTTCGGTCTGATTCGGCATCGGGTTCTGGAGCCGGTTCTGTAGCTCGCCGAGAAGTCCGGCAAGATAGGCGCGATCATAGGCGAAACGATGGTTGGCGTGCGGAGTGGCGACGGTATGGGTGATGCCGTCGGCGGCCGCCATGCGGCACATTTGGACGGCGGCATCCCAGGATTTGGGGCCGTCGTCAACGTCTGGCAAAATGTGGCAGTGGATGTCGATCACGGCGTAATCTTCGCTTGGAACATGCTGCACTGGGCTAGACTGATTAGAACACATCGGGTTTGAATTGATCGGGTCATCGGGTGATCGGGCCATCGGGTCATGTAAAAAATTCGGACATGAGATGGCCCGATCAATTGCGCAGTTGCCAGTTCCGGCCTTCTCGTGCACGATAGTCAATACGACGTTTTGTTCTTACCCTGGATATTGAGGAGCAGGTTCGCAAATGAGTTTTCCAAGGGCGGCGCGTGCCGCACTGGCAGGTCAAGGCGGTCTCTCGCGGATTCTCGTGGCCGTGGTCGCGATGCTGGCCGCGCTTTCCCTTTCCTGCGGCAGCAGTAGCAAGGCGGTGGCCAACCATAGCGCCTACGTGACGCTGCCCAGCAAGGGTTCCGTGCTTCTGTTGCAGATCGACGGCGCGACCGGCGCGATCACGGCGGGAGCGCAAACGCCAAATCAAAACGACTTTACGCCCACCGGACTTGCGCTGGCCCCATCGAAAAAGTTCCTCTACGCGATCAATTCCTACAACTACACGGTCTCGACTTTCACGGTCGAAAACGACGGAACCTTGGCGACCAGCGCCAATCCGGTTCCGGTTGGATCGGGTCCGACTGCGGCCATCGTCGACCCTTCCGGCGGGTACTTGTTAGTGACAAATACTTTCGGCAACAACAACAACGAGGAAGGCAGCATTTCGGTTTTCTCCATCGATCCGGACAGTGGCGCTTTGTCGGAGCTGACCGCATCCGGATCGCCCTTCCCTGCGAATGCGGGTCCCACCCAGATTGCGTTTACGCATTCTGGCAAGTTCGTTTACGTAACCAACCCGGTCCTGGGGATGGTCACCGGGTTTCGGTTCGCGAACGGCGTGCTCACGCAGGTGCCGGAATCTCCGGCGCTCGCGGGGTCGGGAGCCGCTGCCCTAACCGTGGATGGGAGTGATCGGTTCCTCTACGTTGCGAACCCTGCGGCAACGAACGCTTCGCCGTATGAGAACGTGACGGGCAACGTTTCCGGTTTTAGCATCGACGCCAACACGGGCGAACTGACGCCGCTGCAAGGATCGCCGTTTGTTTCCACGGCCGGCACCGAGGGCCCTACCGCGATTGCAGTCGATCCCACCGGCGCCTTCGTTTACGCGGTAACCCCAGGGTCGAGCGACTCAGTCTGGTGTTTTTCCATCACTCCAGACAACGGGCAATTGGTGGAGGTGAAGAATTCTCCATTCAGCGTGGCCGCAGGCGGGCTGTTCGCCCTCTTCGACCCGAACGGCAACTATTTCTATCTTGGAAGTCAGTCGGCAAAAGGTATCGAGGGTTACAGCTACAATGCAGCGACCGGCGTTCTCACGGCCATTTCGGGATCGCCCTTTTCCACCGCAGGGGCAGCGCCCGGCCTGGCGACAGGCTAGTAACGTGCGATTTGCGGGGCGCCACTTTGGTGGGCTGGCGTGGCACGTGCGTGCCATTTTCAGGATCGCCGTTTCGACTTACATTCCCGGATGAGCAGTTCTGGGGGAGGGCTGCCCGGGCGTCCTGGACTTGAAAGAATCCGGACGCCCCTTTTGTTTTCCGCGCGATCCCAAACGCCTATAGAGATGAGGCCTGTCCCGTCTGTTTTGGACACTGCAGGAGACGCGGCCAGCCGCGTCTCTACCGGAAATCACTTATATCTTTCGTTCCGCTTCAATTTGTGGAAATGGTGAAGTTCACGGTGATGCGGGCCTGCGTTTCCACGGGCTGCCCGTTTTGGAGGTACGGCTTGAAGTGCCACTGCTTTACGGCTTCGCGAGCCGCGGCCGCCAAAATGGCCGGGCCGCTTAGAATCTGCAACTCTTGAATGGTGCCATCTCGGGCGATGAGCGCCTGCAGACTGACCGCGCCCTGCACCTTCATCTGCCTCGCCAGCAGGGGATAATCCGGCGGCACGGAAACACTTACGCTCTGGGCGGTTTGGGGCGAGAGTTCGACGCGATCTCCGGTTCGGGTCGTCCTAGCATCGTTGGTCCTGAGGCCGGTGGGCGCATTGGGCGCCGAGGGCGCAGCAGCGGTCGCGGAAGGCGCTACGCCCGACTCCACATCCACATTGATGGCATTGCTTTTCGCGGGCACGCTGATGTGGCGGTTTCCGGCCACGACTTCCACCTGCAGAGGAGGCAGGGCCGCGCGCTCGGTGGTTGCCGAGAGGGGAGCATTGGCCGGCGCGGGCTGCGGAATCCTGGCGGGTTTGGGTTCGCGCGCGGGAGCCGCGGGCGCGCTTACGATGGGCGCAGCCACAGCTTTCCTCTTGCCTCGGACGGCGGCTTCCTGGACTTCAGCGCCGAGCGGAAACCAGAAATCCCAGTCTTTCAGAAGCACTGCCCCGAGCGCCGCCAGCAGAATGGCGAGCGCGATGAGCATGCGCTTGCGTTGCACTTCCGCATCCTGCGGCGCCGGTGGCAAGGAAAGCGGCGCCGGCCGCTCCAGATGGCTTTCGGACTGGATGTCGTCTTGAAACATGGGCACGCCAGCATCCCCGGAACCGGTCTCGGGGATGGTTCAGCTAGTATGCCCCTAAACCCGCGCCCATGCCAAGAGAATCCCGTTCAGGCTTCATGTAGTCCGGTGCGGCGAGTTGCAGGGTAGTCCAGATCTGGAGGGGCGGCTTAGACCATCGCGTACCGTGCGGAAGCGCGGCTGTGCTTACCTGGACGGAGCAAAGCCCCGTTACCCGTTTTCATGGCAGATCAGGAGGTCCTCGAAATCTTATAGTCGAGCTTGTCGAGAATGCCGATCGAGGCGTCGAGAATTTCCTGATCCACCTTGCGATTGGAAGCGATGGCTTCAGCCAGCGGGACGGAAACGATCTTGTTGCCGCGCAGTGCGGCCATGTGCCCGAATTCGCCTCGGTGCGCCATGTCGATGGCGCCCAGCCCGTAGCGCGTGGCCAGCACGCGGTCGAAAGCGCTGGGCGATCCGCCGCGCTGAATGTGGCCGAGCACAACTGATCGGGATTCGAAGCCAGTCCGTTTCTCGATCTCGCTCGCCACCAGAGCGCCGATGCCACCCAAGCGAACGTGGCCAAACTCATCGCGGCCGGCGGCCCCGTCCTCGACGTTGCCGCCGGCAAAGGTCGCGCCTTCGGCGGCCACCACGATGCTGAAATATCTTCCGCGCGAGTGGCGCTGGTGAATCAATTCGGCCACCTGGTCAATATCGAAAGGAATTTCGGGGATGAGAATGACATCGGCGCCGCCGGCGATGCCGCTGTAGGTCGCGATCCAGCCCGAATCGCGTCCCATCACTTCCACCACGATCACGCGATTGTGCGCCTCGGCCGTCGTATGCACGCGGTCGATGGCTTCGGTCGCCGCATTCACAGCGGTGTCGAAGCCGAAGGTGAAGTCGGTCCCGGCCAGGTCGTTGTCGATCGTCTTGGGAACGCCAATCACTCTCACGCCCATGTCGAAAAGTTTCTGCGCCACCGAAAGCGTGTCGTCGCCGCCAATCGCGATCAGCGCGTCGCAGCCGTGTTTCTTGAGGTTCGCGGCGCAGCGTTGCAGGCCGTCGGGATACTTTTCCGGATTGGTGCGCGAGGTGCGGAGTATCGTGCCCCCACGCGGCAGGATGCCACCCACCGACGGGAGGCCGAGCTCCATGGTCTTGTCTTCCAGCAACCCGCGCCAGCCCTCGACGAACCCCACGAACTCGTCCGCATAGTGGAAGGTGCCCTTGCGCACCACCGCTCGAATGACCGCATTCAGTCCGGGGCAATCGCCCCCGCCCGTCAGCACTCCAATTTTCATTGCCTGCTCCCTAAGAATGATTTACTGGCTTAAGTTATGGGCCCGCGCGTTGAGCGGATGGAATCCGTCCGCGCGCATGTTTCACTGTGCCGGAATGTAAATAGGTTATCACGCTGCTTGCGTGGGCGTGAGTGGAGGGACAGCCGCCCCCGGCTGTGCCTCCCGGCAGTCCGCCAGAGGGTAGAAGCTGAGACCTGAGATCGGCCCTGCTACACTTCCTCCATGCGCGTTCTCGGCATCGACTGCGGCACGGAATACACGGGATATGGCGTAGTCGATCTGCTCTCCGATGAGCGCAACACCGATCGGCTGGTGTGTGTTGTCTGCGGCGCCATCAAAGTTTCTCCGCGCCTTCCCATGGCCACGCGCCTGTCGCGCATCTTCATAGGCCTTCGGCAGCTCATCGCCGAGCACCGTCCCGACCGGGTCGCGATTGAAGACGTTTTCTACGCGGCCAATGTGAAGTCCGCTTTGAAGCTGGGACAGGTGCGCGGAGTTGCCATGCTGGCCGCCGCATCCGCCGGACTCCAAGTCGCCGAGTATTCGCCACTGTCCATTAAATCCGCGGTGGTCGGATATGGCCGCGCCGAAAAACATCAAGTCCAGCAAATGGTGACGCGCCTGTTGAATCTCGATCGAGTTCCCGAGCCCGCAGACGCCGCCGATGCGCTCGCCATAGCAATCTGCGATCTGCACACGGCTGCGACCGAGGAACGGCAGAGCGATGCGCGTCAGAGCGACGGCCACCTGGTGCAGCCAAGCAGTACGAAGCGTCCTCCTGCGCGGAATCGAAGGCCCCGTACGCGCTAGTAGCCTGCTATGGGATGGGCTCGCTGGTTGCCTCGGACCGCTGACTTTCGTTTCCGCGCACGTCGACTGCTGAAACGGCGTAGGTGTATGTCTTGCCGGAGGCGACGGCGCCATCGCGATACGACGGGGATTTCACCAGATCGGAATTCAGCTTGCTAGCGGCACCATTCGTTTCGCTGCGATAGACGTTGTATCCGGCCAGATCGGCGCTCGTCACCGGCGCCCAGATGAGATCGATGAACGGCTTTTGTCCTTCACCTGAGTACGCCGCCTGCAACCCGGCGGGCACGGAGGGTGGGAAGACGTCGTGGGCGACGACGCGCACAGGCGTACTGTCGTCTCCCTCAACCTCCGCCTCGCTGCCGGGCCGTTTGACGATGCTTACGGCGGTGATGCGGTAGAGGTAGGTCTTTTCCCACTCGAAGCCGGAGTCGGTGAAATGCGCGGGGCCAGCTTCGCCCACGGGAACTTCGCCAGCGACCGCGTATTGGCCGGAGCTTTCGTCGCGGCGATAGATGCGATAACGAAGTTCGAGGCCGTGCGAGTTGGCGGAAGCGTACTGCGGTTCGCCTGCGCTCGTCCATGTAAGCACGACGCCATCGCCCGTGAGTTCGGCGGCAAGATTGCCCGGCGGAGGCAATGTGACGACGGCGGGCACATGCACGCGATTCGACAATCCCGCGCTGCGCGCGTTGCGATTCAAGACCTCGACGGCGTAAGTGATTTCGGCGGATGGATCTTGCTGCTGCATGACTGCGGTCAATGTGTCGGTGTAGGTCTGCGATGCGGGAAGCGAGGAACTGGACTGTTGCGTTGTACGACGCGCGGAGCGCGGCTTTTGCGGGGTTGCGGCTGGCGCTGGCAAGGTGGCGGCGGGATTGCCGCAGGTGGCGATTTCAGGATCTGCGGAGCGACAGACAAGGGTTGGGCCGAGGTAGCGCACACTCTGGCGGTCGGTGGTGAGCGCGGGCTCGCTCCAGCTCAGCGTGACGCGATTGCCTTTGCGGCTGGCGTGCAGGTCCGTCGGCGGCTTGGGCAGTTCGAGCGAAGGCGGCAGCGGCGGCCCCGTCTGGGCGCAACCGGCCAGCAGCAGACAAAACACGGCTGGCGCGGCGATTTTTCCAAGATGTGATTTCATGCGCAAAGAGAAAGAGTATCAGAGGTAGAGTGCGCGAGTCGCGAGAAGAAGAGAAGTAAACCGCAGAGGACACAGGGAGACACAAAGGCAGTTTTCGCTTTTCCCGGTGCGCCTTTAGTGCCCCTGCGGTTGAGAATTTCTACAGTATGTAGCGCGACAGATCCTGGTCCTTCACAATCTCGCTCAGCATTTTTTGCACGTAGGCCGCGTCCACCATGAACTGCTCTCCCTTTTTTTCGGGCGCCTCGAAGCTGATTTCGTCGAGCACGCGCTCCATGATGGTGTGCAGACGGCGAGCGCCGATGTTTTCCGTGCCCTCATTCACGCGAAAAGCGAAGCGCGCGACTTCTTCCAACGCATCGGGGGTGAATTCCAGCTTCACGCCTTCGGTTTCGAGCAGCGCAATGTACTGCCGGGTCAGCGAAGACTTCGGTTCGGTCAGGATGCGGACGAAATCTTCCATGGTGAGCGACTGCAGTTCCACGCGAATGGGGAAGCGGCCTTGCAGCTCGGGAATCAGGTCGCTTGGCTTCGAGACGTGGAACGCGCCGGCGGCAATGAACAGGATGTGGTCGGTGCGGACCATGCCGTAGCGCGTGTTGACCGTCGTGCCTTCGACGATGGGCAGGATGTCGCGCTGCACGCCTTCGCGCGAAACGTCCGGCCCGTGGCTGCTTTCACGGCCGGCGATCTTGTCGATTTCATCGAGGAACACGATGCCGGAATTTTCCACGCGGTCGATGGCGACCCGCGTTACCTGCTCCATGTCGATCAAGCGCTGCTCTTCTTCCTGGATCAGGTACTCGAAGGCCTCGTTGACTTTCATCTTCCGCTTCTTGGTGCGCTGGCCGAAGATGTTGGGCAACATGTCCTTGATGTTGATGTCCATTTCTTCAGCGCCTTGGTTGGAAATAATTTCAAAGGACGGGAAGTTGCGTTCGCGAGTTTCGATTTCGACCGTCCGATCGTCGAGCTTGCCTTCGCGCAACTGCTGCCGCAGCTTCTCTCGCGTGCGGCTGGAAGATTCGGTCAGGCTGGTGCTCGCGTCGATGACCACTCCGCCGGTCGAACCGGAGGTTGGGCCGGATTCCGACGGTCGCGGCGAGATCGGCGGCAGAAGAATGTCGAGCAGGCGCTCTTCTGCGTTCAGTTCCGCTTTGTCCGCAACGTCTTCGAGTTTTTCTTCGCGGATCATTTCGATGGCGATCTCGACCAGGTCGCGGATCATGGATTCCACATCGCGGCCGACATAACCGACTTCGGTGAACTTGGAAGCCTCGACCTTGAGGAACGGAGAGTTGGCGAGCTTGGCCAGGCGGCGGGCTATTTCGGTTTTGCCGACGCCCGTGGGCCCGATCATGATGATGTTCTTGGGGATGACCTCTTCGGCCATCTCGGGCGCGAGCTTCTGCCGTCGCATGCGGTTGCGCAGGGCGATGGCCACGGCGCGCTTCGCGTCTTTTTGCCCGATAACGTACTTGTCGAGTTCGACGACGATTTCGCGCGGCGTCAATTCGTCGAGCGTGACTTGTTCTTCTTCGGCGGTTCCGGGTAAGTAAATTGCCATAAATGCGTCGTTGGTCGTTCGTCGTTGGTCGTTAGAAAAAACCGCAATCATTCGCAACCCGCGAACGACTAGCGACTAACGACCATCGACTCACAATTCCTCAATCGTTATCTTGTCATTGGTATAGATGCACATGCGGCCGGCAATCTTCATGGCTTCTTCCGCGATTTCTCGCGGAGAGAGCTGGGTGTGATCGGCCAGGGCCTGCGCCGCCGCCTGGGCAAACGGGCCGCCGGAGCCGATTGCCGCAATGCCGGTATCGGGCTCGATCACGTCTCCCTGGCCGCTCAGTAGAAATGTAGCGTCCTTATCGGAAACCAGCAGCAAGGCTTCCAGATGCCGCAGATATTTGTCGGTGCGCCAGTCTTTGGCGAGTTCGACCGCGGCGCGCCCGATGTTGCCGTGATACTGCTCCAGTTTGGCCTCGAAGCGGCTGAAGAGAGTGAAAGCGTCGGCGGTTGAGCCGGCGAATCCGGCGAGAATCTTGTCCTGATAGAGGCGGCGAATCTTCTTCGCGCCGTGCTTGATGACGGATTCGCCGAGCGTGACCTGTCCGTCGCCCGCCATGACAACCTTGTCGTCGCGGCGAACACAGAGCACGGTGGTGGAGCGGATGAGGCGGGTGGCGCGGGCTTCGGCGGTGCTTTTGGCGGCGGGGACTGCTAGGGGGTTCTTTTTCATGAGCGCAATTTTTGATTATACAACCGTGTAGAATTTAATTACCGATTCTCTGGAGCCATTCTCTTTTGTCGTTTCTGGACGAGTTAAATCCGCAACAACGCGAGGCGGTCGAAACTACCGAGGGGCCGGTGCTGATTCTGGCCGGAGCGGGCAGCGGGAAGACGCGCGTCATCACGTTTCGCATTGCGTATCTGATCGAGCGATTGGGCGTGATGCCAGAGTCGATTCTCGCAGTGACTTTCACCAACAAGGCCGCGTCGGAGATGGCCGAGCGCGTGGAAAAGCTGGTCGGAGGGCTCAGCGTTGCCAAGCCCGTGATTTCGACGTTCCATTCTTTTTGCGTACGCGTGTTGCGGCGAGACATTGAGGCTTTGCGAATTCCCTCGACCGTGCCGGGGCAGCCTCCCATCGGGCTCACGAAAAATTTCGTCATCTACGACGAGAGCGATCAACAGCAGGTGGTCAAAGGAGTCATGCGGCGGCTGGGCCTCGACACCAAACAACTGACGCCGCGCAACGTGCTCTCGCGGATTTCCTGGGCCAAGAACCACATGCTCGATCCGCAGGAAATCTATCTGCAATCGGCCGATCCGAAGTCCGAGAAAATCGCGCATATTTTCGAGGAGTATCGCAAGGATCTGCTTAAGGCAAATGCGATGGACTTCGACGATCTGCTGCTCGAAGCCATGCGTTTGCTCAAGTCAGTGGCGGCCGTGCGCGAATATTACAACCGGCGATTCCAGTATTTGTTGGTCGATGAATATCAGGACACGAACCGTCCACAGTACGAAGTAATGCGGCTGCTGGCGGGCGCGGGGCACAACGTCTGCGCGGTGGGCGATGAAGATCAGTCGATCTACTCGTGGCGCGGGGCCGACATTCGCAACATTCTGGAGTTTGAACGCGATTTTCCGGAAGCGAAAATCGTGCGGCTGGAAGAGAACTACCGCTCGACCGAAAACATTCTGGAAGCGGCGTCGGCCGTGGTCGCGAACAACGTCCGGCGCAAAGGCAAGAACCTTTGGACGGCGCGGCAGGGCGGAGCGAGGGTCGGGTACTACGAGGCTCCGGACGGCGAGAACGAGGCGTTGTTTGCCGCCGACACGATCAACCGCTATGTGCGCCAGGCGGGCGAGAACGGCGAAACGGCGCGCGCGGCCGTGCTCTACCGGACGAACTCGCAATCGCGGCTGTTCGAAGAAGCGATGCGCCGCTATCAGTTGAAATATCACGTGGTGGGCGGCTTCTCGTTCTACGAGCGGGCTGAGATCAAGGATTTGATCTCGTACTTGAAGGTTATCCAGAACCCGGATGACTCGGTTTCACTGCTGCGCGTGATCAATACGCCGGTGCGCGGGATCGGCAAGACGACCATCGAAACTCTTGAACGGCTCGCGCTTGAGACGGGATTGTCGATGTGGGGTGCGACCGGCGAGGCGATTACGCGGCAGTTGTTGCCGGCGCGGGCGTTGGCCGCGTTGAAGAGCTTTCGCGAGCTGATCGAAGACGGGCGCGCGATGCTGGCGGGGACGTTTGTGGAGCGCGTGGAGGAGACGGCTGGGGTTGCGTCACCCGAGAACGCTGCCGAACTACGCTCGGCTCGCCAGCCGAGGGCTGGTGTCCCGACGCAAGCCTCTGCTCAAGATGATGAGAGCAATACCGATTTCGATCCGGGCAAATTCAATTTGGATTTTGCGGCCAACGCTGGGACGGGCGAGGGCGGTCGTCCCTCAACCGAGGAGGCGGGCGCTGGCGCTCGCGAAGCTTTCCGCGAAGTTGGCACGGCGGCGAATACCGCCGAGATTCTGAAGTTCCTGATCGACCGAACTGGCTACATCAAGCAACTGGAAGAGGAAGACACGCCGGAAGCGTATTCGCGCATCGAGAACTTGCGGGAACTGGTGAACGCGGCCATGGATTCGCGCGATCGCGGGGAGACGCTCGATCAGTTTCTCGATCACGCCGCGCTGGTGAGCGACGCCGACCAGTACGACGAGCACGCGCAGATCACGCTGATGACGCTGCACGCGGCCAAGGGGTTGGAGTTTCCGCTGGTGGTTCTGGCCGGAATGGAAGAAGGTCTGTTTCCGCATTCGCGCACCATGCTCGAGCCGGATTCGATCGAAGAAGAACGGCGGCTCTGCTACGTCGGCATGACGCGCGCCATGGACACTTTGATTTTGTCG
>JBEKQG010000138.1:0-8643 GCA_049519955.1 Terriglobales bacterium
TGTTTCTCACCCATTGGGTCGAGCCTCCGTACAGTTCGTTTTGCTCTCAAAGCCGCATGAATACTGGCGTTGGCTCGATCATACAACCACTTACTAAGAGTTCAAAAAGGAAATGTGGGCTAGATGGGCTTCTCCCGTTGCGCGTGTAAGCCGATGGTGGCCCGCCGGATCGTGCTTTCTGATATTCGGATAATCCTAAGCACTAGGGAACCTCCGATTAAGTCTTCGCTAGCCGATGCGAGACGCGTTGGAAGTGTGGCCCTCAGCGGCTAAAGCCGCTAGTGGTGCTGGTTTTAGCGGCACGGCTGAAGCCGTGCCCTTCCCAAGAACACGCGAAAACAAACTTAATCAGAGTTTTCCTAGATTCTCCCCAAGAGTTATTCCGCTGCTATGCAGTCATCGCATCCACATTTCGGATCATTAGGCTAGGACTGGTTTCATAAATGCTTTTTCAGAACGGGGAGCCAGACCCTCAGGGGCTGAAGCCCGCATTTTTACTGATCCTGAGCGGCACGGCTGAAGCCGTGCCCTACCCAAAACCTATTTATGAAACCAGTTCTACTAACTACGAGATTCCAATCGGATTGTGACAGTGGTGCGCTCGCACCCGCGGTGGACGCAGCCGCGCAGTAGAAGCGCCGTGGTATGCTGCTAGGGGACTGGGTGCCCATCTGGTGAGCTGAAGCGGTTATGGCATTCGAATCCACGGGCCGAGGAAATCTCGAGTGAGAGTGTTGTGGGTCAAGGGAGGCAAGCTCCTTCCTGTCGATACTGGCGGCAAAATTCGCTCCTTCAACATCCTGCAGCGGCTCTCGAAAGAACATGAAGTCACGCTGATTTCTTACTACGGCGGCCGGCGCGATCCCGACTACGAGGCGGCCCTTCCGCGGCAATTTCCAAAATCGCAAATCGTTTACACCGCAGCTCCGGACTCCGAAGGGCTGCGAGGGGTGCTGGACTACCTGTGGCGGTTGCCGCGATTCGCGCCCTATTCGGTGTCGAAGTTTACGCATCCGGCAGTTCGCAAGACAGTTATGAGCCGGCTTTCGGGCGGGCATTTCGACGTAGCTATCTGCGACTTCCTGGCCGCCTCCTTGAATTTTCCGAAGAAGCTGCCGATACCCTGCGTGCTTTTTCAGCACAACGTAGAAAGCTCACTGTGGCAGCGCATGGCGGCGACCGAATCTCATCCGCTCCGGAAAATGTCCTACGCGCTTGAATCCGCGAGAATGTTGCGTTACGAACGCCGAGCGCTTGCCCGGTTTCATCACGTCATCGCGGTTTCGGAACACGACCGCCGACAGATGCTGGCGATGGATCCAGCGAGCGAGATCACGGTCGTCCCCACCGGCGTGGATACGAAGCAGTTCCAGGTTGCACCGCCATCATCGGCCACGCCCCCCCGGATTGTGTTCACGGGTTCGATGGATTGGGAACCGAACATCGATGCGGTTGAATATTTTTGTGGGCAGATCTGGCCTCGCGTTCTGGCGGAGTTTCCAGACGCAATATTTCAGATCGTCGGACGGAATCCCTTCGCGAAAGTCCAGCGCCTTGCTTCCCGGTCGGTGGAGGTGACGGGAACGGTTCCGTCGGTCACGGATTATCTTCGGGATGCAACCGTGGTAGTAGTGCCGTTGCGTATCGGCGGCGGAACCCGGCTCAAGATTTATGAAGCGATGGCGATGGGCAAAGCGCTGGTCTCGACCTCCATCGGAGCCGAGGGACTCAGCTTTGAGGACGGTCGCGATCTTGTGCTCGCCGACGATGCCTCTTCGTTCACCCAGGCCATTCTTCTTCTTCTTCGCGATGCCCAATTACGGAGAAGATACGAGCAGGCTGCCGTACAACTGGCAGCTCAGTTTGACTGGTCGGTGGTTGCCGGACAGTTTGCTGAAGTGCTGCAACGGATCACATCGGGCAGTTGTCCGGGGTCGCGGGCAAAAAAGAAGACCGCGGTTGACCGCTAGCATTTTCATTTTCTACAGGGTCACGCGTCAGTGCAGACGACGGAGCTTTGGCATCGCGTGTTCATCCACCCGGGACGATCAATCGCGATCTTAAGGGCATTCGTCTGGTTTCCGCGCACCAAAACAGTTCCCAGCCGTCCGTCTATCCGCGGGGCGGCGGATTTCCCAATCGATCAAGCTCAATCCGCGATGGAATGGCGCGGCCGTGACGCAGGGCCTGGTAGACCCATGCAAACAACGCCGAGTTAATCATGCAGAAGTAGTAGGGAAGCCGGAGGACTTTGGGCTTGAGGACAACCATCGCGCCCAGCACAGCGAGTCCGTAGAAGAGCGCTTGCCCAAGCAGCAACCAGTTGTAGGGGAACTGCCCGCGCAGCGCTATATTCGCGGCGAGCGCCATGAGCATGAACACCGGCACCAGCAGCCGTCCGGTCTTGTGCGAGAGCAAACAGAACAGGACAAACGGACGGGGCGGCCAGAGCAGGCCCTTGATCTCGCGCAGTTGCTCGATGTTTCCGGCGGTGATTCGTACGCGGCGGGAGAATCCTTCCATTTCATGGGCCTCTTCGTAGGCCACGGCAGCGGGTTCGTAAGCCACACGGTGGCCGCGCTCGAGGATGCGCATAGGGATGGTGAAGTCGTCGTTGATGGTGCCGGCGGAGGGAAATGGATACAGCGCGCGGCGGATGGCGTATAGAGATCCATGCGCGCCCGTGAAGGCGCCGAGCTTGGCCTCTTGCACCTTCAGGAACGTCTCGTATTTCCAGTACAGGTCTTCTTGCGAACCAAGATGGGCCTGATCTTTTTTCAACAGGCGGTAAACTCCGCTGGCCGCGCCGACGCGGGGGTCGTTGAAACTCTGGACCAACGTGCGGACGGAATCGGAAGCCAACAGGCTGGAGGCGTCGGAAAAGGCCACGATGTCTCCGCGTAATTCCGGCACTGCGTCATTCAGGACCGCCATCTTGCCGCGATTTTCCTCGAAATTGAGGAGACGAACTCGTCCGTTGCTCTCGCTTTCAGAAAAAGACCGGACGATTTCCGCCGTGGCGTCCTTGGACCCGTCCGACGCAATGACAATTTCCAGTTTGCCGGCCGGGTAATCGAGCGCGAGACCATTGCGGATTTTGTCCGCGATGACTGCGGCTTCGTTATACGCGGCCACGAGCAGGGAAACAGAGGGCTCAATCGGCTGCTTGCCAGGCGAAGGGCGCAGGAGCGCCTGCAGTCCCCGCAGGAGCATGGGGTAGCCGATGTAGACGTACACCGTAAACCCGGCTGAGATCCAGAACAGAAGCCTTGCCATCGCCTTAGATTGCCACTGCCGAAGACCGGATGCAGTGTAATTGCCCCAGTATCTCGCGCGTCTCGACGCGGAAGCCCGCGCGCTGCAAATAGTCTTCTGCCTGCGCCAGGGTGAAGAAATAGACCGGGCAGCCGTCGGCTTTGAGCCGTACCTTGCGAATCGCGGCGCGCAGAGTTCCGGCACGAGGCCACGCAGAAAGAAAAGTCTTCCTGGTAAGCCGGCGGATGACCTGCAATCTCGGCACCGGGTCGGCGACGTAGTCCCAGAACCCGATGGCGATCACCAGATCGAACTGTTCGTCCGTCTTCCAGTCCAGCACATCGCTCAAGACAAACTTGCATCGATCCGCGACCCCCCCTTTTTCGGCAAGCTGCGCGCCCAGTTTCAGCATCTCCGGCGCAAAGTCGACACCGGTAACCTGCGCGCCGCGTTTAGCGAGGCTGGTGACAAAGCGCCCGGATCCGCACCCGATGTCGCATATCCTCATCCCGCGCAAGTCGGGGGATGGGCCCGCCTGGCTCATCACCCATTCGTAACGCTGGTAGATGTCGCGGCGCAGCCACCGGTCCAGGCCGCGCGCAATCGGGCCCTTGTTGCCCGTATAGATGGCATCGAAATCGTTTGCGATATCGTTCCAGTACTTCGCGATCTGCCGGGTCTCGTCAGTTTTTGTGTCGGGTCCATTCATAGAAATCGAAATCCTTGGCCGTGTCGGCGAGTCCGCTCTCGCGGAAACTAGTGTATTTTCCTTCTTGCAGTACGCTCTCAAAACGCGCAAGCGTCCGCGACAGATTGGTGTAATGGCGGAGACGGGAACTGAGACGCCCCGGCAAGCGCGGCTGTTCGGGATCGACCTCCCAGGGATGGATGTAGATCACGATGGGCAGACCTTCTTTTTGGACGCGCTTCAATCCCAAGCGTGTGTACAGGCGCGGCAACAGGCGAAGATAGCCGCCCCCTCCCACCGGCAGGTTGTGTCCAGCCAGACAAAAGGTGGTGATGGGAAACTCCGTCATGGGGCCGGAAGGCGTTTGAAAACGGAACGGCGCGCGCGGCGCACCCGGCATTCCGTAGCGGTCGTGATGGATGGGGAAGATGCTGGAGTCGTAGGTGAATCCGAGCTCGGCCAGGATATCTAACGCCCATACGGAGCGGTCGGTCACTGAGTAAGTGGGTGCGCGATACCCACTTACTGACTGGCCGGCGATTTGTTCAATGACGCTCTTGGCGCGCCGCGTGTCTTCCCGAAATTCCGCGGGCTCCAGTTTGTAGATCAAGCGATGCCAGTAGGAGTGACAGCCCAGTTCATGCCCACTGGCTGCGATCTCGCGCACCAGCGCCGGGAAGCGTTCGGCAACCCATCCGAGCACGAAGAACGTGGCGTGTACATTGAGCCTGGCCAGCGATTCCAGCAGACACCGGGTGTTCGCCTCCACTCGGCTCGTATAGCCGTCCCAGCCGGAGCGGTCCACGACATCGGAAAAGGTCTCGGCGTGGAAATAATCTTCCACGTCCACCGACACCACATTGTTGGGTATTTTTTCTGACATTCCCCGATGGAACGGCCCGCGAAGGGCTCCCGCTTAGTATCGCCCAGTTAACGGCCATTTGAAAACGTATTTTTTGCGGCGAATTGGCTTGTTTGCGGAAAGCCAGCAGTAACTTGCGGGCGATTACCTAGTTTTCCCGGCCCGGTTGTTGGCACCGCAAGGCGATGGCAAGATCGCCTAAACCGACCGTCCCGCGCCTGTTTTCACGGACTTGCACAAGAACACCGACGGACACTGCCGCGCGGGAATCGGTACATGCCTGTCCCCACATAATAACGACCCGAGATACGCCCTCCTGACATCTGGAAACCGTTACACCGTCTCGATACATTCACCGTGAGGACGACCGACTTGTCCCCCAATTTGTAAAGTCGAGGGCTCACAATGTTTGGAACCATAGTGACCGTCAAATCCAATAAATCCGCAGCTGCTCTCCTAAAATTTCCTTCCAGATTTTCCCCTGCGCTGGCACAGCGCTTGGGCGTGTTGGTGCTTCTGCTGGCAATTGCGCTGATAGCCACTTCTTGCGGCGGCTTGGCGTCGCAGAGCAACGGAAATGTCAAGATCGCGGTGTCGCCGACCGGTGCGACTTTGTCTTCGAACCAGACGCAGCAGTTCACCGCCAGCGTCAGCGGAACTTCCAATACGGGCGTGACCTGGTCGGCGACGGCAGGCTCAGTCAGTGCCAGTGGTCTTTACGCCGCGCCGGCAGTTACCGCGCAAACCAGCGTGGTCGTCAGCGCGACCAGCGTAGCCGACTCCACAAAAGTCGCGAGCGCCGCCATCACCGTCAACCCCGCGAATGACCAGGCACTGCAAATCACAACCGGCAACCTAGCCCCGGGCGAACTGGGGGGCAGTTATAGCGAAGTCTTCACCGCGACCGGCGGAACGGCGCCTTACAGTTGGAGCGTTTCCGGGGGCACTCCTCCGGCGGGAATTGCGATGACTGCGAGTGGAGATTTTACCGGCATTCCCACGGCAGCCGGCACCTTCAACTTCACGGTCACGGTCACGGATGCCGCGAAAAAGACCGCGACTGGCAATTTCAGTGTGACCGTCATGGCTGGCGGCAATTTTGACGGACCGGCGGAACTGCCGCGAGTGACTGTTCCCAGTGCGATGTCGGACACGCCCGCGCCGGGAGCAGCGATCACGGTCAACGCGGGCGGCGATCTGCAATCGGCCCTGGACAACGCTGAGTGCGGCGACACGATCGAACTTCAGGCAGGGGCGACTTTTACCGGAACGTTCAAAGTGCGCGCCAAGAACTGCGACATCGGCCATTGGATCTTCATTCGTACCAGCGCCCCGGACAGCGCTCTGCCGGCGGAGGGGCAGCGCCTCACGCCCTGCTACGCCGGAGTCGCTTCTCTCGAGGGCCGGCCGTCGTATAGCTGTCCCAATCCACAGAACGTGTTGGCGAAAGTACAGAAGCAAACGGGTGGCGACGGTCCGTTCCAGATCGACACCGGCGCCGACTATTACCGCTTTATCGGGTTGGAAGTGACTCGTCCTGCAGGAACTCCCGGAGAGGCGCGGTTGATTTTTGGCCAAGGCACGGCAGATCATCTGGTGTTCGACCGCTTGTGGTTGCATGGAGCGCCTCAGGATGAAACTCGAGACGGCGTAAACCTAAGCGGAATGACCAACGTAGCGGTTGTAGATTCCTATTTCAGCGATTTCCATTGCATCTCAGGTGGGAGTTGTACCGACGCTCATGCCATCGCTGGAGGAGTCGGTGATACCCAAGATGGTCCCTTCCTAATCCAGGACAATTTTCTGGAGGCCTCGGGCGAGGCCATTCTGTTCGGGGGTGCGCCGGCCACGAAGAACCCCACCGACATCTCAGTTCTGAACAATCACTTCTGGAAGCCGTGGCAGTGGATGCCGGGCAGCCCGAACTTCGTTGGCGGAGCGAACGGCCATCCCTTCATCGTCAAGAACCACTTTGAACTCAAGAACGCGGTCCGGGTGCTTGTCCAAGCCAACCTCATGGAAAATAGCTGGGGCGGTTTCAGTCAGAAAGGATACGCCATCGTGCTCACCCCTGCGAACCAGTACTCCAAGGCAGGCACCTTCGTTTGTCCGCTGTGTCAAGTGACCGACATTACGATCCGTTATGTCCGTACATCGCATTCCGGGGGTGGAATCTCGATGGCAACTGTCCTTCATCATGCCCCAAATCAAGGAAAAGGGCAACAGGCGCTGGCGGGTACTCGTTGGAGTATCCATGATGTTGTCTTGGATGATATCAGTACAAAGTATGTGGGTGCCGGTACTCTATTCGAAGTGGTGAACTCATGGCCTGAGAACCCGCTCAACACCATTACCATCAATCACATCACTGGTTTCCCGGATCCCAGCAGTCACGTGATGACCGTGGGGAACAGTCAAACTGTGTCAATGTATGGACTGGTCTTCACCAACAATATCGCAACCACCGGACGATACCCGGTATGGGATCCAATCGTCGGGTCTAGTTGCTCCTCCAAAAACGTGCCAGTCAGCAGCATCGCCAACTGTTTCACCACTTACACATTCGCCAACAACGTCATGGTTGCGGCACCGCCGGCGTTCCCGCCGTCGCGCTGGCCAGCGAACAATATGTTCCCACAAACGGCCATTGATGTGGGGTTCGTCAACTACAACAACGGCAACGGCGGAAACTACGAGCTTCAGCCCAACAGCCCCTACAAGAACAAGGGCACGGACGGCAAGGATCTGGGGGCCGACGTGGTTGGGCTTAACTCAGCGCTGGCGAACGTGGAATGACGTTCCGCTTCGCCGGCTCTTCCGCTTCCCGGCAATCGAGGTCCGCGGCTAGCCGCGGACCTTATTGTTTCGCCATAAGAGCTGGTTTCACCTAAAGGAACGTCCTTGCGACCCGACGTGTAGTGAGATTCGCACCAAAGCAAGCCTTCGAGCATGCGCAGTTGGTTTAGCACCCACGCGGTTGCAGGCGATGGGTCATGATGTTCGAGCTTCGCGACAAGCGGCTAGCGGCTATTGGCAAGTTTCGTTGCCCAAAACGACTTCACCACAATTTGGTTGGGTTGCATGCCGACGGGGATGATGGTCAGCAAGGAATATTCCAAGGGTTCAAATTTCTTCTTCGGCGTGCGTTTCTGAATTATGGCCAGGTCTCCGGACCCGGAGTCGGCGACCAGCAGATAGTCCTGACTCCGCGACAGCGCGAGCGCGTCGGGATGTGTCCCTACGGGGAGATACGCGATGACCTTGCCTAAGTCGATGTCGTAGACCGCGATGTTATTCGATCCGAAATTAGAGATATACAAGCGTGAGTTATCGAGCGATACTACGCCGCGCGTGGGCTGGGCCCCGACGAGATAACTGCCCGATACTTCATTGCCCGTGGTCTCAATGATGGAGATGCTGCCGGCATCGAAATTGAAAGCAACGAGTTCTCCGCCGTCCGGCTTCAGCGCCAGACTCACGGGAGATTTTCCGACATCGAGGAGCGCGAGCAGTTTGTCGCTCTTCGAAGCGTCGAGCTTGAGATCGTCATTCTTGACATCGTTGTCCTTGGGGCCGTTCTTAAGACCGATGCTCGCGATCTGGCCCGATCCGGAACAGGAGATGAACGCTTTCGTGGAATCGGGCAGGATGGCGATGTCTTCGGGATGGATGCAGATGGCGATGGCGGAGCGGACGGCGAGACGCTCGGTGTCGATAATGGAAACGGAGTTGTCGGCGCGATTGGCGACCACAACGGTCGATCCGTCGGGCGAGACGCGGGCGAGGCTGGGACTTCTGCCAACAGGGATCGTGGCCGCAACGCTGCGACGGTCGAGAT
>JBEKQG010000139.1:0-8546 GCA_049519955.1 Terriglobales bacterium
AACGGCGGCCTGGCCCCCGGCGAAAAGGCAATTGACGATTCGTCTCGATGGGGACGTGCTCGATTGGCTCAAGGGCAATGGCAAGGGCTACCAGACGCGCATTAACCGCATTCTGCGTGTCGTGATGGAGAGCCAACCCACCCGGCCAGTTCATCGCTAGAACCTCCGGCTTCCTAAAGCGAAGCCAAGCGGAGTCGAATGGTGTTGGCTGTCCGGCAAGCCGCTTCTTGAAAAGCGCGAGAAGTGGCGCACCCACGGTTATTGCGGCTAATCCTAAAAAGACTGACCAGGGTTATACTTCCCGGTTAAAGTGGCTCACCCGCCGTCAATACCCCGACAGAAAGTCGATCAACTCTTCCCGCGTGAATCCCGCCTCTCGCAGCAACGACATGAGAGTTCCCTTCGGTATGTCGCGATTATGCTGAGGCACCACGGCGCGGCGGCGGGAAACAGGATTATAAAAAACGAAGTGACTGCCCGAGGTGTGGTCCAGAATGAAACCGTTTTGCTCCAGAAAGCGGCCGATCTGACTCGGCTTAATGGCGGGGAGTTTCGACATTTGAGCGCATACTAGCAGAAAAAAATTGCCGCGTCGGTGTGTTCGCAACAAAAATATTTTGCGCGCCCGCTCTCAAGAGGTAATTAAAGAACTTGTCGAATATTCGGCATGAGACCTGGCGAACTGTCGTTTGTCAACGCGAATATTCCAGATCGAGTGAGGCTACGAGGGTGTTGTCGTCCGTAGGGACGGGATCTTTGTGCTTGCGCAAGCTGGCGATGTAGCCCGAGATGGCGTCCTTGGCCATTTCCCGCGCTTCATCCACGGTGCGCCCGTAGGTAACGCACCCCGGCAGCGCCGGAACCAGCGCCGTGTAGCCGCCCTCCGGTTCGGGCCGGAGCATGATGTTGTAGTGGTATCGGGCCTTAGCCGCCTTAGCCATGGAGCGATACTATCGTGCCGTAGAAGCGCGGTCAAACCCATAGGGACAATACCGTCCTGCCCCCACACCCACCGCTCTCCGGGGTCGAACGGTGTCGGCTGTTCGGCAGACCGCTTCTTGAAAAGCGCGAGAAGTGGCGCACCGCACGGTTATATCGGTCGAAGTAAAAGGCGAACCGGCGTTATACTTCCTTGTTCAAGTGGCCCACCCGCCGCGGAGTTGAGAGGGAGGGGAAAATGATGAGGATGAAGTTCTTCGCGTGGCTGATTTTGTTGTCCGCTATCCCGGTACTCGCCCAGAACGCTCCCAAGAGCATTGCCTTAGTGGACAAATCTAATGTTCCGGCCAAAGATATCTTGAAGGAACTAGAAAAGGAATGCCAGAACGTCAGCATCATAAATGACGTAACCAATAGCGACTACGCGCTCGAAGCCATCAAGCGCAAGGGCGGCTCAGGGTTTATCTCGAAGAGTTTCGACCTCACGCTTTTCGACCGCGACGGAAAAACTGTTCGCACCACTTCAAACGAGCATCTCGGCAACTCCGTGAAGGATGTATGCCACGCCATAAAGACATCCGTAATTGTTGAAGTGGTGGACACGCAAAATCTTACACAATCCCTCGATGCCCGTGGCGATACCAGCGGCGGACTTGTGGGGGCCGTTGTGAACGGGACTACAGGAAGAAGAACCCATACAGATAGCTCTACGTTATCCGCCATCGTCAACGGTGAGCACGCTCTGCTGGACTGTTATGAGCGTTCCAAGGGATGCACTACCATCAGTCCGGGCAAATACTATGGACAACTGGAGGGCGGGTCTATTTGGGTCAACTATGAGATGCCGCTCACACACGAGCCGCTCCGTAACCACTACGTGGTAGCGGGAAGCTGGTAAAGCACGTACGTTCTGGCGGGCGACTATTCCTTAGCGACAGGGCGGTGTGTGTACGCAATGACCGTGAGGCGGGTGACCCACCCGCCCTAGACAGAATGATTAAACCAAGTGGAGATATCCGTGAAAAAGCGAAAAATAAAAATCGCCATCCTCGGTTGGGGTTCTCTCCTCTGGGAGGGCGGCCCAGAGTTCGACAAATGGATCGAAAAACCCTGGCAATACGATGGACCCAAACTCAAGATTGAATTCTCCAGAGTGTCGGAGAGCCGGCACGGTGCACTCACCCTTGTGATCGATGACCATGGCTCCTCTACGCCCGTGGCTTGGTGCCTTAGCAAGCGGGCGAAGCTTGAGGATGTGGTCGCTGATCTCCGGTGCCGTGAGAGTACTACGAACGAAAACATCCGTTCCGTTCGCCTTGGCGAGAAATCTACCCTGCAAAATTCTCTCAAGAAAGACGACCCGATTGTCGTATGGGCGAGGAAAAGGAAGCTCGACGCCGTCGTCTGGACAGCACTCAAAAGCAACTTCGATGAAAAAGTAAAGAAGCCGTTCTCCGTGAAGGCGGTCGTTGCCTACGTAAAGACCCTCTGCCCGATTGGTAAAGTGAAGGCTGCGGAATACGTGTGGAAAGCGCCGGATTTCGTGAAGACGAAAGTGCGGTCTGCGTTGCAACAAGAGCCATGGTTCTCAAAGCCGGGTAGCATATGACGACGGGTGGCCCAGCCTTCTGCTGACATTGCCGGGTGCTCCACTCATCGCGCACTTCGCGATGAGGGGGATTCGCCTGCGGTGTCATGTCGCCCTGCTCCCACGAAGAACGGCGCCACCTTCTTGCGGCGGCGCTGGGATGCCTGCCACAGATCGTGCTGCGTCTGCATGCCGGTCCATAGTTCGGGGCTGGTGCCGAGGGCATCGGCCAGCTTCAGCGCCATGTCGGCCGAAATTCCCGCACTGCCATTCAAGATGCGTGACAGGGCGACCCGAGTCACCCCAAGGTGCTTGGCGGTGTCCGTAACCGACCTCGTCCCCAAATACTCTCGTAGAACTCTTCCCGGATGTGGCGGATTGTGCATGCGCATAAAAACCTCTCAGTGGTAATCCCGATAGTCCACCAACACGGCATCTTCCCCTTCAAAGGCAAACGTCAGACGCCAGTTGCCGCTGACATCCACCGACCAGTGGCCTTCGAGATCGCCGCGCAAGGGATGCAGCCTCCAGCCGGGCGCGTTCATGTCCTTCCCGGATTTGGCGTTGTCCAGCGCGGCCAGTTGCAGTTTCAATCTGTCCGCATGATGCGGCTGGATTTTCGCCTTCGATCCTGTATGGAAGAACCGCTCGACACCCTTGTGCCGGAAGCTCCTGATCATCATGTATAGTGATACTATACAGATTGTCAACCGACGATTTTTCGACCACCCGCCGGGGCGTGGTGTCCCATCCGAAGGCAAATCGCTTACAATTCCCTTTCCATGACAGTCGCGGTTCGTTCGTTTGCCAAGATCAATCTCGGGCTCTACATCGGCGCCGCGCGCGCGGACGGATATCACGATCTGCGCACGGTTTATCAGACGATCGCGCTCCATGACGTGATCCGCGTAAAAGTGGCGCGGGGCGCGGGAATCGAGGTGGTATGCGATCATCCGCGAGTGCCTCTGGATTCGTCGAACACCTGCTATCGCATGGCCGAGCGCGTGCTGGAAGCGCTTGGCGCGAACGCCAGAGTAATCATCGAGATCGAGAAGCGCCTGCCGGTGCAGGGAGGCTTGGGCGCGGCCTCGTCGAATGCCGTGGCGACGCTGATGGCGCTAGAGTTAGCGCTCAAGAAGAAGATGTCCGCGGCGGCCCGCCTGCGCATTGCGGCGGAGGTCGGCTCCGACTTGCCGCTGTTTCTGGTGGGCGGAACGGTGCTGGGAGTGGGGCGCGGCGAGGAAGTTTATCCTCTGCCCGATCTGCCTGCGATGGCAATGGTGGTGGTGACGCCGGAGATTGGGGTCTCGACGCCGCAAGCATTTGCCGATTGGGATGCGCTGGTGGCAAGCGGGGCCGAGCTGCGCTCCGCATGGACGGGCGGGGGCGCCCGTCCCCACACAGGCGGCGGGGCCGAGCTGCGCTCGGCTGGACAGCCGAGGGCGGCTGTCCCTACGCGAGCATGGACGGGCGAGGGCGCCCGTCCCCACACAACCCATCCCGACACAACCCATCCCGACACAAGCAGTGAGCAATTGACGCCGGCGAAAGTGTCCGATAGACTGTTTGAGGTTGGCTGCGTGTTGTCGGCGTGGCTGAGTGGTTACCCCAACACCGGTGCTTCCGCAAAAGGCGGGAGCCGGGCCGGGAGCTTGCTTCTCGACCTTGTCCGTACCGGGATTGAAAACGACTTCGAAAGAGTCGTCTTTCCTCAATATCCCGAATTGCGAGACATAAAAGGTGCGCTGGAGCGCGCGGGGTCGCGATATGCTGCGCTCTCCGGATCGGGGTCGAGCCTGTATGGGCTGTTCCGGTCACGAGGCGAGGCCGTGAAGGCGGCCAGCCGTCTGCGCAAGCAGGGGCTGAAGGCGGTGGCGACCAGTACGTTGACGCGCCAGAAGTATTGGAAGTCGCTAGTCGTTGGTCGTTAGTCGTTAGTCGTGCGCGGGCCGCTGAGAATTTGTGGTTTGCAGCGAGTGCCGCTTTCGGCATACTAGGAGCGGTAAAACACTGGGCCGTCGACTAATGGTAGGTCAAGTGCCTTTGGAGCACTTTGTCTAGGTTCGAATCCTAGCGGCCCAGCCAGAAAAGCAGTTCTCAGTTGCCAGTTCTCAGTTCTCAGTAGAGACGCTGGAGCCCCAAAGCTGAGAACTGAGAACTGAGAACTTAAACTATGGCCACAGTTGCGACGACCGCCGAGAAGACGATTGGAGAACAAACGACCGCGGAAAAAAAGCCGATCACGGACGAGAAAACGGAACGTAAGCCGCAGCGCGCCCGGGTTGACGACCGATTCAAGATTTTTTGCGGGACCGCCAACGAGGCGCTGTGCGATGAGGTCTGCATCTTTCTTGGCCTGACGCGCGGGCAGGCGCTGGTCACGCGCTTCAAGGACGGCGAAGCGTATGTGCAGATCCAGGAAAACGTTCGCGGGGCCGATGTGTTCGTGATGCAGCCCACGTGCCGGCCGGTGGACATGCACCTGATGGAGCTGTTGTTGATGATCGACGCGCTCAAGCGGGCTTCGGCGCGGCGCATCACGGCGGTGATTCCCTATTACGGCTACGCGCGCCAGGACCGCAAGGACAAGCCGCGGGTGCCGATTTCATCGAAACTGGTGGCCGACCTGCTGACCACGGCGGGCGCGGACCGGGCGCTGGTGGTGGACTTGCACGCGCCGCAGTTGCAGGGATTTTTTAATATTCCAGTGGACCACCTGTTCGCTTCGCCGGTGCTGGTGGATTACTTCAGGAAGCTGAAACTGCCCGACCTGACCGTGGTTTCGCCGGACGCGGGGGGCGTGGAACGCGCGCGCTTTTTCGCGAAGAAGGTGGATGCGGCGCTGGCCATCGTGGACAAACGCCGCGTCGAGATGAACGTGGCGGAAGTGATGCACGTGATTGGCGACGTCGATGGGCGCACCTGTCTGATCATCGACGACCTGATCGACACGGCCGGCACGCTGGTGAAGGTGGCGCAAGCGCTGGTGGAGAATGGCGCGCGCACGGTGTATGCCTGCTGTTCGCACCCGGTACTTTCAGGGGCGGCGGTGGAAAGTCTGGTGAATTCTCCGATTACCGAAGTGGTCGTGACCAACACCATTCCGCTGAGCGAAGCGGCGCGGCAAGCCTCCAAGATCAAAGTGCTTTCGATCGCGGGGCTGATTGGACGGGCGATCCAGTCCATTCACGAAGAGACTTCGGTCAGCAGACTTTTTATTTAGGAACGTCGCTGGTCGTTCGTCGTTGGTCGTTCGCGATTCGCCATAGGGGCGAGAGTTTTGCGAACCGCGAACGACGAAGCGCGAACGGCAGTCAAATTCGGAGAATCTTGGATTCACGCACGGTTGGCAAACGACTAGCGAGGAACGACGAACGACGATTTTAGCGAAGGACGGAAACGGAATTATGGCGACGGCAACGGACATCAGCATTCTGGAAGCGCAGAAGCGCGAACCCGGCAACAAGAACGCGGCCCGGCGGGTGCGCGCCGGCGGGAAGGTCCCCGCCGTGGTCTACGGCGCGGGCAAGGACTCGGCAGCGGTCGCGGTGGATCCGCGGCAGGTGCTGAGAATCCTGCGGTCGGAGAGCGGGCACAACACGATTTTCGATCTGGCGCTCGACAGCAATCGCGAGAAGGCCATGATCGTGGACTGGCAGTTCGAACCCATCAAGGGGACGCTGCTGCATGTGGACTTGCAGCGCATCGCCATGGACAAGAAGCTGACGGTCACGGTCCCCATCGTGCTCAAGGGCGAGGCAGTGGGCGTGAAGACGGAGGGCGGCATTCTCGAACACCTGTTGCGTGAGATCGAGATCGAGTGCCTTCCGGCGGACATTCCGAAGTCCATCGAAGTGGACATCAGCCATCTGGTGTTCGGCATCGAAGTGCGCGTGAAAGACCTCCCGCGCAGCGAGAAGCTGGAATTCCTGACCGACGAGAACCAGATGATCGCGCACATCACGACGGTGAAGGAAGAAGTGGTTGCGGCTCCTGAAGTGGTGGCGGAAGGGGAGGCAGCTCCGGCTGAGCCCGAAGTCATTAAGAAGGGCAAGCAGGAGACCGAGGGTGAAGTCGAGGCCGAGGGCGATGCCAAGGCCAAGGCCAAGCCCGAAAAGGCCGAGAAAGCCGAGAAGAAAGAGAAGAAATAGCTACTGGCTGCTGGCTACTAGCGAGCAGCCAACAGCGAAAAGCGAATCCGCGTGAAACTGATCGTCGGTTTGGGCAATCCCGGGATCGAGTACCAGTTCACGCCGCACAATCTCGGATTTTTGACGATCGACCGGATCGCCAACGGCCTCGGGATCGAAATCAGGAATCGCCAATGCCGCGCGCTGACGGCGCGGGCGACCATCGCCGGGGAACCGGCGGTGCTGGCGAAACCGGAAACCTACATGAACCTGAGTGGGCTTTCGGTGCGGGAACTGGTCGAGGAACATCAGGTCGAGGTGGAGCGCGACCTGATTGTGATTTACGACGAGCTCGACCTGCCGCTGGGCGCGATCCGCATCCGGCAGCGGGGCAGTTCGGCGGGGCACAACGGGATGGAGTCCATCCTCGGCGCGCTGGGCACGGACGAATTTTTGCGGATTCGGCTGGGAACCGCTCCCGACCGCAAAGTCACGGACAGCGTGCAATATGTGCTGACGCCGTTCCGCAGGGCGCAGGACAAGATTGTGGACGAAACGCTCGACGCGGCAGCGCAGGCGGTTGAGGTGATTTTGAAAGAGGGACCAGCGGCAGCGATGAACCGGTTCAATCGGAAGAACGAATCGGGGGAAGAGCAGTAGTTGTTGGTCGTTGGCCGGTAGTCGTTGGTCGTTAGCAAACGCAAAACGGCCCACAGGAATCCCGAACGACGAACGACTGACGACCAGCGACGGTATTAAGAGAGTTTGGAGATGACGAATGAATCGTACCTATGAATTGATGTTCATCGTCCGGCCCGACATGGTGGACGAGGATCTGAACAAGCTGATTTCCACGCTGGAGTCTTCGGTGACGTCGGCGGGCGGAACCGTCAAGAGCGAGATCTGGGGCAAGCGGCGTCTCGCATACAGGGTGGGCAAGTTCAACGATGGCATTTTTGTGCTGATGTTGATTGAAGCCGCCGGCGCAACGGTGCACGAAGTGGAACGCCGCCTGCGCGTGACCGAGCCGGTGATCAAGTTCCTCACCGTGCGCACGGACGAAGAACTGAAGCGGCTCGACAAGGTCAAAAAACTCCGCGACGCGAAAAAGAAAGTCAGCGCGCAACCGGCCGCCGCCGCTCCGGCGCCAGCAATCGCGGTAACGCCGCCCTCAGCGGCGGCGCCAGAAGCGGTGACAGAAGCGGTGACGGAACCGCCGGCCTCGGCGCCAGTTTAGTTGGCCGTGGGTTGGCCGCGTGACGATCGTTCGCACGACGATGAGGGGAAAGACGGGCGTTTCGCCCGTCGAGCAACGAATTCTTAGAAAGCAGGAGCACTATGGCAGAAGAAACAAAAGCACCAGCCGCATCGTCAGGCGGCGAGAGCCGTCCGGAGCGTAGCGGCGGCGATCGCCCCGAGCGCAGTGGGCCGCCACGCGGTCCGCGGCCCGGCGGAGGCCCAGGCGGTCCGCGCGAAGGCGGCCGTAAATTCTTCCGGCGCAAGAAGGTCTGCAAATTCTGCGTCGAGAAAATCGAGGCGGTCAATTACAAGGATGTGCGTCTGCTGGCGGGGTTCGTGGCGGAAAGCGGCAAGATCACTCCGCGACGCCTGACCGGGGTGTGCACGCCGCACCAGCGCCGTCTGTCGCGGGCCATCAAGCAGGCGCGCAATATCGCCCTGCTGCCGTTCGCTGGACGCGCGCAGTAGTTTGAAAATCGTCGTCGGTCGTTAGTCGTCCGCAATTAACGGCAGGAACAACAGCGTATTGACCGTTCGAGGTTTGCGAACGACCAACGACGAGCGACTAATGACCAGGTTACTCACGAAACGGAGTCATTCATGGAAGTCATCCTGAAAGAAGACGTGCCCAAGCTGGGCAACCGCGGTGA
>JBEKQG010000140.1:0-8510 GCA_049519955.1 Terriglobales bacterium
GCTGGCGTTTGGCGTCGCCTTTGTGATGAAGCAGCCCGGGATTTTGCTGGGCGCATTTGCATTTTTCTACCTGGTCGCGCAGTGGTGGCCGAAGAATGCGCGCGACTGGGCGCCGTGGGCAAGAAGGCTGGGCATGTTCTTGCTCGGGGGAGCGCTGCCATTCGCACTGACGTGCGCGCTGCTTTACCGGGCCGGCGTGTTCCACAATTTCTGGTTCTGGATCTTTACCTATGCGCGTCAGTACGCCACCAGCGAGCCGTTGCTCAAGGGGCTGAGATTGCTGCCCAGCAAATTCTTCGGTCTACTGAGCTTCACCCCATGGCTCTGGATACTCGCGCTCGTGGGCGTATCCACGGTGTTTTGGAATTCCGCGGTCCGCCGCCGTGCCGTGTTTGTCTTGGGGCTGCTGGTGTTTTCCTTCGCCGCAGTGTGTCCCAGTCTTTATTTCCGGCAGCACTATTTCATCCTGATGCTGCCCGCGGTTGCCATTTTGATTGCGGTTGCGGTTACTTCCGCCGTCCGCTGGCTCACTGCGAAGTACGATTCGCGCTGGCTTTACGTCTTGCCAGTGATAGTGTTTGCCGCCGCATGGGTGCTTGACATTCACCGTAACGCCGGGCCGTACTTCGAGCTGACCCCTCTTCAAACAAGCCGCTTATTCTATTCTCCAAATCCATTCCTGGAAGCGGTGCCGATCGCCGAGTATCTGGGCCAGCACACGGCGCCGACCGACACGATCATGGTGTTGGGCTCGGAGCCGGAGATCTACTTCTACGCGCACCGCCATTCCGCCAGTGGCTATATCTACACCTACAGCCTGATGGAAGACCAGGCTTACTGGCCTGCCATGCAGAAGCAGATGATGCAGGAAGTCGAAGCCAACCGGCCTGCTTACGTGGTTTTTGTCGATATCCGGGTTTCCTGGCTGGCCCGCCCCGGGACCCCTCAAGTCGCCGGCTTGCACACTTGGATGAATCAGTACGTATCCAAGGGCTACGAAGAAGCCGGAATGGTTGATCTGGCGAATCCGGAAGCGCGCTATTTTTGGGGCGATGAAGCCCGCGAACATCGCCGGCCGGGCCGCGAAATCCGCATTTTCAAAAGAAAGAGCTGACCGTGAGTCGCTAATGAGTTTGGGCCGGAACCGAACTTCGATCCGTTACGAAAATCACGCCAGACCTCGTAGAATAAAGCCACTCTGAAATTTGTGGAGGAGGCCATCGTGTACATTGCCGACGACAAGCGTTACGACTCCATGCAATATCGCCGCTCGGGGCGCAGCGGCATTCAGCTTCCCGCAGTCTCGCTGGGGTTGTGGCAGAACTTCGGCGGCGTGGATCGCTTCGAAAATTCGCGCGCCATGCTACGCCGGGCGTTCGATCTCGGCATCACGCATTTCGATCTCGCCAACAATTACGGGTCTCCGTATGGATCGGCGGAAGAGACTTTTGGGCAGGTCCTGAAAAAGGATTTTCTTCCCCACCGCGACGAACTGATCGTTTCGACCAAGGCGGGTTGGGACATGTGGCCCGGACCTTACGGGAATATGGGCTCGCGCAAGTATATGCTCGCCAGCCTGGACCAGAGCCTGAAGCGCATGGGGCTTGAATATGTCGACATCTTCTACCATCACCGGCCCGATCCCGCGACGCCGATGGAAGAATCGATGGGAGCGCTCGACACGGCGGTGCGGTCGGGTCGCGCGCTTTACGCGGGCATTTCCGCTTACAACGCCGAGCAGACGTCGGCGGCGCTGAAGATCCTGCGCGAACTGGGAACGCCCTGCCTGATTCATCAGCCGAAGTATTCGATGTTCGCACGCGATCCGGAGAAGGGCTTGCTGGACGTACTGGAGAAGGAAGGCGTGGGAGCGATCGTCTTCAGCCCGCTGGCGCAGGGATTGCTGTCGGACCGCTATCTGCAGGGAATTCCGGGCGACTCGCGGGCGGCGCGCGATTTCTTTCTGAAGAAGAAAGACATCGGAGAAGACAAGCTCGCCAAGATCCGCGCGCTGAATGAAATTGCCTTGCAGCGAGGGCAAACGCTGGCGGCGATGGCGATCGCGTGGGTGTTGCGCACTCCACGCGTCAGCAGCGCGCTGGTGGGCGCGAGCAAAGTGTCGCAGGTGGACGACAACGTGGCCGCGCTGAAGAATCTGAAATTTTCGTACGAGGAGTTGCGCACAATCGACGGCATCCTCGCCGGAAACCCAGCGGTGTGATGCGGCGCAGGGCCGTGGCCCGCTGCTATATTGATTTGAGTATCCGAGGCTCTCCGACTGAGTCGCTGTGGAGGAACGATGGCCCGCAAGACAGAGCAATCGCGCAAGCTTCAGAAACGCGCCGAACAATTGATTCCGGGAGGCGTGAACTCGCCGGTGCGCGCTTTCCGCGCGGTGGGAGGCGACCCGCTGTATATCGTGCGCGGGCAGGGCTCGCACGTTTGGGACGCCGACGGCAACGAGTATGTGGACTACATCGGCTCGTGGGGGCCGCTGATCCTGGGGCACGCAGCGCCAACGGTCGTCGAAGCCGTGATCGCGGCGGCGCGCCGTGGCACGAGCTTTGGAGCGTCCACTCCCGCCGAAGCCGACCTCGCCGAACTGGTGATTGCCGCGTTTCCGCACATGCAAAAAGTCCGCTTCGTCAGCTCAGGCACCGAAGCGACCATGTCGGCTATCCGCCTCGCGCGTGGGTATACGAAGCGCAAATATATTGTGAAGTTCGAAGGCTGCTATCACGGGCACTCCGACGCGCTCCTGGTGAAAGCGGGATCGGGCGTTGCCACGCTGGGGATACCGGGCTCGGCGGGGGTTCCGGAAGAATTCATTCAGTACACGCTCGCGCTTCCCTACAACGACATCGGCGCGCTTGAGCAGGCATTCGAAAAATTCAAGGGCCAGATTGCCTGCGTCATCGTCGAGCCGGTCGTGGGCAACATGGGATGCGTGCCTCCTGCGCACGGATACCTGGAAGCTCTACGCGCAATAACTCAACGCGATAAGTCGCTGCTGATTTTTGACGAGGTGATGACCGGATTTCGCCTGGCTTACGGCGGGGCACAGGAACTCTACGGTATCCAGCCCGATCTCACCACGATGGGCAAAATCATCGGCGGAGGGTTGCCCGTGGGCGCTTACGGCGGGCCGTCGGAGATTATGGATATGATTGCGCCGCTCGGCCCGGTGTACCAGGCGGGAACGCTATCGGGGAATCCGCTGGCGATGGCCGCAGGTTGCTCAACGTTGAACTACTTACGCGAGCACAAAGATGTCTACGCGAAGCTCGACAAGCTGGCCGGTGAATTGGTCGCGGGAGTGGCTGCCGCAGCCCAGGACGCAGGCGTGACGATGTGCCACAACCGGGTCGGATCGATGTTTACCTGGTTCTTCGCGAAGGGGCCGGTGACGGATTGGACTTCCGCCGCCAAGTGCGACACGGAAGCCTTCGGGCGTTTCTTCCGGGTGATGATCGAAAATGGAATCTACCTTCCCCCATCGCAATTTGAAGCGGCGTTCTTGAGCGCGGCGCACACGGAGCAGGACGTGCAGCGGACCATCGCGGCGGCGAAACGTGCGTTTGCGGCGTCGTAGGAATATCCGCGATAGTCTGTTGGCAGGTAGCTCCTGACCATGACCCCAGAGCACTTGGTTGTATCATTTACAATGCGATTCAGCCCACGTTCAACAAGGAACCTCAGATGAAGCGATTCGTTGTTCTTATCTGTTTTATGTGTGTAGGAACACTCTGTCTGGCCGCAGAAACAGTCACTTTTAAACATATAAAGATTCATCGTCAAAAGAGCCCTCATGAACGAGTGCTGGTCGACAAAGTTGGCGTTCTGACTTTTAATGACGCTGGCCGAAAACTCGCTTACACAAGCCGCGCTGGCGACAAATTCGACGTGGGATATGACGATGTCGTCAGAGTTGTGTTCGAGGTCACCACCCATATGCGTGCGGGCGCATTGGCCGTAGTCGCCGCCGCTGCCGGTCTTCCCGGCGCAATCGCGAGTACGGCAATCGCGAGTAGTCATGTCCACGACTACTGGTTTTACTTGGAGTACAAGGATGGCGACCACAACGAACAGGTCCTTTTGGAAATGCCAAAGGAATTGTCCGAGCAGGTAATCGGCAAAACCACAAGTCTGTTTGGTTCGCGCGTCACCATCGCTGAATTTCGAGAACAGGAAAAGGACGGCGAGATTGATAGAAAACGCCTACCCGATTTGCGGTCAAAACATACCCTGAAGATCGACAAGAAAAATCATCCCCTTCCTGAGTTAAAGCCCGACAAGGCGACGATTGTCGTTGTTTGCCCTTCATTGGCGGCCCGAAATGTCGGGATGGGAAACCAATACAAACTGCACGCCAATGATCGCGTAATTGCGGTGAATCAATTTGGAACCTACAGCTTCGCGTATCTTGATCCGGGCAAGTACCTTCTGGTCTCGCAGTCGGAGAACGCAAACGGATTCGAAATTGAGATGGAGGCTGGCAAGGCATACTATTTCCTACAGAACACATTCATGGGGTTTCGCAAAGGAAACACCGTGCTCTCGCGCAATAGTCCTGAGCTTGTTATGTACGAGCTTAACGGATCCTATTTCTCCGATTGGAAACGCAAGGATTCCAGCAAGTGAGGGTTTTATCTTTTCGCGAATAGCGGTAAGCTAACAGCCTTTATCATCTCCAGTGCCGTCACAAAGTCGTATCCCTGATCGCGATAGTGGCGGATTAGGTTGTCGGTTGCTAACACGGTTTGGGCGCGATCTGCACCTAGGGCGCGATGGCTGCCATCGTGGAGTAGGATTATGTCGCCGCCGCGCATCTGGCGGGCGACTTTCTTTTCGATTACGGCGGCGGGTGGAGCGGTCCAGTCGTAGCCGGTCACGTTCCACATCACCGTTTCGAGACCGAGTTCGCGGGCGATCCTGAGCGTTGCTGGACGCCTCCCTCCATATGGCGGACGAAATAGATTCGAATGCTCGCCGATGGCGTCGTGCAAAACTTGACGGCAATCGGCCAACTGCTTGCGGGTCTGCGCTTCCGATTGGAAAGTTAGCAACGGGTGCGTGAAGGTGTGATTGCCGATGACGTGCCCAGCCTCGGCCACGGCTCGGGCGATATCGGGGCGCTGCTGGACGTGGCGGCCGATCATGAAGAACGTCGCGCGGACATTGTGTTTGGCCAGGACATCAAGCAAGCGCAGGGTGTGTGGATCGTTCGGGCCGTCGTCGTAGGTCAGGGCGATTTGCTTGCTGCCGCGCGTCCCGCCAGAAAACGTCCGTCCATACCACTGGCCGGTTGGCGCCATGGACTGATAGCCCGCCGCGGAAGCGGCGGCAGCGGCCGTGGCGAGTCCAAGCAGAGCGGGGAGCATGAGGAGATTCTATCTGGTAAGCGGTCGTTGGTCGCTAGTCGTTGATCGTTGGCTGCTAGTCGTTGGTCGTTCGTCGTTGGTCGTTGGGGAAAACGTTTTTTTGGCGATCGCGGGAAGCTGTCCATTCGAAACACCGGCGAATCCCGAGCGACCAACGACAAACGACCGGCGACTGCTCTTCCACATTGCGTCCGGCGGCGAAGCAGGATATTCTTCTGACGACAATCCATTGACGATAATCCATGGCCAAGCTTTTCGAACTTCCCCGATACATTGCGGTCGAGGGTCCCATACGAGTTGGGAAAAGTACGCTGGCGCGGGTGCTGGGCGAGCGGTTGGCGGCGCAGCGCGTCATCGAGCCGGAAGACAATCCGTTTCTGAAGGCGTTTTACGAGGGCGAGCGGGGCGCGGCGTTCCAGGCGCAGTTCGCATTTCTGGTGCGGCGCTTCGAGCAACTGCGCGCGCTCGATCTGGGCCCGCGGTCAAATAAGACGGTGGTTTCCGATTATATTTTTGAGAAAGACAAGCTCTTCGCCTGCCTCAACCTGAACGATCAGGAACTGGATACCTACAATCGCTACTTCAATTATTTCCGCGAACAACTGCCCACGCCCGACCTGGTCATTTATTTGCAGGCCACGCCGGAAGTGCTGAAGAAGCGGCTGAAGAAAAGGAACGCAGCCGGCGAAAAGGCCATCAGCGAGGATTACCTGATGGAAGTGGTGAAGGCCTACGAACATTTTTTCTTTCACTACACGCAGTCGGACCTGCTGATCGTGAACACCTCGGAGATCGACTTCGTGGACCGCAATGAAGATCTGCAAGAACTGCTGAGGAAAGTCTCGGCGCCGATCAAGGGCACGCAATATTTCCTGCCGCTGGGCGGCACAGAAGCGGCTGGCGCGTGAGGGCCTTAGCTCTCACTTAGGGTGAAGTTGATCAGGATTTCGGTTTCCACCTCCACTGGACGGCACCCCGCGTTTTTCGCGTTTGACACTGCTCTGGAGAGGTTGCTATAGTCGGAGAGTCCCTTTTGGACGCGGTTTCGAACCAGCTGGAATTGTCCCAGGGCCGTCCGCCAGGTCGGCCTCAACGTAACCTAAAGACCACGCCAGCAGTCCGCAATGCCACGTCCCGCACGCCGCGCGCGAACGCGCGTCCACAAAGAGGTAATGAACTTGTTCGACGACAGTACCGCCCGCAATCTTGAATCCAGTCTTGAAGCCATGACATCTGCCAACGACACTGAAACCGGCGGCTCGGCCGTAATGGACGATCCCGAGCAAGCACAACCCTCACCCGCGGAAGCAGAGGCTTCCGCCCCTGACGCTGCTCAGAACGACGAGCCTCAAGCGGAGACTCCGCAAAGTGTTGCGCCTGAGGACAACACTCCTGAAGCGAGCACTGCGGAAAGCCACACTGCTGAAGAGTGCGGCATCGAGATTGGTGCGCCTCCGAGCGAGTCTGCTGAGAGTTCAATCGCTGGAGAGGTTGCGGCTACCGGCAGCGCTGCGGAAAATACCGCCGCCGAATTTGCCGCGGCGAGCAGCGACGATTTCGCCGCCGCGCTCCATAACTTCGAGACCGAGACCGAGGAAGCGGTGGGTGACGACCACGTCATCAAAGGCACGGTGGTGAAGCTGACGGCGACCCATGTGGTCGTGGATATCGGGACAAAATCCGAGGGCATGGCGCCGCTGACGGAGATACTCGATCACGAGGGTAAGCCCAAGTTCCAGCCCGGCGACGAGATCGACGTATTGCGGGAGAAGGGCCAAACCGAAGAGGGCTACGTCAACCTGTCGCACCTGAAGGCGCAGCGGCTGCGCTCGTGGGACGAGATTGAGCGCGCCTATAACGAAAAGAAGCCGATCCAGGGCATCGTCGTGGAGCGCATCAAGGGCGGACTGACGCTCGACATACAGGGCGCGCACGCCTTCCTGCCGGGCTCGCAAGTGGACCTGCGTCCCATCCGCAATCTGGATGGCATGAAGGGCCAGACGATGGAAGTCGCCATCATCAAGCTGAACAAGAAGCGCGGGAACATTGTGGTGTCGCGCAAACAGCTGCTGGAAGAAGAACAGAACCAAAAGCGGGGCAAGACGCTGGAGCACCTGGAAGAAGGCAGCATCCTCACCGGCATTGTCAAGAATCTGACCGAATATGGCGCGTTTGTAGATATGGGCGGACTCGACGGCCTGCTGCACATAACGGATATGTCGTGGGGACGCCTGACCCACCCGCGCGACCTGGTCAATGTGGGCGACCAGATCCAGGTAAAGGTGCTGAAGTACGACAAAGACAAGCAGCGCGTGTCGCTCGGCTTCAAGCAACTCACGCCCGATCCCTGGCTGGATGCCGAGCACCGGTATCCGGTGGGGGCACACGTTCACGGACGCGCCATCAGCGTCACCGATTACGGGGCCTTCGTGGAACTGGAGCAGGGCATTGAGGGGCTGGTCCATGTCAGCGAGATGACGTGGTCGAAACGCATGAAGCACCCCTCGAAGCTGGTCAACGTGCACGACGAGGTGGATTGCGTGGTGCTGAGCGTGAACCCGACGGAGCGTCGCATTTCGCTGGGCATGAGGCAACTCGCCTCCAACCCTTGGGATACGCTGCACGACAAGTATCCGGTGGGAGCGACGGTCGAGGGGCGTGTGCGCAACCTGACGGAATTCGGCGCTTTCATTGAAATCGAAGACGGAATCGACGGCCTGGTGCACGTCAGCAACCTGAGTTGGACGACGCGCGTGAAGCATCCTTCCGAGGTGTTGAAGAAAGGCGACAAGGTCAAGGCCATCATCCTGGCCATTGAACCGGACAAGCGGCGGCTTTCACTGGGCGTGAAACAAATGCAGCCCGACGTTTGGGAAGCGTTCTTCGCGCAGCACCGCATCGGCGACATCGTGCATGGTAAGACCCTGCGCGTGGCCAACTTCGGCGCATTTGTCGAGATTGCCCAAGGCATCGAAGGTCTCTGCCATAACTCGGAAGCGGTCGACGGGAACGGACAGCCCATGCACTTGGAACCTGGCTCTGAGTTCGACTTCAAGATTGTCAAGATGAATCAGGAAGAGAAGAAAGTCGGATTGAGCATTAAGGCGGTCGGCGAAGAAGCGTCGCGGC